>JAJCYM010000082.1 GCA_029262895.1 Roseivirga sp.
GAGATAGTCGATAGTCGATAGTCGATAGTCGATAGTCGATAGTCGATAGTCGATAGTCGATAGTCGATAGTCGATAGTCGATAGTCGATAGTCGATAGTCGATAGTCGATAGTCGATAGTCGATAGTCGATAGTCAGAATACGATTTTCTAGAATCCGTAGACTGGCTTCAAACCTGGATTTCTACATTTTCTTTTCAAATCAGAGAAAATCAAATTGATTTTCTGCTCACTTATTGTGTCTGGCTGATACTAAGCTGAAACAGCTTTTCCTCTTTAGGAAACGATCCAACGCTGCCCTTAACTTTAATTAGACCACAATGAAAAAGATACTCTTCTCTCTGCTTACACTTTGCTTAGCCACTTTTGCTTTTTCACAAACCAATATCTTTCCTACTACTGGGAATGTTGGGATTGGAACATTGACTCCGGGGAATATCCTGGAAATCAAAAATATCAATAATACCTACCTGCAAGGTTTGAATATCCAACTAACTGGAAATACCGGGGCTGTTGTTGATCAAACCTATGGAGCATACATTGTCAATAACTTAGGGGGAGGTCTAAATGGCCCCTCTAGATATGGTGGTTATTTTGAGGCTAAAGGTTACCCATCTAGTAACAATTATAATTATGGACTTGTTGGAGTTGGAAACAAATTAGGAGGATATGGCTACGAGACCATTGGAGTTCTTGGTATCGCCAGACATACCTTTCAAAGCTATAGCACTAACAACACCAATTTAATTGGGGTCAAGGGACTTGTTGATTTCACAGATGATGGCAATACACTTTTGAACACCAAATTCGGAGCAAGTTTATATGGTGAGGTGATAGTGCCGAGTAATAAGACCTTGACTACTTATTATGGCGTTTATCTCAAGCCCCCATCGGGCAATATAACCAACAAATGGGGATTGTTTCAAGTTGATGCTGGTTCACAAAACTATCTGGCAGGCAATCTAGGTATCGGCACAACCTCGCCTTCAGAAAAACTGGATATCAATGGAAACATAAATATGACTGGTGTCAATCGAAGGATATTCTTGGGTGGTACATCAGCAAACACTTTTGGTATTGCCTATGATTCGACCTACCCCGACTATGGCATTTTCTACACCGAAGGATCTGTTGATCATGTGTCTATTTCACCAAATGGCAATGCTACAAATGGTGTTTTAAACGTACGGGGGGATGGTCATGTAGGAATTGGTACGAACGCACCAGACAACACGCTTCATATTGAGGGTGATTTACTCCTTGACGTCTTTGGAAACTCAGGACATGAAAAAGGTATTTTCTTTAGGGAGGGCTTCAGCACTACCAATAAGTATAATGTTTCAATACTCGCATATGATCATAATGGTGGTGGGAGTTCTCCAGACGGTCTAAGCATCAATGGGCAAGATGGTATTTCTTTTAACACCGGTTCCGATACAAGAAATGAGAGAATGAGGCTCGCCCAAAATGGAAACTTAGGCATCGGCACCGCCTCCCCCACAGAAAAACTCTCCGTAGACGGCACTGTCTTAGCCAAAAAAGTAAGAGTCTCCACCGCAGGAGCAGATTGGCCAGATTACGTCTTCTCTCTTGATTTTAAACTTAAAACTCTCCCTGAACTGGAAACTTATATAAAAGCCAACAAACACCTGCCTGAAGTCCCCTCTGCCAAAGAAGTAGGAAAAGAGGGGCTTGATTTAGGCAAAATGGATGCTACCCTGCTGAAGAAAGTAGAGGAGTTGACGCTTTATTTGATTGAAATGAATAAGAACCAGGAGAAGTTGATTAGGGAAGTGGAGGAGTTGAAGAAGGAGAATAAAAAATTGAGGGGTAATAAATAGGTAACCCCCTTGAAGGAGGTGTAAATAGAGTCTATTCAAGATTATTTATTTAAATGGAAGGGAAATAATTGACCCTATTCCCTATCTTCAAATGGCGAAAATCAAATTCGATTTTCCACTCGAACTCCTCACCTGTTCAAGTACTAATCCAATAAACCCATTTTCTCAATTGAGGAAATAACCAAAACGCCTCTGAATTTTTAAATGATGCTATTATGAAAAAGATACTCTTCTCATTGCTAACCCTTTGCTTGGCTAGTTTTGCTTTTGCCCAGACCAATACTTTTCCCACTACTGGTAATGTTGGTGTTGGGACACTCAGCCCTAATTATAAGATCGAGTTAAATTCCGGAACCTTTGGTTTATCTGGTGGCAGTGAAACCTATCTGGAATTCCACAGCCTTTATAGCACTGCCGATTATAAAAAATGGCGCATGGCCATTGGAGGTGGACTAAGTGCCTTTAATTTATCCACACGCTATGATAATGGTACAATAAAAGCCAATGTCTTTACCATTACAAATGCTGGTAATGTGGGCATTGGCACTACATCACCCACAACCAAATTGGATGTTAGAGGCAATTTAAGCACAACAGATGTTAATGATGTATATGTTTCACTTGAATCCACTAACGCAAGTACTCCTGAAGAGGTCGCTACGAAATACAACAATTTTTCGACCGGCACAGATTATTGGTGGCAAGGATTAAATCAATCTTCAGAATTCTCTTTAGCCTATGGTTCTTCTTTTAGTTCAGCTAACACCAAGTTTTTCATCAATACATCAGGAAATATCGGCATTGGCACTACTTCACCTGCCTACACATTGACAGTTAAAGGCGGACCTTCAAATGCTAAGGGTATAAATATTATGGATGCTAACTCGCGGATATATTTTGATGGTAAAAGAGCACTGGAAGGCCATGATTCCAACAGTCGCCTTGATATCGGAGAGGGATTCAGTAAAACTCAATTATTTGGCAATGTCGGAATTGGTACAACTGGGCCTGATTTACCTCTTCACGTTGGAGGAACCTCAGGGAATGTGAGATTGGCGGTAGGTGAATCTGGATCAGGTAGAAAAGCCTTCTATGCCGGCTATAATTTCAATACGGATTCGGGAGAAATTCAGGCGGTTGATGAAGGCACATCGTACAAAAATCTTAACATAAATCCATATGGTGGAAACGTAGGCATTGGCACTACCTCTCCTGTTTCCTCATTGCATATTAATTCATCTGACTCTCGAGGCTTGAGGTTTAGTAGATCGGGGGCCAATGACTTTGGCTATGAAATTGCCGGAACCACTTTTGGATTATACGATTTTACCAACAGCCAATATAAATGGAGAACCGTTACAGGAAATGTACTGCTTGCTGAAACAAGTGGTAACGTTGGTATCGGCAATACCTCTCCTACAGCAAAACTCGATGTCAATGGTACCGGCAATTTTAGCGGTGACTTATCGGTTAGTTCGGATGGACTCACGAAGATTGATGGTAACAAACTACTCTTAAACAACGATAATTCTCAATCCTCTGCCTATGTGGATTTTAGAGATTCCAATGGAACTCGTTACCGAATGGGTACGGGTACTTTATCTAATGGCTACTTCTCTATTTCCAATCATGATACTAGTGTTGAGTTAATGAGGATAAATGGAAATGGAGACACGTTCATTTATGGAAATGTTGAATCCAAAAAAGTCAAAGTCACACAGAACCCTGGCAATTGGCCAGACTACGTATTCGAACCCAACTTTGAACTTAAAACTCTCCCCGAACTTGAAACTTATATCAAAGCCAACAAACACCTCCCCGAAGTCCCTTCCGCCAAAGAAGTTGAAAAAGAAGGCCTCGATTTAGGCAAGATGGATGCTACCCTGCTGAAAAAGGTGGAGGAGTTGACACTTTACTTGATAGATCAGAATAAAAAATTAGAGCAAGAAGTCGAAAGTTCTAAGCAACAAGCTACAAGCCTCAGGAATGTGCAGCTACAAAATGAGGAATTGAAATCAATGCTCCTCGAAATGAAAAAAGAAATCCAGGAACTCAAAAAGAACAAATAATGGATCCTATTCAATCTCCCTTCTTTAGAGGGATTTAGGAAAGTCAAACTTTAAATAACCTCAATTATGAAAAAGATATTTTATACCCTGTTGTTTCTTTCCTTTATCATCAACCTGAATGGTCAAAACTTAACTGGCAATAATGTCACCCTGACCGACCCAGACCCAAATCTAATTCTGAACGCCACATCTGCAGGTCAATACATCGATAACAATGGCACAAACCAGGGATGGCCAAGAATAAAATTTAGAGCATACGATGCCTTGGGAGGTCCCCTTCTTGATAAATGGGATTTAACGTATAGCGCCAGGGACAACAACTTCTACTTCTATAATAGAACCCAGAGTGCTACACAACTTCACTTTGAAGACAGCGGTGATACATTCTTTCCATCAGGCAGACTCGGCATTGGAATTGGCACAAACACAGTTCCAACAGCTACCCTACAAATCAAAAATCCAACCTCCTACAACACCGTTCTCGAAGTCGGCCCAGCAGGAGACAGTCATTCCTATTTTCGCCTCGACAAACATGCCGGAAAGGATGGTGGTATTCTGTTTACAGAAGACCGCAACCTAAAATATCAACTGGTCAATGGAACCAATGGAAATTTTGATATCTACAGCTATAGCAAAAGTGCCAATGTATTTAGTATACAACAGACCACTGGATATTTAGGCTTGGGAACGACCACGCCTGGAAGGGAACTCCACATCAACAGTGCCACTGGTTCGCAAATAAAATTGGAAAGCACCTCTAACGGTGCATGGTCTGGATTGGAATGGTCGGCCAATAATGGTGGTTTTGACGCCTATAGTGGTATTCTTGATAACGATGGTAGGTACTTTGTTGATGTCAACTCTGATGGAGAAGACCTTACCATTTTGCAAAATGGCAACCTTGGTGTTGGTACCAATTCACCAAACTTCAGACTTGATGTAAATGGACAGATTGGCGTTAAAGGGCAGCGTTTATTAGATGATAATGGTTCTTCACTCTTAATGGGTGATTTAGCTGGAGGTGATGGTTACAGGGCACTCACCCTTCGTGCAGGTGATCAAGACAGAATCTACATCAACACAAGTGGAAATGTAGGCATAGGCACCAATGGACCCACGGCCAAGCTTGATGTAAACGGAACCGCAATAATTTCTGGACTCACAACACTCAATAATTCATTGACTATTTCGAGTAATGGTCATACCACCATTAACAATGTTACAACATTAAATAATGATGTAAGCATAAACGGAACAATGACTTTTGGACAAACCTCAAGTATTCCAGCAGCAGCTATTTCACATTATACTAATGGCTATCTCTATATGAAAGGGGGTATTTCGGGAACAATAATAGCAGATGATGGTGCAATAAATACTGTGAGAATCGCAGATGGTTCTAATGGTTACTTTATGGTAGAAACCGGTGACGGCACCGAGAAATTTCGAATTAACTCTTCCGGCAATGTGGGCATCGGGACTTCCTCTCCTCAGGAAAAATTAGCTGTTGATGGCTCCATTCTTGCCAAGAAAGTAAGGGTCTCCACCGCAGGAGCAGATTGGCCAGACTACGTCTTCTCCCCAAACTTTAAACTTAAAACTCTCTCAGAACTTGAAACTTATATCAAGACCAACAAGCACCTACCCGAAGTCCCTTCCGCCAAGGAAGTAGAAAAAGAAGGTCTTGATTTAGGCAAGATGGATGCTACCCTGCTGAAAAAGGTAGAGGAGTTGACCTTGTATCTGATTGAGGTGAATAAGAATCAGGAGAAGCTGATTAAGGAGGTAGAGGAGTTGAAGAAGGAGAATGAAAAATTGAAGGGTAATAAATAGGTCAGCAACCCCCTTGTGTTCCCCCTTGAAGAAGGGGGAAAGTGGTTTCGAGTCACTAGTTAGAGTAAGGGAATTGGATAGATATTCGGAATTTGTAAATAGATCGGTAAATGTAATTATTTGGTAAAATCTAACTCCTCCCCTTAAAGGGGAGGTGGCCAACGGTCGGAGGGGTTCTAATGACAAACCTAGGAGACAAATACAATCACAAACATCTCAAAGAGAATCGAAAAAACCTTCGGAACAATCTTACTCCTGCCGAGGCTACCCTCTGGAGGTTTCTTAAAAACAAACAATTAGATGGTAGAAGATTCAGACGACAATTCAGTGTTGAGAACTATATCCTTGATTTCTATTGTCCATCAGAAAAGCTGGCCATTGAACTGGATGGTGCTCATCATTTTACCAGTGCCGGATTTGAAAAAGACCAAGAAAGAGACAAGCGACTTGCTGATCTTGGTATCTGGGTTTTGAGATTTGAAAATGTTGATGTTTTTAAAGCTTCTGAAACAGTGTTAGATACTATTCGGAACAGTTTTCAAAATAGGTATCTCTAGCCCCTTGTATTTCCTCTGGTAGGGATGTAAAAATTAACCCCCTTGTATTCCCCCTTGAAAAAGGGGGAAAGTAGATTTGTCAAACGAGGCCAGACATTTCTAAGAATAAAAATTAAACTAATATCTCTTGATTAAGGCGACCAATGAGGGCATCCCGATAGCTATTGGAATGGCTAATTTTTTCAACGAAGAGCAAACGGTAAGAAATGATTTGTATCCGTCATGTTATATTTGATTTGGTATTAAGTCATCCTCCGGACGACAACCTTACCGCCATCAATCCAAACTGCCAAAGCGCCTTGCCCATTCGGTAAATTAACAATTTGGGGAGAAGCCCCACCGCCCAAGTTCACTGCACCAGGTCTGCCAGGTGTTTGGCCCATCACATTGGGGCCACGGTTCCAAAGTATATAATTTCCTTTCACATTTGAAGCAATAGCAGGAGACCTTCCATTGCCAATCAACTCTTCTCTTGAACCTGGGGTTGCGAAATACACCTTGCCTTCTCGTTGCCAAACTGTGGCAACCTCACTTCCAGACACATCCAGATTTCCACCGTCCATCGGGCAACCATTGATGGCCCAGGAACCCATACCCAACTTCTCGGGCGTTTTAAAGGAGGTGCCTCCATTCTCGGATTTAGTTACATACAAATCTCTATTACCGTCCACATTATTTCTGAACATAATGTAGATCCCATCTTTGCCCGCCACAATAGAGGGTTTGCAACACTCGCAGACAGAACCATCGGGAGAGGCATAAACAAATTGGCTTTTCTTCCATGTCTTACCGGCATCCTCCGATACCGAGACAAAAATCTTTCCCTGAGGCTTAGGCCTATTGCCATTTTGGGCTTTAAATTTTTTGTAGCCCTCCAAGTCTTGTGCTTTAAGGGCATTACCTTCCTTATCGACTACAACCCAATAGAGTTTACCATCTTCGCCAGGGTATGTTCTTATCCCTTCTGCGCCTTCAGGCATTTCACCAACCTGCTTCATAATCTCCTCCTTGGTCAGCCTTTGTGGCGGTACATTATGATCCTCTCTAACCTCTTCGCGTTTCTTTTCAACCTTTTCGCGACTCTCACCTGCCTCTTGGTCCTTAACTTCATGACCGCCTGGTTTCGTTTCATGCCCCATATCTGCATGATCCATTCCTTCTCTTCGCGTATCGATCCACGTGGCAAAGAGATTTCCATTTGTATCAAAGGCGATATCTGCCAAACTCTCACCTGAAGAACCAGGTATATCATTCACTTTAAACGGCCCTTCCCATTTATCAGAATCAGTAGCTTTCCTCCAAGCAGATAAGTCACCTTTCCTATCCGGAGCAATAATAGAATAGTAATCGTCATTCATGGAGAGTCGTGGTCCACTGGACATTCCCAATACCAGACCGTTCAAGGTGGCTACCTTCTCCGGTTTACTGAAAGAGCTTCCATTGTCTTTCGATATCACAAAATAAATGTCCTTCCCATCACCATAAGAAATACCAATTACCCCATTGGCCGTTTTGGATAAAGAAGGTTGATCGCCCTCTCCTAAAGTGATCAAATTCCCCTGTGCCATCAGGTCGGCAAGGGGAAAGAAGCAGAGGAATAATAATATGTTCAGGTTCCTTCTTAACATCATTGTGAATTTATTTTGTAAGCAATTACAGAAACCAAAGGCATAAACCAGCGGCTTTAACCTTGTTTAACAATGTTTAATCAGAAGCCTCAAAATGAGCATTGATAACCCGCTTAGCAAATTCTGCGTATATTTGCACGGCTTGAAAAGAATAGCAACCATAGCATTTGTATCCTTTTACCTACTCGCCTCCTCGGGAATTATGGTAGGTCAGCACCTCTGTATGGGGCGTGTTAAGGAGACCGCTTTATTCAAAAAAGTGGAGAAACAGTGCGGTATGAGCATGGAAATGCATAAGGACATGAAGGGTTGCTGTGATAATGAGTGGTCACTTGAAAAAGTTGAGGACGACCAGCAAATTTCGGTTACTCAAGACTCTCCTAAGGCTAATTATCATCTGCTTTATGAGGTGCTTCTCAACAATTTAGTGGCTTCACTAACTTCTCAGGAAGAAGAAATTGAGATAAAAAATACGGGTCCACCCGATTTAGGGCTACCTGACTTCTTTATTTTATACCATTCCCTGAAAATTCCTTCTGATTTACAATCCTGAAGCTGTCCAACCAAAAGACGGTCATTCTGAACTTGTTTCAGAATCTCATGTGCATTGACATTCGGAGATCCTGAAATAAATTCAGGATGACTTAAAAAAAGGTTCAGCTTCTCAGCTCGCTTGTTCGAGCTTGCTTGTTTGATAACAAGCATTTTCCATCTAAAGGATTGTAAAATCAATTTTAATGATCAATACGCTTATTAAGTTCTTTTTAGAAAACCGCCTGGTTACACTGATGCTTATGGTGTTGCTTGTGGGTTGGGGGCTGGTAACAGCACCCTTTGCCTGGAATACAGGACTACCTAGCGACCCGGTACCAGTGGATGCCATTCCGGATATTGGAGAAAATCAGCAAATAATTTTTACCGAGTGGAAAGGAAGATCACCTCAGGATATTGAGGACCAGATCACTTACCCGCTGACTTCTTCATTATTGGGAATTCCAGGAGTAAAAACTGTCCGCAGTTCCTCTGTTTTTGGATTCTCCTCCATCTACCTCATTTTCGAGGAGGAGGTAGAGTTCTATTGGAGCAGAAGCAGAATTCTTGAAAAATTGAATTCTCTACCGAAAGGACTGCTGCCAGATGGCACTCAACCATCTCTTGGACCTGATGCCACTGGTTTAGGACAAATCTTTTGGTATACGATTGAAGGACGAGATGAAGAAGGTAATCCAGCCGGAGGTTGGGACCCGCAGGAGATCCGGTCTATTCAGGATTATACAGTCCGTTACGCCTTAGCTTCTGCCAAAGGTGTTTCGGAAGTAGCTTCTGTGGGTGGTTTTGTAAAGGAATATCAGGTAGACATTGATCCTGTTGCCATGGAAGGCTATGGTGTCACGCTGGCCAATGTAGTCAAGGCCGTTAAGGAGAGCAACCTGGATATAGGTGCGAAAACTCTTGAGGTGAATCAAGTGGAGTATTTGGTAAGAGGGCTTGGCTATATCAAAAGTCTGGAAGACCTGGAAAATGCACCGGTATCTACCACCAATAACACTTCCATCCGAATCAAGGATGTGGCCCGAGTAAGCTTTGGACCAGCATCCAGACGTGGGGCGTTGGATAAATCTGGTGCAGAAGCGGTAGGTGGTGTGGTTGTGGCGCGTTATGGTGCCAATCCTCTCGAGGTAATTGACAATGTAAAAGCAAAAATTACCGAGATCAGCGAAGGACTTCCGTCAAAGTTCCTGGCTGATGGCACAGCTTCTAAATTGACCATTGTTCCGTTTTACGACCGAACTCAATTGATTCAGGAAACCATTGGTACTCTGGAAGAAGCATTGACATTAGAGGTGATCATTACCATTGTGGTGGTCCTTGTGATGTTGCTGAATTTACGGGCATCTGTGCTTATTTCTTCTCTTCTACCAATAGCTGTGCTCATGTGCTTTATTGCCATGAAATACCTGGGTGTTGATGCCAACATTGTGGCACTTTCAGGCATTGCCATAGCCATTGGCACCATGGTGGATGTAGGAATTATCCTCACTGAAAACATCTCCAGGCATCTGGGAGAGAAGAAGGACAAGAGGCTTATTGATACCATATTTGAAGCGTCAAAGGAAGTGGCTCCGGCCATCATTACGGCAGTGATGACCACGGTGATAAGTTTCATTCCTGTGTTCACTCTGCAAGAAGCAGAAGGCAAGCTTTTCAGGCCATTGGCCTATACAAAGACCTTTGCGTTGGTGTCTGCCATTATTGTGGCCCTCACCATGCTTCCGACTTTGGCTTATTGGTTATTTGGGTTCAAGCCAAAAAGCAAATGGATCAAATTGATCATCAACTTAGGATTGGTGCTCTTTGGCATTTGGGTTTTGGTGCTTGGAAATTCCCTTGCAGCTTTTGTCCTGATTGGCTTTGGAGTCTTGAACCTCACGAGGCATTTTGTTTCGCAGATAAGCAGTTATTTGAAATACGGTGATATCGTGATCGCGCTGATTGCCATTACCATATTGCTCAGTCGCGAGTGGCTTCCACTGGGGGTTCAGGTTAGCGGATTTACCAATTTCCTATTTGTAGCCTTGATCATTGGTTCGACATTAGGTTTCTTCACCCTATTTATTCGATTCTATCCAAGAATTCTGAATTGGTGTCTTCAAAATCGATTGCTGTTCCTGGCTATACCCAGTTTCATCATTCTACTTGGAGTTACTATTTGGATGGGTTTTGATCGGATCTTCGGGTTTATACCAGCCACATTTGGCGATGAGGTAAGAACGAAGAAAGTGTATTCAAACCTGATGCACAGTTTCCCGGGAATTGGCAAAGAGTTTATGCCTGCCTTGGATGAGGGTGCTTTTCTTTTGATGCCTACATCAATGCCACATGCCGGAATTGACCAGAACAGACAGGTACTTCGCATGCTGGATATGGCGGTTACAGCCATTCCTGAAGTAGAATCAGTCGTGGGTAAATTAGGTAGGACGGACAGTGCTTTAGATCCTGCTCCAATTTCCATGTATGAAAATGTGATTAATTACAAGAGTGAGTACATCACCGATGAGAATGGTCGCAGGCTTCGGTTCAAAAAGGAGGACGGAGGATTTGTTCGAAATGAGGTCGGTGATCTTATTCCAGATAACAGAGGTTCTTATTTCAGGCAATGGCGTGACGAAATCAAATCTCCGGATGATATCTGGAATGAGATTGTTAAGGTTACCAAATTGCCTGGTGTAACATCAGCCCCCAAACTGCAACCCATAGAAACACGGTTAATCATGCTGCAAACCGGCATGCGTGCGCCCATGGGTATCAAGATAAAGGGTCCTGATTTAAGCACCATTGAAGCGATGGGGCTGAAACTGGAGGAAATTCTTAAAGAAATTCCTTCGGTCAAGACTGAAGCCGTTTTTGCGGAGCGCATAGTCGGAAAGCCCTACTTATTGATGGAATTGAATCGGGATGCACTGGCTCGTTATGGCCTAAGCATTGCTAAGGTTCAGGAGTACCTTCAAGTAGCGGTGGGCGGTATGCAATTGTCTACCACTGTTGAGGGTCGTGAGCGTTACCCTATAAGGGTGCGCTACCCCAGAGAGCTGCGAGACGACCCTGAAGCCTTGAAGAACATACTGATTCCGGTATCCGGTAATCGAAGTATTCCTTTGGGTGAGGTAGCCAATATCAATTATACCCAGGGACCTCAAATGATCAAAAGCGAGGACACCTTTTTGGTTGGCTATGTGATCTTTGATAAAAACGATGGCTACGCTGAAACCCAGGTGGTGAAGGCCGCCCAAAACCTGATTGATGAGAAGATCGAAAGCGGTCAATTGACGATTCCAGCTGGAGTGTCTTATGAATTCGCTGGAAACTATCAAAATCAGCAAAGGGCTGAAGAGCGGTTAAGTCTTGTCATTCCAATAGTGTTGGTTGTCATTTTCATGGTACTCTATTTTCAGTTTAAGTCTGTGTCCGTTTCATTGATGGTCTTCAGCGGAGTGGCAGTCGCCTTTGGCGGTGGTTTTCTTATGCTCTGGCTTTATGGAAGAGGGGGCTTTATGGATTTCAGTGTTTTTGGTGCCAACATGCGCGACTTGTTTCAAATAAGTCCGGTCAATCTTAGTGTAGCTGTTTGGGTAGGTTTTATCGCCCTCTTTGGTATTGCCACTGACGATGGTGTGCTGATGGCCACCTATTTAAATCAATCTTTTGATGGAAAAAAAGAGCTCGACAAAGCGGGCATTCGTGAATTGGTTATAGAAGCAGGCAAAAAAAGGGTTCGACCCTGCCTGATGACTACAGCCACTACATTACTCGCATTATTGCCGATTCTGACCTCTACTGGTCGAGGGTCGGATGTTATGATCCCGATGGCCATTCCTTCGTTTGGAGGTATGCTTATCGCGTTGATCACACTTTTTGTCGTACCTGTGCTGTATTCCTATTACAAGGAAGCGCAGGCTAAATCATTTTTCAATAACATAAATCAGTGAAAATTCTAAATATATATATCGCATCAAAACTTAAATCATTTCTCTTAGCCACTGTTTGTGTCTTCACAAACAGGAAGAGAGACACCTTCGTGAGGACACGAACGTGGGCGGCACTGGTCGCATTAACAATTACATTATCTGCTTGTGCGCAAGACCAGCAAACCATTGTGGTCAACAATCAGGGAATCCTCAGGGAAATCATGATGGAACAAAAATTGACCGCCAATGCTTCATTGGCAGACTATAAGAATACTCCGAATTTTTATGCACTTGGTGCCCTTGAAGGTTTGGCAGGAGAAATCTTGATTCTGAATGGTCGACCATTAAACAGCATTGCGAAGCAAGGAAAGTTAACCATAGAAAGGAGCTTTGACAAAAAGGCCACGCTCTTGGTTAGCAGTGAAGTGAGTGAATGGAATGAAACATCAATCGACTTGAATGTTACAAGTTTGAAAGACCTACAATCCATTATCGCTCAGAAGGCCAAAGTTGCCGGCATCAATACAAATGAAGCATTTCCATTTATGATCAAAGGAAGTTTTGAAGGTATTGAATGGCATGTAATCAATGCTGCAGAAGCCAAAGAGCAAAATCATGAGGCCTTTAAAGAGGCTGGATTGAAAGGTACTTCAAGTGAGGTAGATGCTCGGATTCTGGGCTTCTATTCTGAGAAGCATGAGGGGGTTTTTACCCATCATGGCAGCTTTTTACACTTACATTTTATCAATGAAAAGGAAACAGAGATGGGACACGTGGATAATTTGAAAATCTCTGGTAACATCAAACTGATGATGCCAAAAATTAGATAGTAATGAATCGATTTAAATACATATTGATATTCATCTTATTGGGAACGGGCCTTAGGGCCCAAACCCAATTGGATGAGTATTTACGAATAGCAGCTGAGCAAAATCCCGGATTAAAGGCCAAGTACGAGCTTTATCTGGCTGCGCTCGAGCATGTGAATCAGCAGGATGCGCTCCCTGATCCTACCGTAAGCTTTGGTTATTTTATCTCCCCTGTCGAAACTCGGGTTGGAGCACAGCGCTTCAAACTTTCCCTTTCGCAAATGTTTCCCTGGACCGGGACACTAAAAGTAAGGGAACAGGCTGCCACAAGCATGGCAAAAATTCGATTCGAAGAGTTTCAGGAAGTTAAAAACCAGCTTTTCCTTCAGGTCAGAACCCAATGGTTAATGCTCTATGAATTGGAACGGGAAATTGGAATCATGCAGACCAATTTGAACATTGTTTCCACTTATGAGCCTATCACCAAAACTAAATATGAATCTAACCTTGTATCCTTAGCCGATTTAGTCAGGGTGCAAATCAGCATCGATGATGCCAAAACGAAGCTAGACTTGCTGAAACTAAAAAGAAAGCCACTCCTAAGCGATTTCAATACATTGCTCAATCGGGAATTGAACAGCAGTGTGCAGTTGATAGAAACTATGAGCGACACAAACTCCGGCTCTTTCTCTCTTGACTCTGCCCTGTCCCAATACCCTGGGATCAATGCAGCTAAAGCTCGTATCGAAGCCATGGACTTTGAAATTGAGCTGGCCGATTTGAAACGTAAGCCAAATATTGGTGTTGGCCTGGATTATGGCTTTATATCCAAAAGAGATGGCGTCACTTTGGAAGACAACGGCAAGGACATCTTGATGCCAATGGTTTCTTTAAGCCTTCCAATTTTTGGAAAGAAAAACAGATCATTAAAAAAAGAGGCGGAATTAAAAAAGCAAAGTGCTGAATCAATGCTCCTGGCAGAGAAAAATGTGGTCAAGAATGAGTGGACTAAGGCTGACTATGAAATCGAAGTTGCCGAAACTGAGCTTGCCTTGTACCAAAGTGAAATTGAGAAGACTCAAATCCTGTTACGGGTACTCACAAGTGAATACAGTAATAACAACAAGAATTTTGAAGATTTACTCAGAACGCAACAGAGGTTGTTGCAATTGGAGCTAGATCAAGTAAAGGCTCAGGTCAAATACCAAAGGGCCATTTTCCATAAAGATTACTTAACCGGTTTAACCCTATCAACATTTAACAAAATATGAAAGCTTTAAAACAATTTTTCATCCTTTTGACCCTCGTGGCATTTTTTGCATGCTCGGGAGAGAAAAAAGAAGACAATGAAGAGGATCATTCTGACCACCCTGAAGAAACATCAGTCAGCAGTAGCAGTCCGAAAAGCCCAGAAACTACTGCAATGACCAATATTGGAGCTACACATGTCCATATCGTATACCACGCACCTAGTACAAGAGGAAGACAAGTCTTTGGTGGCTTGGTCGCCTATGATGAGGTATGGGTAACTGGTGCACATAGCGCCACTTCGATTGAGTTCTACAATGATGTAACGCTTAATGGACAAAAAGTGGAAAAAGGAAAATACGCCCTTTTTACCATCCCAAATCAGACCGAATGGACATTAATCATCAATAAAAACTTCGATCAACACTTAGCAGATGACTATGATCAGGCATTAGATGTGGTAAGGGTAAAGGTTATTCCGGAAAAATTATCCGAAATTCAGGAACAGTTGCTTTACGAAGTGAAGTCAACACAAGGAAATGAAGGTGTTATCTCTATTTCCTGGGCAGATGTCAAAATATCAGTGGATGTAAAAGAACTATGATTCAGAAGAAATTAAATATCGTTCTGATCCTGCTGCTCTTTTTAGCTGCTTGCTCACCAAAGGAACCTTCCTTTTTTGAGAAATTGGATTTGAAAGACATGCAGGGCGAGGCCATCTCCTTGAAAGATTTGGATGGCAAATTGGCCTTTATTAATCTTTGGGCAACCTCATGCAAACCATGCCTGAAAGAAATGCCCTCCATTGAACGGGCCAAAACAATCTTAGAAAATGAAGGCTATACTTTCATAGCCGTCTCTGATGAATCCCAGGAGAGAATCCAGGGTTTTATTGATAAATACGACTACACATTTCAATTCGCTCAATATGAACTCGGCATGAACGCTTTAGACGTTTATGCTTTACCAGCCTCATATATAGTAAATGCGAAGGGAGAAATGTTATACAAACACATCGGTGCTAAAGAATGGGATGAGGAAGAAAATATCGCCCTATTCCGGTCTTACTTAAAAAATTAATGAAATGAAG
The DNA here is from genome assembly GCA_029262895.1 of Roseivirga sp. Taxonomy (GTDB): domain Bacteria; phylum Bacteroidota; class Bacteroidia; order Cytophagales; family Cyclobacteriaceae; genus Roseivirga. The sequence goes on from JAJCYM010000082.1 coordinate 15,540, forward strand.
ACAATCAAATATTTATTCGTTCTTGGCTTTGTAGCCATCTCAGCATGTCAAACAAGCAATGAGCCTAGTTATGCCATGCAAAACCTCGAAAGTCCTGCTGGACAAGGTACAGAAGAACCAAACCTCTTCACGGATAGTAAAGGTGATGTTTACATGTCCTGGATTGAGAAGAAGCAGAAGCACGCCAAACTTTTCTTTTCTAAACTTGAAGGAGACAGCTGGTCAGAACCCAATATGATCAGTGAGGGAAGCAATTGGTTTGTCAATTGGGCCGACTTCCCAACATTCATTGTGAACAATGAGGTAATGGCAGCCCACTGGCTCCAAAAAAGTGCCGGAGGCACCTATGACTACGATGTGCGCATGGTACTCTCTAACAATTCAGGAGAAAGTTGGAATGATTCCTTTATTCCTCACACTGATGGCGTAAGTGCTGAGCACGGTTTCGTGAGCATGTTGCCCATGGAAGATAATCAGGTATTCGCAACCTGGTTGGATGGTCGATATACCAAAACAGAAACATTATCAGAATCCGGACATGGCGGTGGTGGTGCAATGACGCTTCGAGCCGCCATTTTTGCCGCTAACGGAGATACGGTCAATGAATGGGAACTTGACAATCGAGTTTGCGACTGCTGCCAAACCTCGGCTACAATGACTGCAAATGGTCCGGTTGTAGCTTATCGCAATCGTTCTGAGGAGGAAATTAGAGACATGTCCATAGTGAGATTGATCGATGGAGAGTGGACTGATCCTGAAGTAATTCATGCTGATGATTGGACCATTGCTGGTTGCCCGGTCAATGGACCTTCGATTGTTGCAGATGGTGAATCCACTGCAGTTGCCTGGTTCACAGCAAGTGGTGGCAACCCAATGGTAAAATTGGCCATCTCAAATGATGCGGGAGAATCTTTCTCAGCTCCTGTTACCGTTAGTGAAGGATCCACTAATGGAAGAGTCGGTACAGCCATGTTGCCTGACCAATCGATAGTGGTTACCTGGATGGAAACCGTTGAAGAAGCGGCCCATATTATGATGGCTCACTATAGCACAAGTGGCGATTTACTTAAGAAAATGGAGGTAGCTGAATCTATTCCCTCCAGAAGAAGTGGGTTCCCGGTAATTACTAGTTCCGGCAATGGTGTCTTTATGGCTTGGACAGAAGTAGGAGAAGTAACCAAGGTGAGAACAGCAAAAATTAATCTATAAAATCATGCAATTAAATAGGTCAACAATAGTAACAGTAGCCGTCACTTTGGTGATTGGCATTGCAGTTGGAGCATTGTTTCTGGGAGGTTCAACATCACCGGAAACTTTGGACGGACATGAAGGAGAAGGCCACGAGCTCGAATTGACAGCGGATGGCCTATGGACCTGCTCCATGCATCCTCAAGTGAGACAATCCGAAGCCGGCTCCTGCCCTTTTTGTGGTATGGCCCTAATTCCAGTAACTAATGATGAGGACAGTGACCCCGCAGTACTAAAAATGTCAAACGCGGCTGTCCAGCTTGCCAATGTTCAGACCACTACCCTAAAGAATGGCAGTCTGGAGGGGGTTTTAAGGCTAAATGGAAAAGTGAAGGTTGACGAGCGTAGAATAAATACTCAAACCACCCACTTCGGAGCCCGGATAGAACAGCTTTATAAAAACTATGAGGGTGAGTTAGTTCGGAAGGGTGAAAAAATCGCAGCACTTTACTCACCGGAATTAGTGGCCGCCCAAGAGGAGTTAATTGAAGCCAAGAAAGTGGAAAAATCAAATCCTCTGCTTTTGGATGCTACTAGAAAAAAATTGAGGCATTGGAAGCTCTCTAATGCTCAAATAAACCAAATAGAAAACTCAAAAGAGCCTATTCGCAACTTTGATTTGCTTGCAGACTTTGAAGGAATAGTAACCAACAAACTGGTCAATTCCGGGGATCACTTACATGAAGGTGAGGGGTTACTTGAAATCACAAACCTTTCTAAGGTATGGGTGGTTTTTGAAGTTTATGAGCAGAATTTGGGCAAGGTAGCCCTCGGTGACAACATCACTTTTGGAACAAACTCCTCTTCGGAGAACTGGGATGCTAAAATATCTTTTATCTCACCAGAAGTTGATTCTGAAACGAGAATCGTAGAGGTGAGAGCAGATGTCAGCAACCGGAATGGCGCGCTAAAACCTGATATGCTTATCGAAGGCAGCCTTTCCACAAGCTCAACATCAGGTTTGCTGGTTCCAAGGTCAGCAGTGCTTTGGACTGGCAAGCGCTCGGTGGTGTATACGAAAACAAATGATGGGCCTGACTTTCAAATGAATGAGGTTGTTTTAGGTGAACAGGTCGGTGATTTTTACCTGGTTGAGCGTGGCCTTAAAGCTGGTGATGAAGTGGTGACCAATGGTGCCTTTACCCTTGATGCAGAGGCTCAATTACGTGGTAAAAGCAGTATGATGAATCAGATCATCACGGTTGATAATCCGGAAAGAACCGAATTCGAAGAAGTTGAATTGCCAAATTTCAAAGACTATCAAAACGAGATAGAACCAGAATTTCAAAATCAGCTGATGAACCTCTCTTTAGAATATATCAAGCTGAAAGACCTGATGGTTGAAGGCGAGGGCACCAGCATTCGCGAAGCTGGCGTATTAGTCACAGAAGCTTTGGGGAAAATGGACATGTCATTGACCAAGGGAGATGGTCATTTGCACTGGATGGCCTTACTAAATCCTATGCAGGAAAGCCTTGAGACCATCACAAATACCGGTGATCGCGATGTGCAGCGTTTACAGTTTATCAATCTGTCAAAGGCATTGATCAACGCGGTGCAGTCATTCGGCACGAGCATTGATAGTCCATTGTATGTTCAGTTCTGCCCAATGGCTAACAATGACAAAGGAGCCACCTGGATTAGTATGGACGAAAATATTGTTAATCCGTATTTCGGTGACGTGATGTTGACTTGTGGTAATGTAGAGGATGTAATTGTGAACAGTAAACAGTGATCAGGGATCTGCAAAATCAAGGCAAAACCCGGTTTTTAAAGAAAAAATGAAAAAATTAATACTACTTATCGCAATCGTAGTCACAGTGGCTGCCTGCGGAAATAAAAACGAACAATCAGAAGCCCAAACAGAGGTCAATCTGACAGAAAAATATTTAGCAGTTAAAGATGCTTTAGTTTCAACAGATCCTGCAAAGGCTAAAGCGGCTGCATCGGATTTTTTGAAAGTCAGCAAAAACTCTAGTCTAAATACGGCCTTGGAAACTATTGCAAATACAAACGATGTAAAAGTACAACGTGCCGCGTTTGAAACGCTCTCAATGAACATGTACAGTTTTGTGAAAACCAATGGTACTTCAACTGTCCTATACAAACAGTATTGCCCAATGGCCTTTAACAACAAAGGCGCATTTTGGCTTGCATCAGAAGAGGAAGTAAACAACCCCTATTTTGGTGATGTGATGTTGCATTGTGGAAGCGTTCAGGAAACAATAGCGCAGTAGGCCAAAAGCCTAGTGTGAACCCAATACAGAAAGTAATTTAAAAAAGATCATCGTGGTCAATAGCAACCCAAAGGATATTGCGAATCTCATACTGTTTGGCAAAATCAATAATAAGGACAAATTCAGGACCCTTTGAAGTATCCGGTCATTTGCAGGATCAACTAATTTGTCCATAACACAAATTCTGTTCGTCAATAGAACAAAACAAACCAACATGAAACGCTCTATTTTAATTATCGGCTTACTCTTTTTCCTTGTTAGTATTGATTCCAATGCCCAAAGCCAAAAAGATTTCTTTCAAAAAATTAAAGGGGATTGGATAGGAGAAGGAAATCTATTTGGTGCACCGGCTAAATTTTCAATGAATTGGGAAATCGTTCTTGCCGATAAGTTTGCCCGGCTCTCATTCCACAATGAATTCAAGGACGGAAATGGTACTACAAGGAGTATGGATGCAGAGGCATTTTACAAATTCGATCCGAATGCTTCAATCACGGGCAACTGGTTCGATACGAGAGGCCTCATACTTCCTCTGAAATGTGAAGTTAAAGACAACACCCTTATTGTGCTTTGGGGGGACAAAGCCACCGAACAAGGCAAGACTGAATACCAGCTGATTTCTGAAAACCAAATCGCGGTAAAAGATTTTGTGATGAGAAACGGGGAGTACGCAGAATTCGGAGGAGCTTCTTACAAGAGAAAGAAATAGCCCTGATTAGTCAGAATCCTCCTAAAGGTCGACTGCCAGCAACAAAAGCAATTTGGGAGCCGTTTCTTTCCACATGCTTCGCAGCCTTTTAGTCCTCATCACCATTTGCTTTATCTGCTTGAAGAGCTATGGACAGCAAGAGTTTATAAGGGGCAAAAGTGCAAATATGCTTGGTAAAAATCAGGCAATCATTGCCATGAGTTTCGGCACCCCCCTATTTACCGGCATTACCGCTCAAAGGTGGGAGCTTGCTATGTCTTATGGAATATCCGATCGCCTGTCCTTATCCATAAGTGGAAGCAGCTCTAATTTCAATACATCATCTTTTGGGTTTGAAACAGCAAATTTAAATGCGCAATATCAGATTTGGAGGTCCGGTGATCTTCAAAAAAATCTGGCTTTGTTTGCCGAAACCTCGCTGGTGAGTGACGTGGTTGATATTTCGGGAGGAACCAATTTCGATGGAAACAATTCGGGATTCTTAGTTGGTTTCGTCACCAACCAGCAAATAGAAAATGTCACCTTGGCCTTTTCGGGTGCCTTTTCCAAAATCAGCATTCCAAGGCTTATTTCAGGATTCCTATCCGGCTATGGGTTACTGTATCAATTGTCTGGAAATATTCCCCTGATCGGGCAAGGCAGCCCTTTAGAACTTGCCGTAATCACGGAACTGCTTGGCCAATACAATACAGAGATTGGAGAAGCACCGGCATTTGGTTTCAGCCCCAGACCCTTCAGACCGGAAGGTTCTGGTCTGGATGTTCTGGTTGGCCTGCAAGGCACTATCGACAACAAATGGAGAATTGAGATGGCCTTTCAAAAGCAAGTTTACGGTGATATCAACAGGACCTTTGAAATCAAAAACCTCCTGCACCTTAATGTAAAATTTCTGCTTTTTTAACTTCTGGATTAAGGACGGTCGCCCATTTGTGTAGGCATGAAGGAGGTCATCTGAATATTGGTTGGTCCCTACACTAACATGTACAGCCGTATGAACTGGCAAGCCCAATACCTCATCGGTGCGCGCCCATCTCGCTAATGTGTCTATTCACTCCTCAGACCTTAGCCTTCGTATAGAGATAATTGTCTTTTCCGCAAACAGCAGGCTATGAAAAAATTACATTTTTTAATACTTATCACATTTTTGGGAGTCGCTACAATGAGTTGTGGTGAAGATTCAGGGGGAGATGAAAACCCCACCGGACTTAATGGCAATTGGAGGTTAAACGGAATAACTGTTAACCTCGATGGTACACTTTTAACCACAATTAGGACACTCGGTTTTAAGGCTTCCTTTGACAATGACTCATTTACATATACAGATGATGGTGAAAAGAGCGGTACTTGGTCCATTAATAGTGAGGAAACCGAATTGACGGTTAGTTATGGCACTGTCAGTAATACCTACCCTATAATCTCCAAAACCGATACCAAATTACTCTTCACTTTTAACACCATCGATCTTACCGCCAGCTCATTTTCTGAGGAGGAGCGGAACATTTTTAGACTCATTAATCAGAATTTGACTCAGTCTGGCTCAAGTTGGAGATCACAAAGCAACGGTGCCCAATCAGTCTCTTTAGTATTCACCTTAATCAAGTAACGACATGAAAAATTTGCTCTTTTTACTTTTTATTAATGCAATAGTAGTGTCCAATTCAGGGTTCGCTCAGGGTTATTTAGGACAACCCACCCCCAGTTCAGGTGCTGAACTTTTTGGATCAGGTATCATTTCAACAAGTCTGAAGGAAAGGGACATTACAATTTCCCCAGATGGAACAGAAATATACTTCACGGTATTCAAGAATGGTTTTGATGGTAATATCTACTTTGTGAAACTGGAAAATGGAGAATGGAGCTTACCTGAAGTAGCCCCTTTTTCCGGTAACAAGGAAGATTTGGAGCCCGCTTTTGCTCCGGATGGCAACAAACTCTTTTTTGCTTCTAAGCGTAGCAGTGGTAATTACGATATCTGGTATGTGCAAAGAGAAAATGGAGGTGCCTGGTCACAGCCCATAAGTGTCGGCAGCCCGGTAAATACAACGGCTAATGAGTTTTATCCTTCCATCGCCAATGACGGCTCTCTTTATTATACTGCCAAATATTCACATGGTGTTGGTGGAGAAGACATCTGGTATGCTAAATATGACAATGGCTCATTTCAAAACCCCGTGGCCCTGCAAAATGTTAATGGCACCACGGATGAATTCAATGCTTTTGTAGACCCCGATGAGCAATACATCTACTTCGGTAGTTTTGGAAGAGAAGACGGCCGGGGTGGCGGAGATATTTATATTAGCAGAAGACAAGGTAATAGCTGGAGTGAGCCGGAACACTTGGGAAATCAGGTAAATACAGATAAACTAGACTACAGCCCTTTTGTTTCACCTGACGGTCTGTTTTTATTTTTTACCAGCGAAAGAGGTCAATCGAGAGAGGGCGCCTCAACAAACCCTTTCGACCTAAGCGCTATAACAAATTCACTATTAAAACCGGGTATCACTGGTAGCGATATCTACTGGCTTAGACGATAGCAAAAAATCAACCCCATACCAAAGCACTGTGGTATGGGGTTAGTACATCTCCATGAGTTAGGTTGAGTAAGTAGACCTACACACCTTCAGTTCAAAGCAAAGAGTTTTTAATAGCCAGCCTAATCTGAGGTACAGGCAGATTTAAACGAGGTTGAATAACAATCTGATTTTGGTGCATCCTTCACATTGGTTTCGCTGTCTATTATGAGGAATCTCATAATAACTCTTACATCTCTGGCTTATGATCCTTAATACATTGCGATTATCACAGACTCTGGAAAAGAGCAGGTCAACCATTTTTGAGTCGTTAAATCGCTCTTTTCGGTGGCGGTGGAGCAGCATTTTTTTACTCGGTCTAGTCAGCAGTGTACTCGTCAATGCAGTTTTCGACCTCAAATATCACCGCCCTTTATTGTCCTTTGGCATAGCAGAGTATTACAATGCCTTGATTGTTTCATTCTTCCTTTTGGAAGGCACTCGGTGGATTTCGAAAGTCCTTAATAAAAAAGTTCCCTGGGAAGTAAACAAGAACAAAAGATTACTCTTTCAATTGGGCTTGAATCTTGTCTTTTGCATCATCGTTTTAAACAGCCTGGTTATTGGAATCACATATATATTTTATGATAGTTTCTATGCCTTGCAAGACATGCTCCTTATCAATATAAGCGTAATCCCCCTGACTCTGATTTTTTCCACCCTTAGCAAAGAGAGAGCAATTTCAGTAAATCCCTCCTCTACGAAAATATTTAAATGGAATTGGGTAAGTATTGTACTTCTGGGCGTATTGATCAATACAGTCGTGAACATTGTCTTTGACTATAAATATCAAAGATCACTCGTTTCACTTAGTCTCGAAGAATACCTGAATGCCATAGTAGGAGCAGCCATCTTTTTAGGCGGAACAAGGTGGGTATCCAAAAAGCTTAACAACAAATTTCCCTGGGAAAAAGGAGTTGTGAAAAGGCTGTGCATTCAATTGGGGCTCAACCTTCTTTTTATTATCGCACTGACGAATATTCTTGTCATAGGAATTACCTATGTGTTTTATGGAGGTTTCTACGAGTTTGACGAGTTGGCTGTGATCAATCTGAGTGTGGTTTCTCTCACCTTTTTCTTTGCCTCGATTGATTCAGGCATCTACTTTTTTAAGAACTGGAAGAGTGCCTCGGGTAAATCAGGGGCTAGCATAAATCGGAACAATCCCATACAGCTTTCTATGGGGAGATCTCACTATCTCATTGCACAGGAAAATATCAGGTGCGCTATAAGCAAATCTGGTTTGGTGGTGATTGTCACTAATGACGAAAGAAAACTACCATATCCTCATTCTCTGGAGAGTTTAATGCACGATTTGGACCCCAATACTTTCTTTCGAGCGAACCGTCAAATTATACTAAATCGCTCCATTGTTAAATCAATCAAGGCATTGGACTATGGCAAAGTAGAGGTTTCGCTCATCCCCATACCCACAAATGGGCAGCCAAATGAAGTCATTATCAGTCGTACCAGAGCATCCACTTTCAGGAAATGGCTGAAGTTTATTCTGATCTAAGGTGACTGATATTAATTAGTTTGTGCCTTCAAAGGGTACTTTCTACCATTTAAGAACTTCCCTATAAATGAGTTTCGAACCAAAAAATGGTAGGTCGCAAAACATACTATTGTTGTCCCAATCATTGTAATTACGAACTTCACAAAAGCGGGCAATGGCCAGTCTACAATCAGACTAGGAATAAATGCAGTAAGCGGTAAATGGATCAGGTAAACCCAATAAGATGAATCCGAAATATAGCGCCACCTCAATGAGTGATTGCTGGTATACCGAATGAATAGGCCTGTTATTCCAAAGATAAAGAACCATACGATGATGGCATTTAGCAAACCGTACAATACGTCATCTACATAAGACCTCAGAAAGTACCTGGCGGTAAAAATCACAACTGCGAGTATAGTAAACAGCCAATCTTTCTTCATAAAGGAATCCAATAGATGTTTGGACTTAAAAAGAATCCAACCCATAAAATAAAACATACTATAGGCCAATAAAATTGGAATGTCCGGAACGAATGACAACGGTGTAGATATCCAGGTATCCCAAATCCACACAAGCATCAGAAAGGTTACAATTGCAAACACGATGATAAACACAGCACGCTTTTTCATAAACCACTCAAATGATCTTGTAATTCTCTTGGTGAGCGCAGGTGCCTTTTTAAGTATTGTTGCCAACACAAAAGAGATGGCGGTCATAAAAATCAAATAGTACAAAAACCATAAGTGGTAAGTGATACTGGGAAATAAGGTCATGGTGGTCATTGTTTTGGTAATGGTAACCCCAAACACCGTAGCTGTGTTATCCCAGGTGGCAATAAGAATTGGGTGAAGGATCAATAGGAAAACGGCAAATGGGAGCACCACTCTCGAGATTCTATTCTTAGCCATCAATCTTGGCCCTCTTTCATAAAATAGCAAAGAGGCAAAAAATCCCGCCACCATAAAGAAAATAGGCATCCTGAAAATGTGAATAATGCCAAAAATATAATTTAGAGACCCATGTGTTGCCCCCGGATCTTTAGGCCAAAACGCGTCTTCTCCTAAACTGTAAGGTTCAGTCGAGTGTAATACAATACCTAAAAGCATCATAACCGCTCTTAGTGAATCTAAAGAATGAATTCGTTCTGTTTTACCTAGCATGCTGTTCTTTTTGATATTTGGAATTTGACATGATTAATAAAATCATTCCTACCCCCAGACAGCCTCAATTCTTATTATTGATTTGTGAAGTGATATTAATTTGGGTCTGAATTGATTCAAAAATCACTTCCAGTCAACACTTACCTATCAATTCAAATCGTCCAACCATTGAAACATTAAAGTATACTTGTAGGCCAATAAGGGTAGTCGAGCCTGTCTTTCCTCTTCTGTGGCAGTTATAAACAACAGCACATTTTTATCGCTATTATTAGCTCTTAGCTTGGCTACTGTCTTCGCGGACTGCCAATGCGTATTGCTGTCCATTGAAGAGAAAAACGTCATGTTTGGATAGTGCTGTGAGGTGATATTTTCGTAGGGCGAAAATTCTTTCATGGCCTCAAAGAGCTTTCTATTCCTCGACTTACTCCATTGATTCAGTTTCGAATTTATACTCGGATCCATCAACGAATTGACAGGATCGGTCTCCGCCAGATCAAAGAATGCTCCTTGAACGAGGCTTGAATCCAACGTGATCGCCCGTGCGAGAACTGCCGCTCCAACCCCTTGACTACTTGCGAAGAATTTGTCTTTATGCCCAATTTCATTTTCTTTTAGAAATTTTATAGCATTGACCAACGCATGACTAGAGTTCAATGCCTTTTTACTGTCCCCTTTCAAATACCCTTCCGGACCTAAGGCACTCGCGCCTTCAACATGAACATAGGCAAAAATTACACCCATCCTAAGCAAAGGGATTAGCAAGGGGTCAAATTCCAACCGAGCACCTAGCTTATCTTTTCCCAATACAGTGATAAATATGGGACGAGCATCAAGAAACCTGTCTTTGTCCTTCCCCATAAATAAAAGCGACACTGGAGTAGTCGGACCATTGCCACCATCGGTCCTGATAATCCGTGTTTGATAGAATTGACCTTTCTTTGATTTCTTGAATTGCGACCAATTTTTGTATTGGTCTTGAGTAGTTGCTTCGGCTCTATCATATCCATTCTTTACTACTTCGAGCTGTCGAAATAGGTCATCATAATGCACTTTGAGCGGCAGAAAATAATGATGCGCATAGTCGCTTTCCTCTGTAAAATAATCCCGTGCATCCGGGTCGGCTAAAGCCTCTTTTTTCAACCAGTGATAGTTATCAACTACACTAATTCCCCATTCGTCAATTTTGGTTGGTCTGGAAGACGCCTCTGGAAGTTTCCTGTTTTTATTCCTTGCTCTTCTCATTAAGAATTGCTGATTCAAGGGAATCTTTGCCTCCATATCCTGAATCAGGGAATCATTTAATCGGGCAAGAGATACTTGTTTTTCATAGTCATTCCAAAATTTCTGATTGTAGTCCGCGGTATAGTCTTGCAGAGAATTGAAGCCTTTATTAGCAAAATTTTCGACCTCACTAACGACCTCTATGGATGAGGGTTGATCCGTTACAAGTATCTCTGATATGGCCATGTATGGGGTTGTCTTTTGAGTAACTGTATCCTGGAACAGGAATTCATCCTGCCTTTTGATACTATTCATTTGCCATTTTCCACCCTGCTCGGCATAGTCAACATTGACCTGATAACCGTAGTGAACAATCTCCATAAGGCCAAGACTGCATATGTGTCCTCTATACTCATTGCTTACATGGTAATTCATTTTTTTGATTACATAACTATCAGGTTCAATATGGACCTCTCCTGTTAAAATCTGCGTTCTATTACCCAGCCCCCCAATTTGATAACTCTCCACCACTTCCTTGGGAGCTCTTTTTGGTTTAAACTTTATGATGTAAAACCATTCTCCAAATTCATCCGGGACTTCCAGAAGTTCATACTCGTACTTGCCAAAATTTCGCTTATCCATAAAATGGGTCACGTATTTCACCAGATCTTTGCTCAATGTGGCCAAGGGTCCACCTTCTATATTAGCCATGAAGTTTTCCCTGGTATGATTCAAACTGACCCTTGACTCAATAATTTTAACCCGATCGGCATCATATGTGCGATGTCGAAAATGATCATGCAGGCGCTCACCAACACTACCTATACCCACATAACCTCCAAGCCATGGGCCGGCTCTTCTAGCCGATTTCCACCCACCAAAACTTCCCATTGCCTCCAAATCAAATTTTTTACCATCATATCCGCTTTGATCAAATGTGACAGCCGCATCAGCATACTTTATTACGGCACCATTCTCTGTGATCCGTTCTCTATAGTAAGCATTGAAGGTGTTTTGCTGGTTTTGATAATTATCGGGTATCTTTTTAATTGCCCTTTTTAGGATTTCCAAAGCACCCACTCGCTTGTCGGTAGAAACAGTCACCGATGCTAATTCTCGCACATCCTCAATCAGTTCAATCCTGTTGTCGTAATTCTCTTTTAGGTCTGTTACTGAAATTTCTTTGGCCACGTATCCTACTGAAGAAAAAATGAGCTTGCTGGTGAAATACTTAGCTGGAAGTCGAATGGCAAATTGCCCATTCAAATCTGTGATAGTACCGAGAGGCACGCCTTTAATGCGAACGGTTACGTATGGAATAGATTTACCTGTTCTGGTTTCTACCAAGTGTCCTTTTAGTCTCTTAACCTCTTGAGCATGTATGTCTGTGATTGACCAAAAAATAAGGCACCAAAAAACCAATATTGGTTGCTTAAGAATCTTCATGTTTTTGAGTTTGTGTTGTGTTTTGACCAATTCCGATCGAAATCAGAACTCATCAAACATATGCAGCCACGTTATCAAATCAGCTTCAGTACTTTACAAAAGGATCGAAGTGCTTATTTTATTGGATTGAAGTGCCGCATCATGCACCTCTTTAAACTCAATTGAAGGCTCTCAATAGGCGAGTAGTGAGCGCTTTATTCAATACTCATATACTTCTGACAGGATTTTAACGATCAATGCTACCACCAATACTATGAGAGATACAACCGCGAGGATGGTTGATAAATAGCTAAAACCGAATTCCAGCTGCGTATTCAAAATATCACCTCTATAAATTGAAATAATCGAAAGGATCAATATTCTGAAAAATTCCAGATAAATGGCACCCTTTCTGTTTTCAAGTAAAAACCCGAAACTAATCACAGACAAAACAATGAAACCACTAAACTGCAGCCTAACCAGAGTGCTGAGGTCATTATGGTTCAAGAAATAAACAGCGGTAATCAAAAGCAGGAAGATAAAATGTATCACTACATAAGTGGTCAATCTGGAGTGCTTAGCGCCATCAAGTCTTTCTGTATTTCTTTGACCTATCTCTCCAGACACATCAGGATCATTCTTGGATAGTTGACCAGGCTTGGAAAAAAGCAGATAGAACCTTTGTTTCCAGTTCTTCATCCCCTTCATGTCCTTAATAATTACCGTATAGTTGGCCAGGTTGGCCCAGACTGGATTCCAACTATTTAAGGGTTTGGTTGTCCCATACATTGGTTTCTCATTTTCTTCTCGAAACGTCCCGAAAATTCGGTCCCAAAGAATCAGTATGCCAGCATGGTTTTTATCAATATACTGGGCATTTTTTGCATGGTGTACGCGATGATGCGAGGGGCAATTAAAGCAGAACTCAAACCACTTGGGCATTCGGTTGATCAGCTCGGTATGAATCCAAAATTGATAAAGCAAACTTACCCCCGCCACGGTGACGAAGGCAATTGGATCAAAGCCAATCAGGGCAAGGGGAAGATAGAAGAAAAAAGTCCAGATTATCTGCGTTGAACTTTGGCGTAGGGCAACTGAAAAATTGTACTCTTCGCTTTGATGATGGACACTATGCCCTGCCCAAAACAAGTTTATCTGATGACTAAGTCGGTGCATCCAATAGTAACAGAAGTCGAATCCAATGAAAATTAATAGATACGACCACCAGACCGTGGGAATAGTGGCTAATCTAAATTTCTCATATACCACAGCGTATAAGCCCACCAGAAGTACTTTAAGAAAAACCCCAATTACCTGAGAAGTAACCCCACAACTTATGTTCGTAATTGTATCGCTGAGTTGATAGGACCTCATTGATCTCCTTTTTAAAAGTATCCACTCCATTGCCATTAGCAAAAAATAAGCGGGAAGCGCAATAATCAATGGATCTAGATTCATAATTGATGTTTTTGACCTGGGACCTTTGGCTTAAGGAAGAACTGAAATTTCACCTTTTGCTTTGGCTCCATAGAACCCTATTTGCCTGAATTGCTATCAAATTGAAGATGAAGTGCGAAAACTTTGAATCAGGAGGGATTGTAGAATCACGAGGAGCGGAGATGCACGTTTCTACAAATCCAATCAGTAGACAGATTCAGGGTGCCTGAAAAAGGAAATGAATTAGTCAGAAATAGTTGAATCAATCATCTATGATAACCCAATGACCTCAACGCCTTTAGATATTTCTCTATCTTGCTTGCTTTCAAATGCAAGAAGTTAAACTGGGTCTTAGCGAAAATCGCAAGCAATTTTTCCTGCTTGTACTTGTCAATGCCTTTGTTGGGGGCATGGTTGGTTTGGAGCGATCCATACTTCCCGAAATAGCCGCTGAAGAATTTGCAATTGCTGCGAATACTGCCGTCCTCTCCTTTATTATCGTTTTTGGCATTGTAAAAGCCACCACCAATTACTTTGCCGGCACAATGGCCAATAAGTATGGTCGCAAAAAGCTATTGATCTTGGGTTGGCTTGTTGGTATCCCTGTTCCGCTCTTGCTCATGTACGCTCCAAATTGGAATTGGATAATAGTCGCTAATATTTTTCTTGGGGTCAATCAAGGTCTTGCCTGGTCCAGTACTGTAATCATGAAAATTGACCTTGTAGGAGAAAAGCAACGAGGCCTCGCCATGGGCATAAACGAATTTGCGGGATATCTGGCAGTAGGTATTGTGGCATTTTTCACTGCCTGGATTGCTGATGAATTTGGGGTTAGACCTTACCCATTCTATCTGGGCTTAGGGCTAGTAGGTTTAGGTTTGATTACAAGTCTTCTTTTCGTCAAGGATACCAGAAAACATGTTCTCCTTGAAGCAACCTCAAATGCCGTACCAAGGCTCAAACGGATTTTTTGGGAGACCACCTGGAAAAATAAGAACCTTGGCTCTGTAACACAGGCAGGGCTGATCAATAACCTGAATGATGGCATGGCATGGGGGATTTTTCCAATTCTCCTAGCCTCGAGGTCTTTTACACTTGAGCAAATCGGCATCGTAGCCGCTATTTACCCTGGCGTTTGGGGAATCGGCCAACTCTTCACCGGAAAAATGGCAGATGTCTATAGAAAGAAGCTTCTGCTGAGCTCAGGAATGCTACTGCAGGCCATAGCGCTTATCGCCATGATTTGGGCTGAAGGGTTCTGGCCTTTTGCGGGCCTTTGCGCACTGCTAGGCTGGGGCACGGCTATGGTCTATCCTACTTTTCTGGCCACTGTGGCCGAGAATACACACCCGGAAGATCGAGCGAAAAGCATTGGGATTTTTCGTTTATGGAGAGACCTGGGCTATGCCATCGGTGCCATACTCACAGGAGTAATAGCCGACCTATTGAGTATAGAATCTGCCATTGGATTTATTGGTGTGCTCACGCTCCTCTCAGCTATAATTATTCAAGTTAGAATGACCAGACAGTAGCTAGAGCATCCAAAATGTCGGCTTGATAACAATTGAACAGGCTTGGAATTTTGGTGATAAACTAATTGTTTTAATGCTCGTACATTGCAGAAATTAAAATAAACTTTTTATGAAGCGCATCGCATCATTCCTTATTCTGTCATCCATAATTTTGGTCTCATCCTGTAACCAAACCACTGAAAAGGCTGAAGTACAAGAAGAACCTAAAAGTGAGGCTCAAAGGATAGTAGACGCGTCTATCGATTTTCATGGTTTAGCCCCACTTGACAATTCTGAACTTTCACTGGTGTTCAGAAACATGTTCTATACCTACAAGAAGAATAATGGCATGTACCAGTATACAAGAACACAAGTGGTCGACAGTATTAAGTCCACGGTTTATGACATAATGAACAATGACGGTCTTGTCAGACTGATCAACGGTGATATTGACAAGTTGGTCACAGAAGTCGGGCCTATGGTTGGAGATACAGCCCAAATTACGGACGAACGCAGAGCCGCTTATACCCGGTCGGTCAACTCAGTGGTTTACTTTTTCTTATTGCCCTACGGTCTGAATGATCCAGCTGTCCAAAAAGAATTTATGGGTGAGACTACCATAAAAGGAAAAGACTTCTATGAGGTAAAAATCACCTTTGAGCAGGAAGGTGGCGGAGAAGACTTTGATGACACCTTCCTTTATTGGTTTGACAAGGAAGACTATAGCATGGACTATTTCGCTTACCTGTATCATACCGATGGTGGTGGCATGCGATTCAGGGAGGCCATCAATCCGCGCAGAGTCAATGGTATGCTCATTCAGGATTATATTAACCTTAAGCCTGAAAATGAAGACATAGATATAATGACAATCGATGAACTCTATGAGGCAGGCGAATTGAAGGTGCTTTCAGAGATTATTAACGAGGAGGTGAATATTAAAAAGAATTAAGGGGGATCTAACGGTGAGATCTCAAACAATATTATTTCTCCATTTAGGTCTGTGACTTTACTTCTTAGACAGGTATCATCCGAAACCTTCGCTCTGGAAACCGAATCTGCAGGGGTAATATTCGGAAGACATTTCATATTAGAAAAAGCTGGCAAGGCACTTATGAAAATAGTTACACAGACGGGATTCTAACCAAGTGCCTGGAGTTCACTCAACACCTAATCGGGTGGCTAGAGAAAATCAGCAGGTTTTTTATAGCTATTCAGAAGCCAACAGCCCTCGGAACCTTTCACCAGAGTTCTCCACCCTCCTCAACTAAAAGTTTAGAATTATTAATTAAAAAATGATATGTTAATTGGTATAAATTTAATCTATGTTTTCGAACCCTTCAGAATGGTGGAATGCCCTTGACGAGATTCATAAAATCTACTGGGGCCTTGCCATACCTTTTTCATTAATCTTTCTTATTCAAATGGTCTTGACCTTTATTGGTGGAGAGATGGATGCCGGTGGTGACACGGACTTTGATGTAGAAGGGGATGTTGGTGCGGGCTTTCAATTTTTTACGTTGAAAAACTTCATCGGATTTTTCACGATTTTTTCATGGGCAGGTATCGCCTCGCTTGACTCAGGCTATGGCACTGCAACAACTGTGATTATCTCCACCATTAGTGGATCAATAATGATGACGGTTATGGCAGCTCTGTTTTATTTTTTCAGTAAGCTTACTGACAGCGGTACCATGAATATCAACAATGCCAAAGGAGGCGTAGGGGAAGTATATATGCGAATAGAAGGTGGCAGGGGAAATATCGGAAAAGTTCTTATCAAGGTGCAAGGCTCCTTGCGTGAACTTCAAGCCATCACAGACGACCCAGACGACCTCCCAATGGGTGCGGTAATCAACGTCAAGGATGTCATCAATGACAACATCCTTTTAGTTTCTAAAAATTAATTCAAAACAGTATGAGTGAGTCTTTTATTATAATAATTGCGGTTGCGGTAATATTTATTTTTGTGATGCTGATTGGCATCTTCAGAAGATATAAACGGTGCCCGTCAGATAGAATCCTGGTAGTTTACGGAAAAGTGGGGTCCATTCAGGGGACTGATGTTGGTCGATCGGCCAAATGTATCCACGGAGGAGCAGCATTTATCTGGCCAATTATTCAAGACTATGCTTTTCTGGATCTTACACCCAGTTCAATCGAGGTTAACCTGACCAACGCACTAAGTAGGCAAAACATTCGGGTAGATGTGCCCTCCAGATTTACCGTTGGTATTTCTACTGAGCAAGGCGTAATGAACAATGCTGCAGAGAGACTTTTAGGGCTTACCCAGCAAAACATTCATGACTTAGCGAAGGATATCATCTTCGGCCAGTTGCGTTTGGTGGTTGCCACCATGGATATTGAGGAGATCAATAGTAATCGTGATAAATTCCTAGCCAATGTAGCTTCGAATGTGGAAGCGGAATTAAAGAAAATAGGTCTGAAGCTGATCAACGTAAACGTTACAGATATTAAAGATGAGTCGGGTTATATTGAGGCTTTGGGTAAAGAAGCAGCAGCTAAGGCTATCAATGATGCTATCAAAAGTGTTGCTGAGAAGGACAGAGATGGTTTGATTGGTCAGGCCAATGCTCACCAGGACCAGCGTACTCAGGTAGCTGCGGCTGATGCATCGGCTGTCGAAGGTGAGAACAAAGCCAAAATCAAAGTTGCACAATCAGATGCTTTAAGAAAGGAAAAAGAGGCTGAAGCACTAAAAATTGCCACTGCAGCCGAAAAGGTACAATCTGCGAAAGCACTGGAGGAAGCCTACGCTGCTGAACAAGAAGCTGAAAACGCTAGAGCAGCCAGAGACAAAGCCTCTCAAACTGCCGATATTGTAGTCCCTGCTGAAATTGACAAGCAAAAAGTAGAAATCAATGCCGAAGCTGAGGCCGAGAATATCAGACGTATAGCAAAAGGTGAAGCCGATGCGATATATCTAAAAATGGATGCTGAAGCTCGAGGTATTTATGAAATACTTAGCAAGCAGGCAAATGGCTTTAAGCAACTTGTACAAGCTGCTGGAGATGACAGTAAAGATGCAGTGATGATTATGATCGCTGATAAACTACCAGAACTCATTAAGCTTCAGGCTGAAGCCATCCAAAATATCAAGATTGATAAAGTTACAGTCTGGGATAGTGGATCAAAAGGAGATAATGGTAAAACCTCAACTGCTGACTTTATATCAGGAATTTATGGTTCGGTACCTCCACTTCAGAACATGTTTGATATGGCTGGAATGCAATTACCGGAATACTTGAAAGGCAAATCCACCGAAGAAGTCATGGAAATGGCTAAAGAGGCCAAGCAAGATACAGAAGTAGAAAATGATTCTAGCCCTGAAGAAGAAACAGGAGAAGAATAGCCTACCCTTTAAGGAGTTTAAAAGCCAAGTCTGAGATTTGGCTTTTTTGTTTTCGGTAGCCCCCCCATTCATCGGGATTTCTTATACCAATTCAATTATGAAATGGTGTGAATAGAAACCAAGTTATTACTGCTTGATTAAGGCAAGAAATGAAGACATAGCATTGCTATTGCTGATCTTCTTAACGAAGAGCAAGCTGTAAGAAATGGTTTATATTAGGCATATTATATTTGATTTGGTATTAATATCGCGCTATGAATAAGAAAGTGGTAATCGGGATTGTTCAGCATGCACCAGTTTATCTGGATAAAGATAAATGCCTGGAAAAGGCCGAAGGGTTAATAGAACAAGCCGCCCAAAAGGGTGCCAATATTGTTGTGTTTGGAGAAACATGGTTTACCGGCTATCCTGCCTGGATTGACTATTGCCATGAATATGCACAATGGGATTTCAAGCCTACCAAACAGGCATTTGCAAGACTGTACGCCAACAGCCTTGAAGTTCCTGGAAAAGAGGTAAACCAAATTGGGGAATGGGCAAAGAAGCACGGAGTGGTAATCGTAATGGGTGTTAATGAGGTCGTCAACTCAGGGCCTGGTAACGGTACCATATACAACGGTCTGCTTACCTGGAATGAGCAGGGTGAGTTAGCCAACCATCATCGCAAACTCATGCCCACATACACGGAAAAGCTGCTTTATGGGCCAGGCGATGGTGCCGGACTTAAATCAGTAGATACTTCTTTCGGAAAAGTAGGAGGACTAATCTGCTGGGAACATTGGATGCCACTTACCAGACAAGCTATGCATGACTCTGGGGAACATATCCACATTGCTGTATGGCCAAAGGTGCATGAGATGCTACAATTGGCCACTCGTTCTTATGCATTCGAAGGACGTTGTTTTGCCGTGGCTGCCGGGCAGATTATGCGTGTAAAGGACATTCCTGAAAGTCTAGTGCTTCCTCCAGAATTGAAAGACAATCCCGAGCATATGCTGCTAAGTGGTGGAAGTTCAATCGTGGGGCCCGATGGTCAATACATATTAGAACCTCAATGGGATAAGGAAGGAATATTCACCGCAGAGGTTAATCTTGAAAGGTGTTATGAAGAGCGCATGACCCTGGATGTAACTGGTCACTATCAGCGCAAGGATGTATTTAATCTGAGTGTGAATAAAGAAAGGACATAATAAAAGGGGAACATCCCCATGTTCCCCTTTTGACCATATAATTAACCCTAACTATAAACTATTGTGATATTCTGAAATATTGTGTGTCTCCGTTAACACTTAGTAACTCGGCCTTGTTGACTAGCAATCTTAATTCTTCATTTCCTTCAGTTTGTCCTTGAGCGACCAACTCGTTGTCACTGTTGAAAACCTTAACTTCAGTTTGCAATTCTTCGGAAGTGATTTCCTCAATGATCTCATCAATCATTAGTTCCTCATCTTCCATCAACATTTCTTCAATGTCTGCAAGAATTGCAGCTTCTTCGATCGAAACAAAGTTTGAGGCTGATTCTTTAGACTCAATGTTGCCAGCCTGAAGAAGTACTACTGCTGCAAGCGCCAGACCTAATATTGCGCTTAGTGTTTTTTGAGTTTTCATCTTTATGCTTTTCATGACCTTGTTGTTTTTGTTTTGACCTTGTATTCTTTTTAAGACCTGCCAACATTTATCCAATGCCCGTGCCAGTTTTTTTAAAAATCTGATTATCAATATTTTATAAATAAAAAAAGTAAAATACACGAAAAAATGTGTACTGAAAACGTACACCATTAGATCGTTAAAGGAACAGTTTTGAACAGAATTTTAATGGCGGCCTGATCGCTTGCTTCTATCTGTTTCAGGAGTTCCAATTTCCAGAGTTGTCAAATAGGTCATACACCTGCAAGACATCTCAGAAAGTCTGGTGCTTCCTCCAGAACTGAAAGACAATCCTGAGCATATGCTGTTAAGTGGTGGAAGTTTAATCGTGGGACCCGATGGTCGTTACATCTTAGCATCTTAATTGGACAGGGAAGGTATATTCATGACAGAGGTTAGTCTTGAAAGATATTATGAAGAGCGCGTGCCCCTGGATGTAACTGGCCACTATCAACGCAAGGATATATTCAATCTGAGTGTAAATAAGGAAAGGACATAAGAAAAGGGGAACATCCCCATGTTCCCCTTTGACCATATAATTAACCCTAACTATAAACTATTGTGATATTCTGAAATATTGTATGTCACCGTTAACACTTAGCAACTCGGCCTTGTTGACTAGCAATCTTAATTCTTCATTTCCTTCAGTTTGTCCTTGAGCGACCAACTCGTTATTACTGTTGAAAACCTTAACTTCAGTTTGCAATTCTTCAGAGGTGATTTCCTCAATGATCTCCTCAATCATTAATTCCTCATCTTCCATCAACATGTCTTCAATGTCTGCAAGAATTTCAGCTTCTTCGATCGAAACAAAGTGTGAAGCTGACTCTTTAGACTCAATGTGACCAGCCTGAAGAGGTACTACTGCTGCAAGCGCCAGACCTAATATAACGCTTAGTGTTTTTTGAGTTTTGATCTTTATGCTTTTCATGACCTTGTTGTTTTTGTTACGATCTTTTAATTTTTGTAAGACCTGTCAACATTTATCCAATGGTCGTGCCAGTTTTTGTAATATTCTGAATTTCAATATTTTATGTTTGAAAAAGTTAAAATTTATAAAAAAAGATGTACTGAAAACGTACACCTTTAGATCGTTAAGGGAACAGTTTTGAACAGAATTTTAGTTACAGCCCTGTCGCTCGTCAATTGTATCTGCGTACTCCTTTGGATTAATTGTGAATTGAACCGCAGGTGGGCTCGTGCTATATCCAGAAAAGGTGTAGGTGTGAGTCATGTCCATATCATCGACAACACTAATATGCTGAAGGTTATTTCCTGATACTTTCAATAATGCGTGCTTATAGGTGCCATCTTTCGGCACCACTTTAATCATATCTCCATCCATGGATGAGTCTACTCCTGAGCCATAAAATGAAAAGAGGCTTCCATAGTTGACCGGAACTTCGAAGTTCTCCCCAGGACAAAAGATGATAAGCTCAGAATGATCCTCCTCCTTTGTACCTATGTATTCCGCCTTACCATCATTCAGCCATGTTTCATTAGGCCCGAATTTTAAGATGTACTTGTTCCCAACCACCGTAAGTTCTCCTTGCTGCTCATTTCTGAACCCCATCGCTTCACTCTCAGCTACATAAGTGATAGAAACAGAGTAGCTGGCAACATCGCTGTATTTGTCATACAGTTTCTTGAGAGAAGATTTAGCATCCTGTGCCTTGGCAAAGGTGGCGGATAACAGCAATACTATTAATAGGGGTAGTTGTTTGATTCTAGTCATGGTTTGGTGTCAATTGAGCAATTAATTTAATACAATCCTATGAATTGGGAAATGCAGGCTGATAAACACAAAAAATCCCACCGACATAATCAGTGGGATTTGAAATCAAATACTGTTTTCCTATTAATTGCCTTTTCTGATATAGATGTTCCCATTTGTAGTTTTCATGGTTACATCCGGACCACCACCATTGAGGTCTCCCGTAATCCAATCTTCATATTTGAACCTTGTTGAGCCATTCCGACCGCTTTCACGCCTACCTTTCGGTTGAGACAGTGAAAAATTATCAAAGTCGGTGTAGATATCTCTGTTGGTTTTCATCTTAGTAGTCAACTTGGTTCCATTAGGCACAGTTATCTCCACATTCCCATTGTAAGTGCTAAAGGCCATTGGAGAATCTGCATCTAAAGAGGTGAATTGTACTTCTATAGCTCCGTTGTATGTACTTGCACTAGCCGACCCACGAATGTTATTCAAAGTAATCGGTCCATTATAGCTTTCCGTATTGACTTCTCCATCAATATCCTCAATCCAAACGTGCCCATTGTTGTAGGTCTCCACCTCCAAATCAAAGTTCCTTGGCACCTGAATTACGAAGTCCACTCTTGCACTCCAACTCTCCTTCTCAATTTCAACCGTATTATTGTGCTCCTCAGCTTCAAACCCAGACCCTCCCGAGGTAACCAGACGCATACCATCTTTGGTTTTATTCTTGTCCACTTTCTTGTTGTATTTGACGATCTTAACCTTTACGGTTTGCCCATCATAGCCTGAAATATTTATCCTGCCATTGTGAGAGTCCACGATCAGTTTACCTCTTTCTCCTGGTTTTGATAGTGGAATTTCAATCTCCTGCTCATCTTGGACATATTTATCACTGCTTCGGTAATCCTCATCTCCTAAATCTATGTCGATGGCAGGATTGATATTAACATCTATTTTTGTATCAAATGCCGTTTTAATTTCTCTGGCAATATCAACCTTAATATTTGTCTTAACATTCCGGATCACCTTGACCGCAAGATCTTTTATTGCGATATCAATTTGAGGATCTATGTCCAAATCAATTTTTTGTGCGTTTGTAGTCAGGCCGACCAGAGCCATTGCAACTACCATTACTAACCTTTTCATATTCTTATAATTCATTTCTAAGTCTTACATAATTTTATCAATACTCTGTTTGAGGGTTGTTTTCACCTCTTCCGGAGTTTCTTCCTTCTCTAAAATCTGCTTGAATTCATCAATAGATTTCTTCTCTTGTAGCTCGACCATTAATTCAGCCAAAGCCATTTGCATTAAGGGAGATTCTTGTTTTGCTATGCTCTTGATCAGTCCTTCTCTGACCGTTGGATTACTGGTATAGGGAGATAAAGCACTCAAAGCGGCCATCCTCACATTTGTACTTCTGTCATTATTCAAAGTGGTAAAAAGGGCTGTCGTCACCTTTTCATTAGTCATTGGCAACTCGTTCGACATTTGAATACCCTTAAGTCTTTCTGTCACAGATTCCTCTTCCAGCATAGAGATCATCATCATCTCTTGCATATCGGTGACCTGACTAGTGAGTGATTCGTATTTACTATCACCGAAAGTATTGCCCACAAAAACTCCAATCACAAGCAAACTCATCCCAAAGGCCAACTTACCAACAGGCGACCCAAAAAAGAGTCTATTCAGTAAATCCAGAAAACTCTCTTCCTTCGTTGAAGTGACCTCGCTTCGTTGAGCTTCAGCCAGCATGCCATAAAAATTTGCGCTTAATTTTTCACTTGGAACAGGAGCCTCAGCGTTCTCTATTTTTGCTTGCAACTCCATTATGGCCTTCACTTCTTCCATTAGAATGTGTCCTTCATCCACATACTGCTGGAATTCCCTGTCCCTGTCTGGGGTGAGTGTTCCATCGATATAATCGGTTATGAGCGACATATACTTATCTTCCATGGTCCGTTATTTACCTTTTTTAATTCTGACATTTCCATTCAGCGTTTCAAATTCCATCGAAGGGCCGCCATTGCCCACCTGATAGCCGTTAGAACCTGAAATCTTAAAACGGGTGCCTCCATTTTTCTTATTGCTAGTGACTTTTGGAGCCAGTTTTTTAGAGAACTCAAAGTCGCTATAGACTTCTCCCCATTGCGTATCGAAGCTATAAACCGCTCCACCGTTTTTCGGAGCAATAATCTCTATATCCCCATTTACAGTCTGAAAATCTCCAAACTCAGACGGCATAGCTGAATAACTGACTTCGATATGCCCATTGACGGTATGTGCCTTAGTATTTTCTCTAATGTTAGTAAGCTCTACATCGCCATTGACATTATTGGCATATACCTCTCCCTCTACATCTTTGATCAAAAGATCTCCATTATTCACTGTTGAAATCTTTACACTGATCTTTCGAGGAACCCTGACCTTATAATCATAGCTATATCGATAATACCTTTTTTCAGAATGTCGCTGCCAATTCCAATTACAGTTCAGTTCTTCGGGATAGGTCTTATCTTCCATATTGGGTGCAGTCATCATTACCTTCACATAATTCTCCCCTTCACTTACATCAATACTCAACTCATCCATTCCCAACTTCACATCATCTGCCCTGCTAGCTCTCACTGTCTTTTTAAGTTCCATTTCAATGGTATTACCATCATAGGCTTCCACCTCTACGTTTCCTTCGATATTGCAAATGCAAAACCACATTTCTTTGGTGTCACTAGTCACCTTAAAGCTTTTCTTGATCACTTCACTGTCACTTTGCCCAAAGACCAACAGTGGGCACATTAATAAAATGGCGGTGAGCAAAGTATTTATCCTTTTCATTCTTCAGATATTTTGTGTTTCAGTAAATTGACGACTGTGTTTCCAACTTTTCATAAATCGTTCTGAGCTCTTTTAGGGCTCTGAAAATGCGCACTTTCACAGCACTCTCTGTAAGGTCCATCAAGTCGGCAATCTCCCGATACCTCATTTCTTGAAACTTACTGAGTACTAGAATCTCCCTTTTTTCTAAGGATAGGTGATCCATAGCCCTTTGTAACAAGTCTATTTCCTCACTATGAATTCTCTCGGATTCGGCATTGACTTCATTTCTGAAATACTTATCTGTAACCTCCACATCTTCCTTGTAACCCATTCGCTTACTCTTTTTATAATGATCGGCAAATAAATTACGGGCCATGTGGAACATCCAGGTAGTAAATTTCCCATCTCCCTGATAGGTATGTTTGTATTTCAAAATCCTCATAAACACGTTTTGTACGAGGTCTTCACTAGCATCACTATCAGAGGTTAGGCGATAAAAAAAACCGTAAAGGCTTTTATTATACCTTTCGAATAGCAACCCGAGTTTATCGAGTTGACCGTTCTTTACCTGAAGCATTAATGCGTTATCTGAGAGTGAATCCAATTCTTATCCTTTAGAATTCATTGAGGGAAACCTGTGCACATCTGAATGGTTACATGGAAGTTACAATTTTTTAAATATGTGCGGCCCGCTGATTTTATTTTACTGACTATCAACACCTTACATCAATACATTTCAATGAGGCCATATTATTTTTGATTTTTTATTTCATAACATCTATCTTCAATGCCTATCACCTAAAAACCCTCGATTATGGAATTGACCGAACAACAACTGGAACAAGAGATTAATGCTCTTAACGCTCAACTGACTGGAGACATGTTCAAGGACATGGACATTAAAGACAAAATTCACAACCTCAGCATGAAATTAAATGGCGTGAAGCCAATGGATTCAAGTTTTGATTGCGTGGGCTGTGGAAGCTGAAACAATGACAATAGAACCAATTACA
>JAJCYM010000083.1 GCA_029262895.1 Roseivirga sp.
ATGTATCACAAGACCATTTTCACCGTAGCTGGCATTTAAGGTAACATTATCTCCCATGTCTATTAATAGTTGATCTGATGAAACGTTTGATCGTCTTATTATAATCTCAACGTCCTCCATAGAACTCCTACTTGTGCAAATCCCTGAGCCTTTCCATGCACCCAGAATTGAATCAATGTCAGTAGGGGGAGTGATCCCGGCATCTTCACATGAGAACACCGTAAGCAGTAAAACCGGTATTAAAAATTTGAATAATTTCATGATATTTAATTTTAATATGTAGAAGCAATATTTGCCCCTTTCAACATACTAATCGAACACATGGAACGAAGGGTTGGTGAAAGGCTGAAAATGATGATTTTCTTTGCCCAAATGTCTTTTTCTAATGCTCACTTGGCACGAAGAAGAGTTGATGAGTTCGGGCCGATGTCTGGCATCAACACCAGACCCACAGACTTTACATATCGAGTGAATTCCGAGATTGATTCCTTTTTGAAATGATTCCAACCGGTTTAATGACGATTGTCTGGACTCAATAGGTGTTCATCAAGCTCTTGATTAGTTTAAAGTAATCCAATGGAAATGTCCAATCCCACCAGCCTTTTGAGGCTAATTAAGTCTGAATTGTGCCCCAACTTGAATTGAAAAACGTGGATCAAATGAGAGTGTAGTATAAGGATCATGGAGGTTTCCCAAAACAAACAGCCTCATTCTATCATTCGCCTTGTATAAAGCACCTAATCCTAAATTTGTTGTAAATGTTCCCTTTCCAAAGTCCTTCGAGAAAAACGTGGGATAACCACTTCTAATATTAATACCAGCCTGAATGAGTCCAAACCAACGATGTTCACCTATCAATTGATTGTAGTTGACAGAAAGTCCAAATTTATCAGTAGAACTAAGCTGGTTAATCACACTTTTAAACTTATAACCACTTAAAGGGAACCTGAGACCAAATTGAACAAAGGATTTCTCAGATAAGTACTTCCCTGCTCCTAAACCTGCATTCCCTCCATCCCCAAAGAAATGAAGCAAATCCAAATAAGCTGATCCGAACCATTCCCACTCTTTAGAAGAGTTTATATTAAAAGCAGCCTTCAGTCGCCTGCGGTTCATTATTCTTATGCTCTGCCTTTCAAAACTCACCAGGTTAGCTAGCCGCAATTGCGTCCCCACAGTAAATTCCGAAACGGAGCTCTGAGATGAACCAAAGACTCTATAGTTGGTGAAAGAATACTTTGAGAATATCCGCACATCATCTGAAATATGGTGATAGGCGCCCAAACCAAAGGACGGCCCAATTGCCCCATCAGCAATAAGCAAATTCAACTCAGGTCCAAACTTGAACCTATAGTCTCCAAACAAATAACTGAATCCCAGCTTATTATACCTCTTGGCAAAATGTGCCTGAAACATTGTTCTTTCTGTGATCTTCAAACCTAAACCACCAATTAGCATATCCTGAACCTGACCTTTAAAGTCCTTAGCAGCACCCGACCCATGATTAAACCCGGTCGATACAAATAAGTCCCAGGCCCTGAATTTCCTCCTTTGAACTATTGAGTCATACTGAACCTTCAAAGGCCCGGGAGTTTCCATATTTCGCTCAACCTGGTATTGAAGAGGATGAATTTCGCTAATCAGATCAGGGTTGAAGAGGAGCAATGAATTCTTAGCCCCCAATTCATCAGCCTCATAAAGCGGCACCTCATTGTCACTATTTGAAACTGTTTGAACAATTCGTTCATTTTGATTGTCAGCTCCCGTTTTAGGCAAGAATGGAGCATTATTCACTGAGGCCTTCTCAGCCTGCAAATCCTTAGGTTTTACTCTATCATTTGGGGTGTCGGTAACATCGGCCTGAAGCGTCTTGTTATCGGTCTTGTTTTGTGTTGAGTCTTTATGGGTAATACCGGAAGGCTCATTGTTCAATGACCTATCAACGGGCTCAGTGTTGTCTGCTAAAGCCTGCCATATAACAAGTCCGATAATCCCTGCCGCTGCCATCCAAAAGAATGGCAGCACAGTTCTTTTTTTCTTGGGGTTGCTGACCTGACTTGCCAAGGTATCTCTCATCCTTGCCCAAGCCATAGGGTCATACTCCGATTTTAGCCCCTTTATTCTCTCCCTATAATCTATCTCACTCATTACTACACGGCTTTAATTCGTACAACATGCTAACTTCCTTTCTCAAGGTCTTCTTGGCTGATGCAAGCAACCACTTAGAAGTGTTCTTTTTTATCCCCGTTTCCGCCTCTATATCGACATGGGTATAGCCATCTATTTCATACATGGAAAACACCAATCGTTCACGATCTGGTAAGGTTTGAATCAATTCCAGAATTCTTTCTGCCTCAAGCCTGTTTAGTCCTTCATTTAATTCAAACCCTTGATTCACATAGTCGTCATTGTCCACGCGGACCATCATTTTTTCGTGGTTAATATTTTGCCTGAGATAATTAATGGATGACCTGACGATAATTGTGGTTGCCCAACCCAGATAATTTGTACCCAGCTTAAATCGGTCCAGGCTATTAAATATTTTTAACATGGCCAGGTTGAATATCCATTGCCCTTCCTCTTTGTCCTTTCCATAGCGTAAGGCGCAATTAAACAAAGCTTCATAGGTGAGCTTGTATAACTCCTCCTGAGCTCTGACCTCATTTTTAAGGCATCTTTTTATGACTGTATCTAAGCTGGGTTTCGACACCTATCGTATTAATCAATAATTAAGTCATCCATAATGTCACGGCCCTGTAGATTCATACAATTACTATTTTGGATTGCTTCATACCAGGTGTTCAACTTTACTATCACAGCTAGTGAGAAAAGGGTTGGTAGAAAAGAAAGTATCTCATCAACACGAGTTAAAATCAGAGATAACTACATTTTGAGCTTGACTCAATAACCCAAATTTCTTCGAAATTCTTCACCCACCTCCTACTAAAAAACGTTAATTACCTGAGGAGATTAAAACTCCTCAACGATTTCTGGACCCAAACGATCTTCGAGGTATGAAATTCTTAAAGGCAATCGAAAGTATCCGAATCTTAATGACCTTTGCAATCATTACTGTTGTAGGGCTTACCAGTTTTTCATTAGTCAATTATGAATCTTCGATTACTGAGGGTAAGGTTCCTACTGAGGTGAAAACTACTTTGTCAAAAGAAGAATTACTTGACCATCCGGCAAAGTCCCTATTTAAGGAAAACTGCATGCTTTGCCACAAGGTCAATTCTAAAATGATCGGGCCTGCCCTTGCCGGAATAGCCGACCGAAGAGACGAAGATTGGATATTGCAGATGGTTAAAAACTCCTCAAAATTGATCGCTTCAGGAGATGAAACTGCTGTGCAATTATTTAAGGATTACAAGCAAAGACCAATGCCTAGCTTCCACTATCTAAGCAATGAAGAGATTCTCGAAATAGTGGATTATATAATGAAGGCCTCCAACTGAGCAGATTAGGGTTTTAACGAATATACCGCTTGGTGAGTAATTCTGAGCAAATCACTTAAACAGATCATTCACATTGTGACGATAGACCGCCCCGATGGGAAGTCTAGCATTCCCTATCAACAACTCGTTGCCCTCAATCACTTCAATTTTATCTTTCGGAATTAAATAGCTCTTGTGAATTCTGATAAAGCCTTCGTCCTTCATTTTAGTCTCGTAATTGGCGAGCCTTTCTAAGGTTATAATCAGCTCATTCTTTAAATGAACTTTGACATAGCTGCCATAGCTCTCTAAATACTGAATTTCATTAATTCTAACCTGGTGAACCTTCTTATCTCCTTTTATGAATAAGGTTTTGGCCTCGGAAGACTTGTTTTGGATGTCAATACTGACCGTTCCCTCCTTTGCGCCTGCTTCCAATGTCTTTTGCTCCTGTGCCCTATTGATTGCCTTTAAAAATCTTTCTAGCGCAAAAGGCTTAAGCAGGTAATCAACTACCCTCAATTCATAGCTTTCCAGAGCGAATTCCTGATAAGCGGTTGTGATGATCACCAACGGAGGATTAGAAAGAGTCTTTAAAAAGTCAAGCCCCTGCAATTTGGGCATGTTAATGTCCAGAAAAAGTAAATCGACCTTTTCACGGTTTAGGAAGCTCATGGCCTCCAATGCCGAATAAGCACTACCTACAAATTCAATATCAGCTAAGCCGTCTGAATAATTGCGAATTATCTTATGAGCAAGGGGTTCATCATCAACAATCAGGCAGCGCATATTACTTCAGGTCAATGTTTAAATCTACACAAAAGGTCTCACCTTCAATTGTAGTACTCAAATCATAATTCTCTCCATAAACCAAATCCAACCTTTTCTTGACGTTCTCCAAACCCAATCCCCCACTGTCCTGTTGTGTCGTGCCTATGCTATTGCTGATTTTAAAGTGAATCTGTTCAGGGATTGCCTCCAAACTCATCTTCACGAAAGCCTTTGACTCTGTACCATCAACACCATGTTTAAAGGCATTTTCCAAAAACACGATGAACACCAACGGACAAACCTGAATATCCTCGTTACTAATTCTTCGATCAAATGTAATATCGGCCTGCTGATGATGTCTGATTTGTTGAAGGCTCATGTAGTTTTCGAGATAAGTAACTTCACTTGAGAGTGGGACATGAGTACCGTTACAATCATAGATTGTATAGCGCATCATCTCAGACAATTTCAATATCACTTTTGGCGTCTCTTTGGACTCCTCCAGCGCAAGCGCATAGAGATTATTTAATGTGTTAAAGAAAAAGTGTGGACTGATTTGATTTTTTAAAAGTGCCAACTCAGTATTTAACCTTTCATTTTCTATCTCTCCAGATTTATGCTGCTGCCTCAATGCCCGATAGGTCATATTCACTAACGTGCTTAATAGAATAATGAAGAGCATTACAAAACCACCTAAAAATGTGAATGGATCATCCAGGTCTTCCGGTTTGGTATGAAACACACGCTCATCAATGATATTGTCAATATAAATTGGAAGAGGTGGCCAAATCAGTGCAATTAAAAGAACCCAAAATCCGAATTGCCAGTATTTCTTTTTGATAAAAAAACGAGGAATGAGTACCTGCGTATTGAGATAAACTATGGGGACTATCAATAATCCGATGCCAATCGCCCCTTGAAAAAACAATGAGACCAGCGTTCGATCTGGTTCATCAGTTTGACCAATTCCGTAAGAAATCAAAAAGGTAAGCAAGAGCCAGAAACTGACGTTTAAGGCTATCAATCTGCGCTTTTTACTTTTCTTATTTGTTAAGTCCATTAGAGGTGCGAGTATATTAAGATACTTCCGTCCTTACCAATTCTTTCAATGAAACTAGTCTTTTTCAAAGCAAACTACCCTATTCCATAAGCAAACTTGTTTTGTAGGCCGCAATGCCACGTTTGTAGTCTGAGCGCACCGGATCATTAAACAAATTTTCACCCCAGAAAATTGATTTCCTCATTGCATCAAAAACAAGGCAATGAATCTCAAAATCAACAATTTAACCAAGACCTACTCCAACGGTACTAAGGCACTTAGTCAGGTATCCTTGGAAATTTCGAGTGGCATGTTCGGTCTATTAGGGCCGAATGGGGCGGGAAAATCATCATTAATGAGAACCCTGGTCACCTTACAAGAGGCAGACCAGGGCATGGTTTCTCTTGGTGAAATCGATGTTCTACAAAACAAAGATGAAACCCGAAAGCATATCGGATATCTCCCTCAGGAATTCGGGCTTTATCCGAAAATCTCAGCAGAAGTTCTGCTCAACCATTTTGCCTCACTCAAAGGAATCAAGGGAAAAACAGAGCGGATGTCGATCGTGCAAGACCTTCTCCAAAAAGTAAACCTATATGATCATCGCAAGAAAAATCTTGGTGGTTTCTCTGGAGGTATGAAACAGAGATTCGGTATCGCTCAAGCATTAATTGGCAATCCAAAACTAATTATTGTAGACGAGCCCACAGCCGGACTTGACCCTGAAGAACGTAATCGCTTTCATAATATTCTGGCCGAGCTTGGCAATGATGCCATCATTGTCCTTTCTACTCATATCGTTGAGGATGTAAAGGACCTGTGCACGGACATGGCGATCCTCGATAAAGGCAAAATCGTGCTACGGGGAAATCCGCTTCAAATCATTGAGGACACCAAGGGGAAAATCTGGGAAAAGTCTCTTGATAAATCTGAGATAGAAAAAGAGAAACTGAAGCATAATGTGATTTCAGAACGCCTCTACAATGGAAAAACCGTCATCCGAATCAATACTGATTCTTTCCCAGGAGATGATTTTCATGAAGTGGAAGCAGACTTAGAAGATGTCTATTTCAGCCATCTCAAGATCAATAATTCACAACCCTCATAATCTCGGCACCTATGAATTTCAAAGAAATATTCAAATTTGAGCTTCAATATCGAAGCCGCAGACCAGCCAACTACATCTACTTTCTCATTCTGTTTGCCCTTTCGATAGCATTGGCAGCCATGGGCACCAAAGGCTTTGGAGATTTATCGGTCCAGGTGAAAGCCAACGCACCACTACTCATCGACCGGCAAATGGGAATATTGACCATGCCCATGATGCTCTTAGTTTCGGCCATTATGGGTGTCGCAGTAATCCGAGATTATGAGCATCGAATGGAACAATTACTTTTCAGCACACCCATCACTAAATTAGACTATTTACTAGGTCGTTTTTTCGGGTCTTTTGTGGTAATGATATTGGTTTCAATGGCCATTCCTTTGGGTTCAATTTTAGGAGAAATCGTTTCATCCAAACCGGCCTCAGAAATGCTAGCATTGTCACCATGGAATCATGTCAGGGCATTCTTTTATATCGTGGTTCCTAACACTTTTTTCTTAAGTGCTCTCTTTTTTTCCAGCGGAGTTTTGACAAAGAAGATGGCGGTGATTTATACGCAGGGCATTGTACTCCTTATTTTCTTTGCTCTTCTGGATGAAGGTGCCATTGAGGTAGCCAAAAACCAAAAGCTCTCAACGCTGTTTGACTTTTTCATGGTCCAGCTCCTCAACCTCAAAGCGCAATTCTGGAGTGCAGCAGAAATCAATGAAAGCACCATTCCTATAGACGGTGCAATACTGATTAATAGGGGCATTTATGTTGGAACGGGAGTTTTGGCCCTGGTCTACGCCTATTTCAGATTCAATTTTTCCATAAACTCAATACAAAAAAAGGTCAAGTCCCATGATGCATAAGCTCTCCATAACACTGCAATTATCCAAGCTCTACTTTAAGCAAACTTGGAATGAAATACCGTTTATTATTGTGGTCACCTGTGGTTTGGCCTTACTTGCCGCGCTCACGCTACTTTCCAAGGGCACCTTTCACGCAGATTCACTTCCTGCAACCTATGACATTTTGGAAGCCGTGCGTGGGTTTGAGATTGGTCTCTTGGTGATACTGGCCTTATACACCAGCGAGATATTCTGGAAGGAGAAATCGGTCAACATTCACCAAATAGTAGATGCACTCCCCCTACCTTCCGGTTCAAAACTCATGGCACAAGTTTTAGGGATGTCTTTTGTTCATGTATCCATCTTAACATTGATTATGATTACCGGAGTTATTGTTCAAGTCTCAACCGGCTTTTTTGAATTGAACCTAGGTCTTTACCTGAGCACGCTCTTCTCCGAATTCTTTCTAAATGGATTTTTAGTAATCCTGTTAAGTGTTTTTATCAACGCCATCATCAACCAAAAACTAGTGAGCAATGCCTCAATTGTACTTGTATTGATGGCAATTAACTACGCACCTGCCTGGGGTTTAGAGCACAATCTCTTTCAGTATGCCAAGTTGAATCTCGGTAAATATTCAGACCTCAACGGCTATCAATCTTATAAACTCACAGCCTTTGCCTACTACACCATTTATTGGACTGGGTTTGGGGTTTGCCTCTTTCAGCTCTCCAGGCTTTTCAAAGTTCGAGGCATCGAAACGAACATTAAAACAAGATTTATT
Source organism: Roseivirga sp. (assembly GCA_029262895.1). Lineage (GTDB taxonomy): Bacteria > Bacteroidota > Bacteroidia > Cytophagales > Cyclobacteriaceae > Roseivirga. Next base: position 7,970 of record JAJCYM010000083.1, read on the forward strand.
CTGGCCAGAAAAAGATTCAACAAATCGATTGTACTCTCCATGATTCTGGGTATGGCTTTATTCATTTCATCTGGAGCCATTATCTATACCAACACGACTCAAATCAATGCTTTCCAAACCCGAAAAAGTCAGGAATTACATAAAGTCGCCTACGAACGAACGCTTAAACAATTTGAATCCATTGTGACTCCTGAGATTGTAGCAATTGATCTGCAAGTCGATTTATTCCCGTCAACAAGATCGTATGACATTAAAGGCAGTTACACTTTGGTCAATTCAAGCCAGCAACCGATCTCGGAAATCCACGTCATGGCCAACCCCAATCCGAAAATAACCATGAACTCGATTTCAATGAGTCGTGATTTTGAAATCAGTCGGTCGTTCCCAAAATTCAAGTTTAACATTTATATCCTTGCCTCTCCTTTAGGGATTGGTGATTCATTGCAGATGGACTTCTCAATGCAATACATTTCAACAGGCTTTGCTCAAAGGGAGAGCTTTTCGGTGGTCAATGAAGGTGCATTTCTAACCAATGAGCACCTACCTAAACTCTCTTATAACTCTGCCTTCGAATTAGAAAGTAGCATGCTTCGGGCAAAACACGGTTTGCCGGAAAAGATAAGGTCAAGAGAAATTGGGGACCCTAAAGGATACGAATTGGGCACAAGCTACGCAAAAAACATTGCCTTCAACGCTGTACTTTCTACTGATTTAGATCAAGAGGCAGCGACATCGGGGTATTTGGTAAAACGGTGGTCGGAGCGCAACAGAAATTATTTTCACTACCAATCCGAAGCACCTATCGAAAACCAATTCGCAATTTTATCCGGAAAATTCAAAAACAGTTTTGACCATATCCTGATCAATGGAGATTCAATTCAACTGAGAATTGGGCACTACCCTTCTCATGACTATAACGTGCCTGACATGATGGCTTCCATGAAGGCCACCATGACTTACGCCAAGGAAAACCTGAGTCCGTATCAATACAAAACACTCAACCTGTTTGAGATTCCCAGATATCATCATTTTGCAATGTCTATTCCTAATACGATTCCATTCTCAGAACAAATGGGATTTATGCTCAGCAAAAGCACTGAATTTAATGTGCCCTTTTATATCACAGCACATGAGGTGGCACATCAGTGGTGGGGTGACCAGGTAAGAGGAGCCTTGGTCAAGGGCTCTGAAGTGATAGAGGAAACTTTGTCTCAATATATGGCAGCCATGGTATCTATAGAACATTTCGGTCCGCAAAGCCTTGAACACATCATGAACTTCGAAAAGAGGCGCTATATGACTGGAAGAAAAAGAGAAACACAAATAGAACAGCCATTATTCAAAGCAGAAAATCAGTCCTATATCCACTACGGAAAAGGATTGATCAATATGATGGCACTAAAACATTATATCTCAGAGGACAGTGTGAATAGTGCCTTAAGAAATATGATTAAAGATTTCCCAGCCAAAGAGGGAGTTTATCCTGATTCAAAGCACCTAATTTCAGCATTTCGAAAGGTGACACCCGACAGCCTTCAATATCTCGTTACCGATTTGTTCGAGAAGATCATTTTTTATGAAAACGGCATTCAAGGGGTTGAGGTCAAAAAAACAGCTTCTGGATCTTATGAATTGTCATTGGACATTTCAAGCAAAAAGTTTGAAGGCAATGCTCAGGGTTTACTAGAGGAGATCCCGATAAATGATTGGATCGAAATAGGTATTTATTCCCGAGATAATGATGGCGAGGACAAAATTACGTACAGAAAAATGCACCGTTTTGATATCCAGGCTAATACGCTATCTCTTCAATTAAAAAGTCAACCAACCAAAATCGTTATTGACCCTGATCATTTACTGATGGATCGAAATTTGGGTGATAATGTTTGGAAGTTTTAAGTCCTGGATTTATGCCCTCAGAGTCAAGTGTAGAGACTCCGAGGGCATATTATGGCTAAATGAGCCAAGGTGAGTCCGATCACTCCTTTTGCTTGTAGCTCCTAATATTGGCTTGCTTAAGTGTCTCCATACCCAACGAGTTCTTGTCCAATGCCAACGCCTGCTCTGCGGCATATTTCGCTTCACTGTTTTTGTCCAGCTTCAATAGATATTGTGCCTTTCTCGCTAAATATTCTGATTTCCAATTATCAGCCATGTCATATTTCAATTCTAAGGCAAAGTCCAGTAAATCAATAGCCCCTTCTACATAACCCTTTTGCATGAGATATCCTGCACCTCGAAAGATCTGACCATCGCTCTTTAAGTACTTTTTCTCTTTGTCTGCCAAAACTTCCACCATTTTGGCCCTTGCAGCCTCCTTACCTTCACTGATATAGATTTGTGCAGCCAGTTTTCCTATGGAATTATCCCTGAACGGAAAAACAGTGTCAATGTAATTGTATGACCTGGCTCCTATTTCAATCTCAATCTTAACATTGTCCTCTACCACATTGTCCCAAAATTCATTACCTCTGTAATATATCTCAAAGTCCTTTCGGTTAATGGTCAGTTCTCCACCAAGTGAAACTCGCTGATGTTCGAACTGGTCCTTTTTCGGAGCAGAAATTAATTCAAAGGGGATTTCAACAGCCTTGGTGACTCCTCCAATGGTCAAATTACCCTTCATATAGAGTTGTTGACCCCGCTTCTCTACCTTCGTTGAATTGAAAATTAGGTGAGGATACTTTTCAACTTGAAAAAAATTCTCTTTCAAAACACCATTTCTACCACCAGCACCAGTTTCTAATGATTCTGTGGCTATAACCAAGCTGGCACTGGTCTTCATTATGTCATCGCTATCGAAATAAACATTTCCCTCGTATGATCCGAAATTGCCTCGGACATTGCTGAAACCGATGTGTCTGATTTTGAAATCGACCGTTGAATGACTTTTGTCGATCACATAAAAATCCTTTTTGGCCTGTCCAACAAGTGAAATTGAAGTAAGGCTGATTAACGCTAATACTAGACTGAGTTTTTGCATGTTTTCTTTTTTCCTCAAATGAAAAAAGATCACACACGAAAAGCGTAAATCCTCTCATGCCTTGCCCCGAAACCTTATTTATTTTGACGAAAGGCAGTTGGTGTTTGCCCTGTAAGCTTTTTGAAGTAATTGTTGAACGAGACTTTATTGTTGAACCCACAGTCCATAGCCACTTTGAGCAACTTGTCGTTATCATGATCTGTGTTGTGTAAAATCAACTTAGCCTCCTCAATTCTTTCTCTATTGATATAGTCAAAGAAACTCAATCCAAATTGTTCATTGATTACCTGAGAAAGATGATTCGGTTTAATTTCAAGATACTCTGCTAAATCTGATAGCTTGAGATCTGGATCAAGATGAGGTTTTGCCTTATAGATATAACCACTGAGCTTATCCGCATACTCCTTTGATTCCTCTTCCGACAAAGACGAACGCGCATACTTAACGGCTTTCATCTTGAAGTCTAAAGCATGAGTAAAAACGACTGGCCTTTTGATGGCGAAAAAACCGATGGAATAAATGACTATTGTCATTGGAATGATATAGATGTAATCCAAAGATCTATAATAGTAATTCAGCGTTACGTAAAGACTTTTTTGAAGTATGAAGGAGATGCTTATGACCACCAACATAGCCATCGACAAATGAGTCAACCACCTATAATTGGATTCATGTGCATTGGATTCATATTGCTTTCTCATGTGCCCATAGCTCCTCAAAGTGAACAAAGCCAGGGCAAGATACCCCAACATATGAGCTGACTCTAACCAAAAAATAACATCGTCAAGGATAAAAGCTTTCTTCAGTACTGGGTTATCATACCGCGTTGCGGTCAACCAAGCTTGAATCGTTTCTACCTTTTCAATTGTTCCTTGAAATAGCACTGGATGAACAATCAGGGTGATCACAAAGGGTAAGAAATGGAGCCAGTCCCATTTACTCAAACCCTTACCATCGGCAGAGGTAACGGTACGAATATAGAAGTAAAAAAGCGGGCCGATAAGGAAAAGAGAACCTAAATCAGCTCCATAGAAATGTGGAAATGTCTCGAAGAAACCCAGATAAATAGAGAGACTCTGAAGGTGATGCCATATTAAGACTATCACCAAAAACGCTAACATAATGCCAGCTGGTCGGCCCTTCTTATTTAAGAATAATGCCAAAGTAATAATCACTCCATGAACAATGCCTAGAATGATTACAATTGACCACAAATCAAATTGAAAATCCTGAATCACGGTTGGAAATTACCTTCCGCCAGCCTTATCGCCAAGAAACAATGCATTCAAAAACAACCTATTGGTGCCATACCACATGCCACGGAAATTTGGATTGTCGGCAAACATAATCACGTTTCCTCGACCGATATTACTCACAATTAGTGACGCTGTTCCGCCAAGGCGAGCCAAATTAGCCTTATTCACGTATCCCGCCAATAATGGATTTTCCTTGTATTTAACCACGGTGCTAAAGGGATTACTGCTTGGCGCCATAAAAATCGAATGATTGCGGTATACGGGCAAATCACGACTGGTATACCCAAAGGCAAGAGGATGCGAAATATCAACATCAGTCATATACATAGAGCCACCAATGGCATTCGATCCGCGAAAATCTCTTGCAGTCACGTAGTCCATGCGGTCTGGTGTCGGACGGTTTTCTCCTTCAGCAAACTTCGCGTTAACAAACTTGCTACGAATCGCCCAGCTCGTGGCATTTCTTAATGTGATCACTGTTCCTCCTTCTCTTACCCATTGTTTAATTCGATTAATTGTGTTCTCTCCCAGTGACCCATAATTACCGGAGACTAAAATCAGGGTATTGTAATTAGCCCAATTCACACGGCCAACACTACCGGCCATCACCTTGGTGACAGGCATACCCACCTTACTATCCAATAAATGCCAAATCTCACCTGCTTCGTAAGAACTTGTATTACCCCCAATTATCATCAAGGCTTTTGGCTTCCGAATGGTCTGAAAGTTACCACTTCCCAAATCGATACCCGTTGTGCTGTATCCTGTACTGACACTCTGTACAGAAATGCCAGCTATTTCTGCCGCCTCACTCACCAGTGCATGCACTAAATCAGCACTGTGTTCTTGCCGTCTAACAGGAATCATTAAGGTACCATAACCATAGCTTTTCACTCCCTCATTGGTTTCAATTGAAAACTTTTTAAAGGCTGAGTTTACATAAATGTCTTTCTCTAAAAGGTAATTCAGGGCCTTAGGCGCATAATATTCGTCCCATTCAATTAGGTAGGCATAGCCAGACTTTGGAACATCATTGAAGGTTGAGGTCAGCTGATCTCTTTCTAACACTGTACCTCCGGGAGCTGACCTGCCCCGGAAATCTTCATAGGGCATATTGTATGTAAGTGCGGCTGTCCATGACGAAGCGTCATAAAAAATACTATCATAAAAGGTGATTGGCTTTTCAAACATGGTACGCACCATGCGGTATTGCTTTTGCCCATTTGGCACATAAAAGGCCTTTCCCTTTTTGAATTCTCTCTCGTTTATTGTGATGTCATCATCGAGCATGATGGTTTCAATGCGATGTCTCAATAGCAAATCCACAAATTCACTGTTTCTGCCATCATCTGCCGGATCACCAAACACCCATCCTGAAACCGGATTCTTGTTGCCTTCATCCAAGGCAGTATCAAAGTAATTTTGAAGGTGCCCTAAGAGTGTCACCCTTTCCCCGGTGGCTGCCCTGATAGTGGCCAAACTGGAAGTGAGATGATTTTTGATGGTAAAAGCGAAAGCCACCTTGCCCGTTCGTGAGTCTTGTAAATGTCCTCTTGAACTGGCTTGCTCAAATACCAAACCTAAGGCACCATGTATATCCGGGTAAGTAGATCCATATCCCGGATAGCTGTTGTCATAACTTTCCTTGGTGAAATAGAGTGAGCCAATTTCATCCAGCGCTTCATGGAAGTATCCTGCAAAGAGGTTATTAAGTCCATCATAATTGTCTCTCGGTACCACAGGATTCTCAGAACCAAAGGGTTTGGTTGGCTCAAAGAAATAAGTACTATTGGTGCCCATTTCATGAAAATCGGTTACCACATTTGGGTACCATTGGTGATAGAAATCTATTCTGTTCTGACTTTCCACATGAGCCAGTGGCAACCAGTCACGGTTTAGGTCATACCAATAGTGATTTGTTCTACCACGAGGCCACATCTCATTATGCTCGGCATCAATGGGATCCGAAACCATCGGGTCACCCTTAAACGAGTTAGCCCAAGTGCTATGCCTGTCCCTACCATCCGGGTTAAAGGCAGGATCGACCATAATCACAACATCGTCCAAGGCTGCCTGCACCTCAGCTGAACGTCCTGCTACGTAATAGTAGGCAGTAAGAAGAGCGGCTTCACTGCTCGAAGGCTCATTGCCATGAACGTTATACCCTAAGAGCACAACCGATTTCATTCCGTCAAAGTCAGTTACCTTCTGCGAAGGGTCAACCAGTTTCAAATGGTTCTGTCGAATTTGCTCAAGGTTACCTTGATTCTCAGGAGAAGTGATGGTAAGCACCACTTGCTTGCGGTGCTCGTAGGTCTCCCCAATCACCTGAATTGTTGCGCGGTCTGACACCTCGGCCAACTTATACATATACCCCACAATGGCATCATGTCTTGTATGTAAGGTACCAATAGGATAGCCCAGGAATTCCTCCGGAGTTGGAATGCTGGTATCGAATCGTTCACCCTGTTTGAAGAAGTAATCGTTTTGGGCTGTAGCAGTGCCGATGCTACTTATCAAAATTATAGCGGCAATGAGGCTTTTGTATTTCATAATGGCAAGTTCAAAGTTTTATGTTCAATGTGCTAGAAGGTACCCGTAAATCGTACTTCTTACATCGTAAATTTTATATCGACTTTCTTAATATCTGGTTGGTCTTTGACTTTCAAATCAAAAATATCGTTGCGAGCATAGTGCCCTATTACATCAAAATCAAGCTTACTTTTAACAACCTCATCCAAATCGATTTCAGCGGTAAGAATTCCCTCTTCATTCCATAGCGGTCCGGCCAAAACCTCTCCGAGTGGTGAAATAATCACACTGCCTCCTCGGCACATTACATCAGGCTGATTGTTCAAGTCTTCGATACCGGGAACATCCTCGGGGTACATATCCTTGGTCACAAACTGATTGCAACCCAGCACATAGCACCGCCCTTCCAGAGCAGTATGAATCATGGTATGTTGCCAGCTTTCCCGGCTATCCGCGGTAGGTGCCAGATAGACTTGCACACCTCTATTATACATGGCCATCCGAGCTTGAGGCATCATATTTTCCCAGCAAATCAGCCCACCAATTTTTCCGAGGACTGTCTCAAAAGAAGACAGTGTGCTTCCATCCCCTTCTCCCCAAATCACTCTTTCCTGTGCTGTAGGCTTTATCTTTCGGTGTTTACCAAGATACTTTCCGTCCGGTGCATAGTAGAACATGGAGCAATAAAGAGAACCTGAGATTTCATCTTTCTCCATGACACCCATAGTCAAAAAGGCCTTGGCATCTTTGGCCATTTGGCCCAGGCGATCCGCCTCTGGACTATACTCAGCAATGGCACTGTCCCAATAGCGCAGCCAGGTTTCTCTACCCTCATCCGTTCGGCTACCCACCACAGTGCCAAAACTTAAACCTCTCGGATAAACAGAAACAAAAGCTTCTGGAAAAAGGACCAGCTTCGCCCCTTTTTGCGCAGCCTGATTGACTAAACCAGCGGCCTTCTCCAATGTCCGTTCCAAATCGAATAAAACAGGAGCGGCTTGCACCGCAGCGGCAGTGTATTTTACAGACATAATGGGAAGTTAGGGAATATTGATGAGTCCTCTGTTGTTCGTGTTTTCAGCCTGACCTTTGGTACCGAACGATCAAAAACAATGACCGTTCCTCCTTGTCCCTTTTTTGGTGTTGTCAACAACGGGAGCGATAGACAAAACTGTAACCTCATCAGCCATTGAATTGTCTAATGCAACAGTTCTTGAAACCAAGTCCGAATTGTAGCACAATGAAACCACAACTACTCATCGACTCCACCTCAGGAGAGCATGTTAGAAAATATAAGATGGATGATTACATCAGTTCTATCTCTATTTATAGATTCAAAAACTCCGCTCCTGTTCAGTTCTTCCCAGAAGGTGTATTTGAAGTCTATTTTCAACTAGATGGAGATTTTTCGCATCAAAAAAACCCCAGTGCACCATGGGAATTGCGCCCAAAGTCATTTGTCGGTGGCTTGCATACGAAGTCTTTCTTCGTTAAGCCAAATCAAAACCAAGCCACCTGCATTGGGGTCAAGTTCAAGGCTCATAATACCAGTTTTTTGCTTCAAGAGAAATTGAGTGACTATGCCAATAAGGTTAGGGATTTGAGAGACATATGGGGAGCACAATGTGATCAATTGATAAACGACCTTGTAAAAGATCAGAAGGCTTCTGCTGTTGAGAAATTAATAGTCGGTTTCTTTCTAGATCAAATGAGTGGTGATCATCAAATCGAAAGAACCCTACCTCTCGATGAAATCATGGCTAATCAAGGGAGAATCTCTGTAGCACATCTTGCAGATAGCGCTGCTCTCAGTAAATCTCACTTCAGAAAATCGTTTAGAGAACGCATAGGATTAAGTCCTCTTGACTATTGCAGAGTAATTAGGGTCAAGCATGCGCTGCAACAAATAAACAAAGGTGATTTTAAAAACCTGACGCAGGTTGCCTATGAGCTAGGCTATTTTGATCAGGCGCACTTCCACCGTGAATTTAAGTTCATCACCCATCTCACTCCAAAGAATTATTTGCGAAGTCAACATTCTTAGGAAATAATCGCTTCGTACAATTTTAGGACAAAGGTTACGCTGAACTTTGTTATAAAAAAGATGAAGGTCAAAAACAATTTAATTTTCAGTATCTGTCTTCTAATTGGTTGTTGGAATATGGGCCAGGCACAAAACATGATGCCTCTCGAAAAATTGGCTAATCAGTATATTCAGAACAATGGAGTCAAAGGAATTGCAATAGTAGGGGTTAAAGAAGGCAAAATCGTATACAAACGAGGCTTTGGGTCTGCCAATCAGCAGCAGCAAATGGACGAAAAAACGCCTCTGTACATTGCTTCTAATACGAAAGCATTTGTTGGACTGGCTGCTGCCAAATTGATTGCAAACGGTCAACTCAGATTAGAGGATAAAATGACTAAGTACATTCCGGCTTCTTGCTTCCCAGATAGCCTGGAATTATCAGAAATCACCATTCAACATTTACTGTCACATACTCATGGTTTGAGTAATGAAGCACTAAGTTTTGGTTCTTCCTACACTGGTTTGATTGGAGATGACTATTGCGAAGTACTTAGCCGAACCAGCCAAGTTGCCAAGCTGAGCGACTCGGTATTTCACTACTCGAATTTCGGTTACTTAATAATGGGGCAAGTTATCCAGAAGGTATCTGGAAAGAATTGGAAGTCGTTTGTGGAAAGCGAGGTTTTCAACCCTTTGGGCATGACAGAGTCTTTAACTGAAATTGAAGGTAACTCAAGGATTGCCATAGGTTATGCCGCTCCGAAAAATGAGCCCCTATCACTTCAAAAGCAGGACAACATACTTCATGCCGCAGGTGGTTTATACAGTACACTTACCGATATGGGAAAGTGGCTATGCACCTTCACCGATCTAAAACCCAAATCTGGTCCATTGAAGGACGCATTTTCAATTTACGAGAATCCTCTCGCTGCAAATCAGGATGGTTTTGGCCCTCTGAGCATGGAAGCCTACTCCTTTGGTTGGAATTATGGGAAGTACTTTGATAGACCCTTCAGGTTCCACACAGGACAGTTTACGGGTCATGCATCTTATATGTCCTACTTACCGGAGGACAGCATGGGAGTTTTCGTCTATGTTAATGATCAAACGGCTGGCCCTTACATTTCTCTTCAATTGAGTTTGTTGTTTTATAACCTGCTGTTGGATCATCCTGCTCAAGCAGAGGTTCAGCAAATGCTTAGTGGAGCCATTGATGGGCAGTTCAGCCAATCCGAGAGCGATTCAAAAGCCGCACTGTCCTACAATAACGATTTGCTACCGGTAGGAAAAGCCTTCAGCCAGGATTTCGGTGAATTGGCAATCGATACCCTCAATGGTTTTTATCACCTGAAACTCGGCAACCTAAGTAGTAAAATCTATCCCAGCAAAGCACCTAATGAAGTCTTGGTAGAGTTTATTCCAGGTACTCTCGAGCGTCTTATTATAAGTGAAAACAATGAGCGAATCTCATTGCAGTATGACGAATATGGTTCCTTCAGGTACTACCCTCCACTCAAAAAACACTTCGATTTCTGGGTCGGTGAATGGAACGTGAGTTGGGATGAAGGTGACGGTAAAATTGGAAACGGAACCAACTCAATCACCAAAATATTGGATGGCATGGCAATTCAGGAAGATTTCAGAATTGAAGATGGACAATCCAAAGGCTTCGTTGGCACGAGTATTTCTATACTGACCAACCAACGTGTTTGGAAACAAACCTGGATGGACAATACTGGAACCTACTATGATTTCACAGGAGATGTTGAAAAAGGGCGCCCTGTTTTTAAGACCGAGAGGGTTGTTCGAGGAGCGTCAGAAATAATACAGAAAATGGTATTTAATAACATCTCAAAAGATGGGTTTATCTGGGATTGGCTGGGTACTCGCGATGGTGGAAAAACCTGGAACCTACTCTGGCAAATTTCTTACAAAAGAAAAAATTAACATAGCAAAACGGTTATGGGCAACTATAGAAATATATTCCTCCTCCTTACCGCCATTCTTAGTCTTTTAACCATAAGCTGTGAATATAGTGCCGAGCCCACTATTACCATGAAAGAAGTGGAAAAGGCTTATAGAACCTTCGAAAAGGCTGTTAAGGAAAAGGACACCGCGGCTTTGCGATCAATTTTTCTTAATGATGACGTGCCATTAAATACGGTGATCATTAGGCCCGATACTTTAATCAACATCAGTCAAATGGCCGGGCAATGGTTCAATATGATTGGAAGTTCACAGTTGCCCTATGAATTGAGAATCGGAGAAATTGAAATGGGAATCATGGGCAATCTGGCTTACTCCATAGCACCTTTTGAAGAGTACCTGGATGGAAATCATATATCCACTGGAAAAGACGCTTTTTCTTATGTGCAAACTAATGAAGGGCTAAAACTCTCAGGACTGACAGTATCAGCGGTTCTAAAAAGGGACACGGCCGTTTCTATGGTGAGTGGTTTACTGGAAAACCTGATGATTCAGGCCACAAGTACCGCGTTTGATTTACTTATAGCTGGCGATTTTGGAAATCTAAAAGAGTACTTCTTTGATGAAAAGACCAAAATATTCCTCTCCATTGGGTCTGAGAAAGCAGGAATAGAGTTGAATCAGGAGAACATTGGAAATATTCGCAACGAACTAAATTCTCTATCAATCGGAAAAATGAAATCAAGATTGATAAACAAGCATAGCGCGCTAGTGGAAGTTGAACTTAATCATAAGAGCAAAGAAACACCTTACCACATGCTCCTGAGTTTCACTAATACTAAGAGCTTTAGGCCCTCCATAGTTTCAATGACTTTGTCTATGCAGTGATTCAGTCGGTTTGACGTCTGTCTGCATTCATCCGGTCTTTTGAACCCGTAGTGGTTTCTTTTCTATTGTTCATTGATAAATAAAGAACGTAGCGAAAAGTTATTAAGCTTGTATTGTTATTATCCTTAGTAAGTCCCATTAACGCTCAGAGGGTATTCATTCGATGAGTTCTGAGGGCTTTATCCCTTTGGCAGAAACACTAGGGAAACGTTATCAGGTGATTATTTATTCGCCCCTTTTTGCGCAGCCTGGCTGACTAAGTCGGCTGTTTTTTCAAGTGTCCGCTCTAAATCAAATAAAACCGGTGCAGCCTGCACCACGGCTGCGGTATAAGGTATTGACATGGTGGGAAGTTAGGCAATAATGAGAGATTGATTTTTAAGAATTATATGAACACCAAATTTGATCTAAAGAAAAACAGATTTCCCCTATTCAATTTTCTCCTTATCAGTTTTACTACTTCGAAAAACCACCAAGAGTCTCCGTGCTAATAGTTAAGTTAACCAAGCTAACACGAATGTCACATCCGTATCTCACAAAACCATTTTCACAAAAAATCAGCACCTTTCAGAAGATGCTGATTCGTAATTCCCAATTCTTAAATCGTAATTGGCTAGCTGCCAACGATTGTTTTTCTAATTCGACTGAACAACCCTACCTGAACCGGTAATGGTAGAGTTTACCTCTGGATTACCTTTGTAGCGAACAGAGCCTGAACCGGTAATTCGTACGTCAAGAGATTCTTCAACCGTAACCTTGACATCTCCAGACCCTGTGATTCTGGTATCGACAGTCATAGACTCCAAACCAAAAGCATTAACATTTCCTGAGCCGGCAATAGCGGTGAATAAGTTCTCAACAGTTCCGCAAAAGTCTATATTGGCTGACCCCGCAATTCTCAATTCCAAATCTGTTAAACTCATACAATTCATACTTTCCAAGCTTCCCGAGCCCGCAATGCTGATTTTACGAAAATCTGCTGCTGAGATGTATACCTGGATGCGGGTACTTGTCCTTATATTATAGTCCGTTTCAATGATTAACTGCCCATTGACCACCCGCGTGTCGATTATTGCAAGTAGATTTTCATGTGCGTCTATTCTAAACGACTGTTCAGGATTCTGGGTCAGATAAATATCTGCGCTTATTTCGGAACTTACTGAATGAAATTCGCTGAGTGAACGAACTTCTGAAACAACTGGCCCATTCCCGGTAAAATCGCCTTCAGAACATGAGGCAAGCACCAACAAGGCCAATAGAATTAATGGTAATTTTTGATATTTCATTTTTTGAGTCTTTGTTTATGTATGTGACGGCCGAAAAGGACAACACACGTAGGCACCTATTATTTTTTTCTAAAAGAATGAGCGCTTTTGAGGCCATCGCTCCACATATCTATGTCTGCCGAGATATTTGGCAACTCTAGTTAAATACCTGTATGACTTCTATCATTTTTTAATTAATAAATGTTTTCTATCACTATATTGATATTGAATACTTAATTATTTTTTTATATTGTCCATCTAATAAAATTTAATAGGACTTTATCTTCAGTTGAAGGATAAAATTGACAATCAATAGCTAATAAAATTCAAACAATATGGAAACAGCATTACTCTCCATGGCTCAGCAGTTTTCTGGGTTACCTATGGAAGCCTTAATTGGTGGGCCACTCGGGGCCGCGGCAAAAGCCAACTCCCTTATGGCAATGACGCAAACGAAATTTATGATGGACACCTGTTTTACAGCAACACCCGTAGGCGAGCAAGCTGAAGTTGCGATGGTTCCTCCATCTGCTCCCGGTGTAACCCCGGTGACCCCGGGTACAATGGGATCGCCAAAAATTCCAGCGCATACCAACTATACGCCCATCATGCTCATGATGACTTTGACTCGCGGAGTTATCACTCCGGGACATCCTGGAAGTCCGGCTGTTGCTGCTGATCCTACAGCTGTTCCTCCGGTGCTGGCTCAAGATGCAGTAGATCCTTCTGCGGCCATTATTCAAAACGTCAAGACCCAGTTCAATTTACCAATGCTTACAATCATACCGATCAACTCCTTGGCAGTTGAGACTGTTGACATCAACTTTGAGATGGAAGTGAAATCCAGTTTTGGCGAAGAGGCTTCTCAAACTTCTGAAAAACAGATTTCAACCTCAGGTAGTTTTGAAGCAAAGGCTGGTTGGGGTCCATTCTCAGTAACTGTGAAAGGTAGTGCCAGCTATGATTCGAAAGATTCTTCTACGCATAGCACACATTATCAGAAAAGTAATTCGGCAAAGTATACGGTGAATGTTCATGCAGGGCAACTGCCTCTACCTAAAGGTGTAAACACCATTATTGAGGCGTTTACCCAGTCAATTCAACCAATTACATTGACGGCTTAATCAGCAGACATAGGTTGATTAAAAAACATATTTGATAGTATCAATTCACAAAAGTTAGTGTCTCTTGGCACTAACTTTTTATTGAGACAAAAGTAAACTCCGAGCATGGCAGACGAGCCTCAAAATCAAGTG
>JAJCYM010000084.1 GCA_029262895.1 Roseivirga sp.
TACTGTCATTTATTTTTTAAATCAACTTGACAAATAAATTGAACATTTCAACAATCCTATGATTAATATACTCTCATACGAATAACTTGAGACATTGACAGAATTAATTATAAAACTTAGAAACTAAATAAACCATGAATATAGTAGCATTTGGAGCCAGCTCTAGCTCGGCCTCCATTAACAAACAACTAGCGGAATACGCTGCCAATCAAGTTCAAGGAGCAAACGTCACTCTTCTTGACCTGAACGATTTTGAAATGCCCATTTACAGCGCTGATAAAGAAAAGGCCAGTGGGATTCCTGAGCTTGCCCAGCAATTCAGACAGCATCTGGCCGATGCCGATGGCATTGTCATTTCCTTCGCAGAACACAATGGCAGCTATGCGGCTGCCTTTAAGAACATTTATGACTGGAACAGTCGTTTAGAAGGAAAAATCTGGCTCGACAAGCCCATGCTCCTTTTGGCCTCTTCTCCGGGTGGTCGAGGTGGTCAAACGGTGCTGGCGCAGGCAACAGGCTCTTTTCCTCATCAAGGTGGAGATATAGTGGCTAAATTCTCGTTGCCCTCCTTCTTTCAGAATTTTTCTACAGAGGAAGGCATAAAAGACCCGGATTTAAGAAAAGTATTCAATGAACAGATTCAAAAGTTCAGTAAACATCTTGCCACCATTAATGCTTGAAATTGAATGGACTACCTTAAGGCAGAGCCTCAAGGTAGTCCATTAATCAGCCCGAAGTCACCAGCTATAAAGAGCTCAAACTGACTATGGGAAACGGCCATACTTTTCTCTACAAACCTTATGATGAATCGGTGTTGCCCTTGGTGCGGTGGATTGAGGGGTAGAAATTTCGTCAATTCCACTGTCTTTCGGCATCCAGGGATATCAGGGATGCGAGTACTAAGCATTGAATGTCGCAAGTTTGCAACTTGTGACACGGGATTTGATCTCAAAAACCACAAGTCACAGACTTGCGGCATGGAGGCCAGAAATGTCATACCACATACGGATTTCGTAAATTGATATTCACAAATTTTTAGAAGAAATAGGTGAGTAGGAATTACAATATCAGGGATCAGGATAAACCTCATTTTCTGACCTTAACCGTGGTAAAATGGCTCTCGGTCTTTAATAATGCCTCCTATGCCAAAATAATCATCGAATCCTTGAATTATTGTATAGAAAACAAAGGGATGGAAGTCTATGCATGGTGTCTAATGAAAAACCATCTACACCTTATTGCCAGAGCTAAACCAGAATCCAAACTTCAGGATATCGTAAGAGATTTTAAAAAATTTACATCTAAAAGAGTAATTGCAGCCATTTATGAAGATTCTGAAAATCTGGACGAAGGTAAAGCACTCTGGGTATTCCGCCAATCTGGTATTGCAAACTCAAACAACAAGTATCACCAATTTTGGCAACAACACAATCACCCAATTGAGTTATCAAACAACCTTCTCTTTGACCAAAAATTAAAATACATTCACCAAAATCCGGTCAAAGCTGGGCTTGTCAATGAATCGCATGACTACCGCCTCAGTAGTGCAATCGACTATTCAGGTGGGCAAGGATTAGTGAAGATTGAGTCTGTCAATTGACCTAACCACAAGTCACCGACTTGAGGTATGAGGATTGCGAATTATAGCACTAAGTCAGGACTGTCGCAAGTTTGCAACTTGTAACACAGATTTGATCACCCAATCAAAAACCACAAGTCACAGACTTGCGGCATGGAGATTGGAGCAAGGAATGTTGCTAGTCCGGATATTTTGACTCTTATTTTGTTTGTAAATTCAGGCCATGATTGAAATCGACATCAATTGCGATATGGGTGAAAGCCACGGCAATTTCAAAGTAGGCAACGATCTTGAAATCTTTCCTTATATCACCTCCACCAATATCGCCTGTGGAATGCATGCCGGTGATCCTTATCATATTGAAAAAACCATTAATCATGCATTAGCGCATGGTGTTCAGATTGGAGCACATCCTGGTTATCCTGATTTGCAAGGCTTCGGGAGACGTGTAATTCCAATGAAAAGGGACGAACTAAGGGCTTCAATTAAATATCAGGTTGCAGCCTTGAAGGGCATGGTTGAATCAGTGGGTGGCAAACTAGCTTATGTGAAACCTCATGGAGCCCTATATAATGAAATGGCCAGTAATGTAAGTGAAGCCCAAACCGTTGTTGAAGGAATTAAGGCCATTGACTCGCAATTGATGGTTATGGGGTTGGCAGGAAGTCATGTGGAAGAGATTGTCAAAGCGGAGGGAATGACTTTTGTAGCTGAGGCATTTGCCGACAGGCGATATGAAGCGGATGGGAAATTAAGATCCAGACTTTTGGAAGAAGCGGTGTTCGACAATGCTGAAGATGCCCTTCAACAAGTGATTTCAATTGCAAAGAACGGTCATACTCAAACCTTAACCGGAGGAAAAGTCCATATTCAAGCGCAAAGTTTCTGCATTCATGGAGACAACCCAGCAGCAATTAGCATTTTGAAGGCCTTAGACATCTCACTTGAGAAAGAAATGATCGTTAAAAAGGCCTTTTCCTAGACATGGAGTTTCTTCCATACGGAGATAGCGCGCTCCTCATTAATTTTGAGCAAAAGATAGATGAGCAAATCAACCAGCGCGTAATTGCCTTACATCAGGCCTTAGAAATCTCGGGTATTGAGGCAATCACTTTCCTTATTCCGGCTTACTGTTCCATAACCGTAGGTTTCGACCCTATGCGCATCACGTATGAGGAGTTAAAGTCGATAATAGCCTCTTTTGCTGAAGAGGAAGCAAACCAAGTCTCAAAATTTCCTTCCGCTATTATAAACATCCCGGTTTGCTATGAACCTCCATTTGCCATGGATTTTGATGAGGTTAGCAATCATACTCACTTATCGAGCGAAAGCATTATTGCCCTTCACACCAGCACCATTTTCAGGGTTTACATGCTGGGCTTTGTTGCGGGCTTTACTTATATGGGAATTTTACCCAAACCCCTTGAATGTCCAAGAAAAGCTGTGCCTAGATTAAAAGTGCCCACAGGATCTGTGGGCTTGGCTGGTCTCCAGACTGGTATCTATCCATCAGAAGCGCCTGGGGGATGGCAAATCATCGGTCAAACTCCGTTGACTATGTTTGACCCCGACAAATCGAATCCGTCATTGCTACAACCGGGAGATCGGGTAAGGTTTAAAGAAGTTGATACCGCAGAATTTGAGCGGATAAAGAAACTGCAATCCGTTAACGAATATAGACTGGAGGTGAGCAATGAGTAGTTTCAAATTGACCTTCGTTAGACCTGGCTTACATACAACTGTACAAGATCGGGGACGTTTCGGATTTCAACATTTGGGTGTTCCCATCAATGGAGTAATGGACAAGCAATCGGCCAGCTTGGCCAACCAGCTAGTGGGGAATGACAAGAATACTCCCCTATTTGAAATTACGCTAATAGGGCCAAAAATCACCTTTAAAGGAGAAGGCCAAATTGCGCTTACAGGTGCCGACCTCTCCCCAACCATTAACGGAGAGAAGGCCGAAATGTACCAGACTTTGAATATGACGGATGGTGATATATTGGAATTTGGAAAACCAATGGAAGGATGTAGAACTTACCTGGCCGTTGGTGGCAAATGGAAAGTAAGAGAGTGGTTAGGCAGTGCCAGCGCTTCAGCTTCTGATCCCAAAACTCTAACACCCCAGGGCTTAATCAAATCCAAAGCAGTCTTCAGTTTTGAGGATTCAAAACAAATCAAAACAATTATAACAGCTCCTAAGGACAGGCCAAAAATAGAATCACCTCTTAAGGTCAAGGTACTCCCCGGGCCAGAATTTAAATCCTTTTCCAAAGAAACTATCTCCTATTTTTTTAGCTATTGGTTTACCATTTCACAAGACGCTAATCGCATGGGTTACCGATTGGAAAAAGTGTTACCGGGTTTTAACCCAAAAAAGGAAGTAATTTCCTCTGGCATTGTTCCCGGTACCATTCAAATCACCAATTCAGGTCAACCGATCGTGTTGATGGCTGATTGTCAGACTTCTGGAGGTTATTTCCGTATGGCGAATATCCTTTCTGATGATCTCGATAAAGTAGCTCAATTGAAGCCAGGTGATCTCTTAGGTTTTGAACTGGTGGAATGACCGATCTTGAAGCAAATTTCTAAAAAAATGACGTCAATGACATCCTTGACCAGTATTATTGAGCAACTGGCAAAAATCAATTGTCTACTTATACCCTGATGGAAAAAGCTATTTTTATATAAATTTCCTCAACTGATTCTTTTCAATTACTAAAGCACTCAGGCACTGAATGAAAATCAATGATAAATTTCTTTAGAAAAATACGCTTCGCTCTTATGGATAAAAACCAACCTAACCGGCAGGCAGGCAACACTGCAAGGTATTTGAAATATGGATTAGGAGAAATCTTGCTTGTCATGATTGGTATTCTTCTGGCATTGCAGGTAAATAATTACAATGAAGACCGAAAAGACGACAAAAAAGAGCAACTGATTCTAAGTCAGTTGAAAATAGATTTTGAGGCCAATCTTACTCAACTAGAGCAAAAAATTGCGAATCGAAAGCAAATCATTGAAGCAGCCAATATTGTACTGAGGTATATTGACGAGGGATCTAATGTCAATGAGGACAGTCTTTATTTACAGCTAAGCATTTTTATTGGAGCCCCAACTTTTAAACCAATTGAAAACAATCTGATCAATTCTGGTAATATACTATTAGTTAAGAATCCAAAATTGAATCGTTTATTAACGGCCTGGCCATCGGATGTCATTAATGTCAAGCAAATTGAGAATACTTGGCATCAGCTGCTCTGGGAAACAGGAGTGCCATTCTTTACAGATATAGGAATTTTAAGAGAGACACTTACTGGTTGGTGGAGTGACGAGCAAAATCTCCAATGGATATTAGAAGGGGTTGGCAAAAATCCGTTTCAAAATCTCAGACCAGGAAGGGCTTTAACGCCAACCGAAATATTGAAGAAAAATGAACTAGCAAGTTTTACTTCAGTAGCCCTTTCTGTAAACCACGCTGCAAACCTACAATCTCAAGTTTTACACAAAAGGATTCAAGAGATTATGGAATTGCTGAATCAAGAAATTAAAATTAAATAACCACAACATTGACCCTATGAAAAAATTAATTCTCCTCCTCTCGCTTGCTTTAGCTTGTTCATTTGTTGTTTCTGCTCAGAAAATTCTAATCTCAGTAGATATGGAAGGTGTGGCCGGGGTAGTGACAGGAGAACAACTAGGCCCTTCGGGATTCGAATATCAGCGTTTTAGAAAATTTATGACGGACGAAGCATTAGCTGCGATTGATGGCGCACTGGAAGCCGGAGCCAAAGAAATTGTGGTGGCGGATGCTCACGGAAATGGCCAAAACCTACTGATAGAAAAACTGCCAGATGACGTGATGGTAATTCGATCCTGGCCAAGGCGTTTCGGCATGGTGGGAGGCATAGATAGCTCCTTTGATGGCGTAATGCTGATTGGATATCACTCTTCAACTCATAATATGAAGGGAGTTCGAGCACATACCTTTTCCTCTGCCAAACTCACAAAAGTTAAGGTCAACGACATAGCCGTTTCAGAAGGCATGTGGGCAGCAATGGTGACAGGGCATTTTGATGTGCCTATCATTTTGGTTACTGGAGATGAAGTGGCAACACAGGAAGTAAAAGGTTTTGTTGGTGATATTGAAATGGCCGTTGTCAAACAGTCCATGGGTTTCCATTCAGCTAAATCATTGACTCCAAACGCTGCTAATAAATTGATAAAAGCAGCTAGTAAAAAGGCTGTGAGTAGACTCAAAGATTTCAAGCCCTATAAACTAAGAACAGGAAAAGTAACTTTAGATGTCTCCTTTAAAAACTATCAGCCTTCTCAGATTTTAGCTTATCTCTCCATCATTGAGAGAATTGATTCACACAGTATCAGGTTTGTGGGCAAAGATATGGTTGAAGTGGCTGATTTTTTTGTCTTCCTAATGGAATACAACAGCAACATTGAGCCTTAACAGAACTGCACATCAACACTTGAACACCTCAACACCTCAACACCTTAACCTACTGCTGAGAGTTGGCGAGTCCGAGCACTTCAACACCTTGCTCAAAAACAATATCCACTGGAATGCCTTCAGCGGCCAAACGATCCAAATCCGACTGAAGCTGATCCGGAATCACTGCATTGTTGGATACAAGAATTTGAACACCATCATAATTGCCATCACCCTGATGCTTCAAAATCAACTCTGAAAGCGAATTCATGGCTTCGGCAGTCTTTTCATAATCAATTTTGTAGGTGCCCGTGGCTTCATCCCGCACAAAAGCGCCCATTTCTTTAAAGTAATTGAATCGGATCATGTTGGCCTTGCCGTGCGCACTGGAAGCCCCAAAACGTACCGAACGGAAAATGCTGGCCATAAAAGTGGTGTAGTAGTCCTTCATGTCTCCTTCAACCTCTCCCTGCTCATGCAGTTTCTGAACCATATACAGACCCAAAATGTCAGCTTTACCTTCTTCCAACGCTGAAGCATGCTCCTTCAAAGCTTCTCTTACAGTCCCCTTTCCATTAATTGTATTTTTAATTCCCAATCCATGAGCCACCTCGTGAAACATGGTATTGGCAAAAAAGGCATCAAAGGTGATGTGCTGCCTTTGGCTCTCATCAATCAACACCTTGGAAATAGGCACCAAAATCTGGTCAAATTTGGCTCGCATGGCATTCTTAAGCTGCGATCTTCTGGTGCCTTTTTCTAGCTGCACCTGCTCATCGTTAGGCAGATTTACGGCAATGGTTTTACTTCCAGAATTACAATCACCCGCGTAATAAATTACATCAAATGCCGCCAATTGTGAATCACTACCAGGGGTTTCGGCCTTATACTCCGGGGCCACAGGCAGTCCTTTTTGCAGATTGGGCAACAGGGCCGAATACTTTTCCAGCCTCTTACTCCATTCCATGTCTTTAATCAACACATAGGTGGTATAAGCTGCTTTATAACCATAAAGCTGATCTTCGTAGTTTTCAATCGGGCCCGTAATGATATCAATTTGGTTGGTTCGCATATCCATCCAGGCCATATCACTTTCGCGATAATCATCTGTGATGATCGCTTCTGCCCGCAGCAATAGATATCTTTTTAGTTCGAGATTTTCAGCAAGTTCAGCAGCTTGAATCAACAGCTTAGATGCCTTTATTAACTCCTCCTTGAAAGCCTCATGATAAGGAACGCTTATCAGCCTTCTGGAATCATCCCTTCTTATTAATGTGTAGAGAGAATTCTTGCCTTCAAGATCACTCGCCTCAAATTCCGCCTTAGACATATCAGCGGGGTAAAAATTTGCACCCGCAGGTTTTTCACCAACACCCTCAACAAAAGAAGCATTATCACTCAATCTGTCCCATGGACCATAATTAATCTCTGCAAAAGATCTGACTTCCTCATCAGCTATACCCTTCAAAAAGGCATCCTTGTCTCCATAGGCCTGTTGCCAAAATAATCCATCCATGATTTTGCCAATCTCAATAAGGATGGGAATCATCTGTTCTTGCTTTTCAGATAGCGTACCAAGGTCCGTTGATAGTTTTACTTTGGTATACATTTCTTTCTTACCCACCATCAAGGCTTCCTGGTCTTGCTCGGAAGAATATTCAGCCGAACCACATGCTGCGGTCAGAACTAAAATTATGGATAGAGATAAGCAGGAGATTAAGTTGGTCGTTTTCATAGTTAGGGATTGTATTACGCCTATAAATATAAGAAGCTTTAAAAAATCAAAGGCTAGTTCCAACCATTAACCGACCCGGATTGTCTAATAAGAAAAAGAAAGATCAAAATATGAAGAAGCTAAAAGCACTATTTCTCTTAGGTATTATTGCGTTGGTTAGTTGTGAAGAAGTAACAGATCCTTTGAATTGTAGTCCCACTATAGTGTGTACTGAGCAATTTGAGAGCTTTTCCTTTGACCTTACTGACTCAGACAATCAGCCTATTCTATTGGATAACTTCTATTCTCAAAATCTCGATAATGGCAATATCTATGACTTTTCAGATGCAAGCGACCAGTTGAGTGGAAACACCTATATCATAATTACTGATGCCCAAAGAAATGAACTTAAACAAGAGGGCACCACTATCCGATTCTTTGGAGAAAAAGACGGTCAAATCATCGTTCAGGAAGATTTTTTAATTGGCCATGATTGCTGCCATATCGTACCCTTAGAAGGAATTGGTGTCGGAAATTGATCTGTCAACTACGCATTCAAAGCACTGACAACTTTGTTCTTGTAATTGTTTTGATTCATTTAGTATCTTAATTGATCTAAACGAATTTAAATGTCAACACCAAAACTCCTGTCGCACGCCTCTCCAATTTGGCCTGTTACAGACATGCAACGTTCATTAGACTTTTATGAAAATCAGTTGGGCTTTACCATTAATTTCAAATGGGAAGATCCGCCAACCTATGCCACGTTAAGTAGGGATGAGATTGGTCTTCATTTAACGATTAGGGACGACATGCCTTCCGATTACAAGCCATTAACCTCCCTCTTTATTTTTGTTCATGATGTAGATGCCATTTGGGAAGAATGTCTACAGAACAACGTCAAGATCATTACTCAGATTGGAGATAGAGACTACCGAATGAGGGATTTTGATATTGAGGATCCAGATGGCTATCGAATCGTGTTTGGGAAAGGCCTGGATTTATAGAAACCTTCTGGGGAGCAAATCAATCGAAATTGGGTAAGAAAATGTAGATTTGAGTAAATCAACAGATCTCATTCATTAGCCAATCATGACTAAATATGTCAACCGATTAACCCTGGGGTTCTTCTTAACACTAATCATTATCTCAATTGGGTCTTGTAAACCACAAGCCCAAAACGAAAAAGCCACTTTAATTAAGCACACCGTTTCGGCTGACGGACATCCTATGGCCTTATGGGAGAAAAGTTCCCCTGATGCCAAGGAGGCCATTCTGTTAGTGCATGGCCGAACCTGGAGTGCGGTACCGGATTTCGATCTTCAAGTAGAGGGCGAAGAATTGTCATTGATGGATGGCCTGGTAGAAGCAGGATATGCTGTCTATGGCATAGACCTGCGTGGTTATGGTGACACGCCAAGGGACGAGACCGGATGGATGACTCCTTCACGGTCTGCACAAGATTTGGCCATTGTGCTCGAATGGATTAACAATCAAAAAGATTGGCAAATCAGACCACATCTCTTTGGTTGGTCATTCGGATCAACAAATAGTCAGCTTCTTGCCCAGAGAAGTCCGGAGTTAATCTCATCACTTACGTTATTCGGCTATTGGTATGATGCCGATCAGGTTATGCCAGCGGATCAGCCGGGCATTGAGCCGGCAAAAACCAAAACCACTGCGGAAGCTGCGGCCAGTGATTTTATCATTCCGGGTTCGATCAGTCAAAAAGCGATAGATGCCTATGTGAAATTGGCACTTGAGTCTGACCCGATTCGTGTAGATGTCAGAAACATGGACCAATTCAACGAGCTAGATCCGGCTAAAGTAACAGTGCCTACATTAATTCTTCAAGGAGAACATGACCCCATAGGTCCAACTGATAGACAAGCTAAATTGTATACGAGATTGGGAACGGCCCATAAACAATGGATAACTGTTCCGGGCGGTGACCATGCAGCTTTTATGGAAACCCCAAGAGCCTATTTCATCCACAGTCTGGTTAGTTTTCTCAAAACCGTTCCAAAACTTTGAGAATTCGCCATGACAAGCGCAAACTAGAGCTACCATTACAGCCATTAGATTGGATGTGGGAAGGCATGGCGTTTTTAGGCCTGCTTACCCTGGTGATTTACCCCTTTTTGGAGTATTCTGAATTGCCTGATACGATTGCGACACATTTCAATGCGGCTGGTGAACCAAACGGTTATGGTCAAAAGAGTACGTTATGGTTGATTTCAGGAATTGCCGGACTAACGTACCTCGGTCTGCTTATTTTGGCACGGTTTCCTCATCAATTCAATTTCCCTGTGAAAATCACCGAAGGCAATATGGCTTTTCAATATCGACTGGCTTCAAGAATGATTCGTGCGCTCAATGGAGCCATAACAATAATGTTTGCCTACATTATTTATGGAATGGTAGAAACTGCTAAAACCGGTGCTGTCAGTATGGGTTATTTTTTCCTTATTCTGCTAATGGTCGGCCTAGGCCTAATAATAGGATTGTATATTTACCTCGCCAAAAAGAATCAGTGATATGTCCAGCATAGATGAAAACAAAGCATTGATCAACGCTTTCTATACTGCCTTTAAGAGTAAAAACGCGGAAGCCATGAATGCCTGTTATGCTCAAAACGTGGTCTTCGAGGATCCTGCATTTGGAAGACTGAATGGTGATGAGGCAAGGGCCATGTGGAGCATGCTTGTGGAACGCGGAGGAAAAGAGCTGACAGTTAGCCATAGAATAACGGATGTTACCAACGGAGGGGCAAAAGCCAATTGGGAGGCCATCTACCCCTTCTCACAAACGCTCCGCATTGTTCATAATAAGATTTCGGCCGATTTCATGATTGAAGATGGCAAGATTGTCTACCACAAGGACAGATTCAATTTGTGGAAGTGGTCTTCGATGGCGTTGGGGCTGCCGGGAATGTTGCTGGGCTGGAGTGGTTTTATGAAAAAGAAGATTCGAGCCCAGGCGAAAAAAGCACTTATGAAATATATGAATCAGGAATAATGAAAGGATTTGTCTTTACCCTCTTTTTTATTGGGCTCGCATTACAACTAAATGCCCAAAGTCAAAACATCGCGGCACGACTAGTACAAGAACAATTAGATGCCTACAATCAAAGGGATCTCAATGCATTTCTTAAGCCCTACAGCGATACGGTGAAAATTTTCAATCACCCTGACCAACTCCTTTACAATGGAAAGGAAGGAATGAGAAAGAGGTATGGTCCTATGTTTCAAAATACTCCTGATCTGCATTGTACATTAATGAACCAAATGGTTCTG
>JAJCYM010000085.1 GCA_029262895.1 Roseivirga sp.
TTGAGGTCTGGGTTAAGTCCAAAGACTCTTTCAACTGCAATCAACTCACTAGGGTCACCAACAGGGGTGGAGGTAGCGTGCATGTTGATGTAATCAATGTCCTCTGGGGTAATCGATGCATCGCTTAGGGCTTCCGTCATACCCAGGAAAGCCCCTTCACCCTCAGGGTGAGTGCCGGTAAGATGATAGGCGTCAGCAGCCATTCCTCCTCCAGCTACTTCGGCCAAAATATTGGCACCTCGAGCCATTGCATGGTCATAAGATTCTAAAATCAGAGCGCCAGCACCTTCTCCCATTACGAAGCCATCCCTGGAAACATCGAAGGGTCGTGATGCACTTTCTGCTTCGTCATTGTTGGTAGACAGCGCTCTGCTTGCGTTAAAACCACCAACACCAGATGGATTGATTGGAGCCTCTGAACCTCCGGTAACGATCATGTCGGCCTTGCCCCACTTGATATAGTTCATGGCATCGATTATGGCTGTCGTTGAGGTTGCACAAGCCGATATGGTTGTGAAATTTACACCTCTCAAGCCATACTTAATGGAAATTAAACCAGAGGCGATGTCAGCTATGATTTTGGGAATAAAGAAAGGGTTGAACTTCGGTGTTTCATCATTCTTAGTGTATTCTACAACTTCCTTATGGAAGGTCTCAATACCACCATTACCAGAGCCCCAGATTACACCAATACGATTTCGGTTGAGCTTCTCGAAATCTATTCCGGCATTCTGAATGGCCTCTTCTACACTTACCAATGCGTACTGGGTAAAAGGGTCTGCCCGTCTGATTTCGTTCCTGGTCAGGTGTTCATTCATGTCAAAGTCCTTGATCTCACAAGCAAACTTTGTTTTGAACTTGGTAGTGTCAAATTTTGTGATTTGATCTGCTCCGCTTTTTCCGGCCTTCAGATTGGTCCAGAAATCTTCAATATTATTACCGATAGGCGTCAAGGCACCCATTCCGGTTACAACTACTCTCTTTGTCATCCTCTAATCTTTAATTCGTCCTCAATCATTCTATCAATGCTCCTTATCGCCTGAAGAAAATAGGTTCTATCATTCATGGCTTTGGCAAGCATAATCCCTCCCTCTATTAGCGCAATAATCGAAGTTGAGAAACGGTCAACATCTACAGTGGCCTGAACAGTTCCATCCAATTGTCCTTCATTTAAAATTGCCGTGAGTTCCTTTTTCCAGTTTAGAATGCTACGCTGAACTTTCTCTTTCAGGAATGGTACGGCATCGTCTGACTCAGTTGCTGTGTTGAGCAGGGGACAACCGCCCATTTCAGCCACCTGATCATAATGACTTTCATAAAAGAGGAGTAAGGCATCCAATTTTGAATAACAGTTTCCGGGGATTGAGATAGCCTTGTGAACTCCCACTTGAAGAAGTTTGAGGTTCTGATCAAAGCAGGCCAGCGCAAGCTGATCCTTACTTCCAAAGTTGCCATAGATGGCACCTTTGGTTAAACCAGTAACCGTTTCTATATCTGAAAGTGCTGTTCCGGCATACCCCTTTTTGTTGAAAACAGGGCCAACCTGTTCCAAAATGAACTTTTTGGTACGTTCTGCTTTTTTCAAAATTGTAATTTTTATTTAATATACCAATCGGTATATTCTGTAAATCTAGTGAATATTTATCTTTTTAGACGAACGTATGGATAATTTCTGCGTACGGTTTGATTAAAGTTATTGCATTGGCTTTATTCGTTGGATTAAAAAAGGCATCTATGAAACTCAAAATCACAACTTTTTTCGCTTTACTTCTCATCACTCAATTCTCATTTGCTCAAAGTAGAAATTGGGTGAACCCAATAATTAAAGGTTATGGCCGGATTTTAGAACTGGAGAAGGTGGATGTGAAACCTGATCCGAATTTGGATTATAAAATCTTAATTGAATTGGTCCATGATATGGACAAACCCGAGCGCATTAATTTTTCGGCATCAAACGTAGCTCGGCTGATTAACCTGCATGCCGTGGGTGGGGTGAAAAAAGAAAACCTGGATGTTGCCGTGGTTATCCATGCAGAGGCTACCAACTCAATAATCAACAACGAAGCCTACCAGAAGAAATATGATAAGGATAACCCCTATATCGATTTGTTTAAGGAACTGTCCGAGGCAGGGGTAGAGATTATTGTCTGTGGTCAATCTTTAGCCTTGTATAGAAACGAGGTTAAGGACGTCATTCCCCAGGTAAAAATTGCCACATCTGCACTCACAGCGGTAAGCACCTACCAGTTAAAAGGTTATGCTTATTTCAAGTGGGACTAGCCCTTCTCTCAAAGATTGATTGATTTATTCTCAATAATTCATTCTATTGGGTTTTGAACGATCAATTTTTGAAAACATGAACAAACTCAAATCTTTTTGTCTTACTTTTTCTCTCTTATTTATAGCTGACCTCTCTTTTTCCCAAGGAAGAATTAACCCAAGCATAGAAGGGTATGGCGGTATTTTTGATGCCCCATATGCGGTGGAGAAACCTGATCCAAATCAGCAATACAATATTGTGATAGACATTGCGACAAATGATGCAGAACCAGATAAAGTGGCTTATTCCTTATACAATGTCGCAAGACTTATGAATTTACATGCCATGGGCGGAGTGCCTAAAGAGAATATGCATGTAGTCCTGGCCATTCATGGAGCTGCCGCTTATGCTGTAATGAATAATGAAGAGTACAAAAATAAATATGATGTAGATAGTCCATATCTGGATTTATTTAAAGAACTGAAGGAGGCTGGGGTCAAGATGTTTGCCTGCTCTCAGTCCTTAAGGGGGCGAGGAATTGATCATACTAAAATGGTACCCGAAGTTGGTGTAGCTACGTCTATGCTCACGGTGATGACCACATATCAGCTAAAAGGTTATGCAGCTTTAAAATTCTAAGGTTATGAAATTTCAATTACTATTTTTTTTACTTGTTCTGTGCGGTGTCTGTTACGGACAAGATAAATATCCGGTTATCGAAGGATATGGAGGTATTGTCGCGGTAGAGGGTGATGTGTTCAAGCCTGATCCGAATCAAGAATACAAATTGATTTTTGATGTGACTTTAAGGCCTGGTGAGCCCGGTGATGTTAATCCTGGGCTTGATGGTGTTGCTCGTGTTCTGAATCTTCATGTTTATGCTGGTGTACCTAAGGAGAATCTTCATGTCGTGGTCGCGGTTAGACAAGGAGGAACCTATTCTGTAATGAAGAATGATTTTTATCAGGAAAAGTACGAAGTTGATAATCCGAATATTGATCTTATCAGGAAGTTGAAAGAGGCAGGTGTGGACATATATGTGTGCGGTCAAACGTTAAACAGAGCGAAGATAGCTGTGGATAATGTACTCAATGATGTGGAAGTGGCGGTATCTACTTTTACCACTACGACTCACTTTAGAATGAAGGGATATGCTTACTATAAATTCTAAATAATTTTGAATGAGCTGGATTAAAATTATACCCTTTGAAGAAGCCACAGGAAAGCTGAAACAACTCTATGAGCGCGTAAAGGGCCCTAACAATAATGTGGACAATATCATGATGGTGCATGGCCTACGACCACATACCATGGAAGGCCATATGCATATATATAAGTATGTGCTTCATCATAATGGCAATACTTTCCCTAAGTGGTATCTTGAAACGATTGGCGTCTATGTAAGCATGCTTAATGATTGCAATTATTGTGTAGAGCATCATTATCAGGGCATGAAAAGATTGGTGGACAATGATGAAAGGTCGGCTAAAGTCAGAGAAGCATTGGAAGCTCGAAAACCGGAAGAGATGTTTGAAGGAAAGGAGTTGGTTCTTTTAAAGTATGCTGAGAAGCTCACGCTAAACCCATCTGAAATGACAGAACTGGATATTGATGTGCTTAGAGTCGCGGGAGCAGATGATGGTGAGATTTTGGAAGTAAATCAGGTGGTCAGCTATTTCTGCTATGCAAACCGAACAGTACTTGGATTAGGCGTGAGCACAGACGGAGACATTATTGGCTTATCACCCAACGAGAATGATAAGCCGGATAACTGGAGTCATGCCTGAGATTAACCTATTGAGCTTATTATAGATCAGGTTTATTGCTAAATTGTATGGCGTGGCACTTTTATCCATGTACTAAACTGCTGTCCTATGTTCAAAGCCTACCTCAAATTCGTTCTTAAAGACATTAAAAAAAGCAGGCTCATTATGTTTGGTAGCCTCATAAGTCTGGTTACAGGAACGCTTTGTTTTTACGCCATCATGCTTTGGGTTCAGAATGAGCGATCAATGGATCGTTTCCATGAAAACTCAGAAAATATTTACATCATCACTAGTCAAAGAAATCCAATGTCAGGTCCAAGGCCTTCAATTCTTGAATCTTACATTGATCAAAGCTCATTGCCCGGCCTAAAGCAAAAATTGGTGACCAGGACATACACAGAGAATGAAGTCAAGTTGTCCTTCAAGAATAAAGATTATGATGGCAAGGGGATGGTGGTTGATAGTACTTTTTTTGATTTTTTTGACTTCAAGGTAATTGATGGAAATAGAGATGTGTTGCTCAGAGATGCTTCTCACATTGTCATTACTCAGTCGTTTGCGAAGAGGATTTTTGGACAAGCGGAACCGATCGGGCAAACAATTAAATTGGAACTTGATCAATCTGGAGATTATATAGTCCAGGGTGTTCTGGAAGATATTCCTTCTAATAGTTCATTTGGCTTTGATTTTTTGGTTCCAACGCATTCTCAGTCTTGGTGGGGTAGAATGGCGGCAGAATTTGTTCTCACCGAAAAGAATTTTGATCGGGCCCAATTCGACTCGAAAATAGTTGGGATTGGCAGAGTGCGAAGGGGTTATGAGGAGAGTGTAATATCCACGTATCCTTTGACGGACGTCTACTTTGAAAAACCATTTGAGCACTCCTTTTTTGACAAAACCGGAGATTACAACAGCGTTGTGACTCTCACCGTTATTGGGCTGGTAATTCTGCTAATAAGCATATTGAATTTCACCAATATCCAGGCAACACATATGATATCTCAGATTAAAACCAGAGGTATTAAACGAGTGAATGGGGCGTCCAAATTTGATATTTATGTTGAACTGATTCTGAGCAGAGTTTTCTATGCACTTATATCTGCAATCATTTGTTTGGCTGTTTTCAATGCCATTCTGCCTTACTATGAGAATTTCCTGAATATCAGCATCGAAACAAATCTTGTTAATAACCTGATCCTCTTTTTCGGCATTTCGTTGGCATCTACGCTTTTGTCTATTGTTTTCCTTTTCTATAATTCGTCAACAAAGGCTTCTGCTGGTAATTTGATCGGAGAACGTGTGAAAAGTGAGGCGGGTGTAGGTAAAAAGGTACTGACAACGGTGCAGTACACCTGTGCCATTGTTTTGATCATTGCCAGCATCGTGATTTATCAGCAGTTCAACTATATGGTCAATAAGGACATCGGCTATAATTATAAAGATGTGGTGAGTGTTAAACTGTTAGATGATATTCCTCAAATAAAGGACCGGACCGAATTGCTGAGAAGAATGAATGAGGTTAAGAATAATTATCAACTCATTCTTTCAGAATCTCAATCTAATCCGAATTTTGAAGCCCTGTCTCAGGGGGAATTACCTATTGGGAGTTCTGCCTACGCCATGTCATGGAAATTGGTTGGAGGACCTGAAGAGTACACGAACCAATATTTAATGACGGTTGATCCGGGATATTTGGATTTGTTGGGACTTGAACTGGTACAGGGTAGATTTTTCTCCGAAGAACTGGATGAGGACAGAGAGAAAAAACTTGTAGTGAACGAGGCGGCTCTTCGCTATTGGGGCATCAAGGACATTTCATCAGCAAGAATTGCCAATGGTTCCTGGGGAGGTAAGGATGATCCTTATCAAATTATAGGTGTTGTGAAAGACTACCATTTTCAACATTTGTCGCGTAAGGTAGAGCCTCTAATGCTATCATTTATGCGTGATCCGGAAAACAACTTCGTGTATCGATTGAATAGTCAGAATAGAGACGCTTCCCTTGGGACTTTGCGAGAGTTGTTTCAAAAAATCAATCCGAATAAAGCGTTTGATTATACATTACTGGAAGATCGAATATTGCTGCAATACGAGAGAGAGAAGAAATTGAGTCAGATATTTTTGGTCTTTATGATTGTGGGCCTATTACTGTCCACAGTCGGTCTCTTCACTTTTGCACTATTCGAAACGCAAAAAAGAATTAAGGAAATAGGCATAAGAAAGGTATTAGGAGCAAGTATAGAATCAATTATGTCGTTGTTGAGTATTTCTTTTCTCAAGTGGATTGTGCTGTCATTTATTTTTGCCTGTCCCATTGCCTGGTATTTCCTATCTGGTTGGCTTGATAATTTTGCGAGTAGAGTGAGCCTGAATTGGACTGTCTTTGTTTTCTCAGGGTTTGCAACCATATTGATTGCGATGTTGACCATATTTTGGCAAACACAAAAGTCCGCCAAACGAAACCCTGTTGAAGCACTGAGATACGAATAGGTTCTAAAACCTATTGATCACTTTTACCCCGGTTCCCTGAAATTTATTCATTTGAGGGAGTAAAGTGGCGCCTTCTTCCAGCGAAATCAAATCACCTAAGAGCTTTTCAGGTTGAAGCTTTCCGGTTTTTATCATCTCCATCATTTCAGGGTAGCAATGGGCTTGCATACCGTGGCTACCAACTACTTCCAATTCATTGGCAACCACCAAATGCATAGGGATTTGGGGTAGATAGTCCTCCCCGGCCATTAAACCTACCTGAATGTGTCTGCCTCTCTTTCTAAGATTGGCAATAGAATTGACACAAGTAATCTTGCTTCCAAGAGCATCGAATGAAACATGAGCACCGCCCTGAGTGATTTCTCTAACGGCTTCAACTACATCCTGATTCTTTCCATTAATCGTATAATGCGCTCCAATCGTCTTTGTAAATGCAAGCTTATCGTCATCAATGTCAATGGCGATGACCTGTGCACCCATGGCATGGGCAATCATAATTGCTGAAAGGCCCACACCCCCACAACCATGCACTGCCACCCAATGTCCCTGTGCAACCCGGCCTTGATGAACAACAGCTCGGTAGGAGGTGATAAAACGACAACCCAAACTGGCGGCTGTTTCAAAGCTTATGGCTTCTGGTAAATGAACCAGGTTAGTATCGGCATAGTGAATGCCCACATATTCTGCAAAGCTGCCCCAATGCGTAAAACCAGGTTGAAATTGGTAGTCGCAAACCTGATGATTGTTTGAGTTGCATTGCTCACACTTGCCACAGCCGCTCACAAAGGGAACGGTTACACGGTCGCCCTTCTTAAATTTTGAAATATCTTTCCCTATTTCCACCACGGTGCCTGCCAGCTCGTGGCCAGGTACATGAGGTAATGCGATGTCTGTATCATGCCCAACCCAACCATGCCAGTCAGAACGACAGAGACCGGTTGCTTCAACCTTGAGCACTACTCCATCAATCACAGGTTCGGGATCTGGCAATGATGCTACATTGATTGGTCCCTTAAACTCAGAATAAAAGGCGGCTTTCATTGATCTAATTTTTATTAACTAAAATGGAATGGTTATTTTTAAGTAACAACCTTAATTATGAAAAACTACACCTATCTCTCACTTTTTGCTATTGTTCTTCTTTTTTCATCTAGTGCTCCTCAT
This sequence comes from Roseivirga sp., assembly GCA_029262895.1. GTDB lineage: Bacteria > Bacteroidota > Bacteroidia > Cytophagales > Cyclobacteriaceae > Roseivirga. Next base: position 7,681 of record JAJCYM010000085.1, read on the forward strand.
AAGGACTTTGAAGGGAAGCTCGTTTATTCCATCAATTATATAGAGATCCCGGATGAAGTTAAGGGCATGGAAAGCATGCTTCCAAAAGAGTACGTAGTCTATATTCAAGGTCAAAAAATTCGTTGGGATCAAAAAATCATGGGAGGTGGGCAAACAGTTATTGTTGATGCCGGCAATAAAACCAGCAATATCCTTATGGACATGATGGGCCAAAAGGCTAACATTTTTATCTCCAGTGAAGAGATGGCTGAAGCCAGAGCAGAGATTAAGCCACCGACTATTACCTATTTAAAGGGTAAAAAAGTGATTGCAGGATTTAAATGCAGCAAGGCACTTATTGTCAATGAAGATGGGACAGAATCGGCTATTTGGTATTCAAAAAAGATTAAAATCAAGCACAAGGATTTTGAATATCTGAATGGATTTCCGTTGGAATATGAATCGAAAACGAATGGTGTGTTCATAAGATTGACAGTCACGGAAGTGGAGAAGATGAAGGTATCTGATGACAAGTTTATGGTTCCTGAAGGCTATACCAAGATGACCATGGACGAATGGACCCAAATGTTAGGGAATTAAGCAGGGTTTATACCAATTCGATTATAAAATGGCGCGAATAGAAATTAAATTATTATCGCTTGATTAAGGCAAAAAATGAGGGCATAGCATCGCTATGGCCGATTTTTTCAACGAAGAGTAAGCGGTAAGAAATGATTTGTACCCGTCATGTTATAGTTGATTTGGTATTATTTACAGTAAAATTTATTTCAACTTTTCCAGCTCCCTTTCAATATCCACGATAAGGAGGTTTACTTTTCTCTGAGCATCCAGAAGTCCAAAATAAAGTCCGGTATTGTTGTCCTTGCTGATTTTGAAATTGCGAATCAGTAGGGGGTCGTCAAGCAGAACTTGATAGTCAATGGGTACTGCCACTGAACCGTACCTGAATTCAATAATATTCTCCAGTATCCAGGGCGTCCAATAAGTCTTGAATTCAAACTCTACGTCACCCATTTGCTCTACTACCTTGGGGTGCATAAACTCATAGTATTCTACCGTTTTCCTTCTCAACGATTGATTTTCAATCAAAGTGATGTCGGTGGATTTGAGCGTTTGGTACCCGGCAGAGATAAATGAAATTCTTGGAAAACGAAGCGCTTGGGCCAGGACTTTGCTGATAGTGTCGGTATAAGGCTTTTTACTTGCCAGTACATTTTCCAGGTAATCAACCGAATTCATCAATCGATTGGTGGCTTTTATTGCATCATTGATTAGAATGGTATCTTCATTCAAATCAGTTCTGATCTCTTCCAAAATTAGAACCTGAGACTCATTCTTATTTCGTTGTTGATTAAAATTATCGAAAGCAACGGCCAGGCTAATCCCCATAAAAATGAGTGTGATTTCACCTAGTGCATACTTCCAGTTGAGGCTGAGTTTTGACTTGGACATTGTGCGTTGATATTCGTGATAATTAATATTGACCTTAGCCATAAGACGCTTGACCGAGCGTTTTATAACTGTTTTGAACCTTTGACCAGAAGGCTCAGAATTTGATATCTCTTACGTAGGGATGCCTTTTCGAGGATGATAGTTTGAAGCGAATCGGGATTTGAATGAACTGAGCCGGATGATTTATTGGATGAGTCAGAATTTTCAGAAGGCTTTATTTAGCCATTTTGAGCTCAACCAATTTAGCTAATTCTTCACATCTGGCATTCAAAGAACCGTATATTTCGATTAACGTCCTGCCAATTCTCAATCTCACTGCCAGGAGATTGGTGTATCTTTTGTAACCCTCGGAATTTAAATCTCTTTGCCAGCGTAGTGTTCTGAGGTCTGAGTTTTTTCTAAGGTTGTAAAACGAAGATTCGTCAACTACTTCAGCCATTTGATCCCGCCTGTTATCATAGCGTTGTATAAAGCTTGTCTGTGTTGCATCCACATAGGCATGCATCTGAGAGAGTCGTAATAATAGCTCCCTGATATTAGTAGGAATTAACTTAATGTTACCCGTTGAGATCAGCTCCTTGTATGTGTTTTCATTAGGCACATAAGTGTTCATGTGATAGCTAAATGTTTGTATAAAATTCTGAATTGAATCCAGGTGAGGTTTCGGGTTGTTATCTAAATAGGAAAAGAATTTTTCTATTCCTTCAACCCTTTGATTGTTATAGCCGATTATTCCTATCAGGTCATCAGAATCCTGTTCTAATTCTGCTACAAGTCGTTCGTAATAGCCCTGTAGCAATAAATTGTCTTTCCATTGCTCATTCCAGGTTTGAAAGGTGATGGCCAAGGTAATGCCAACAAAAATCAAAGCAATTTCAGCTAAAGCCTGCTTCCAATTGAGGTTGAATTTTCTTCTGGACATATCGGAAATTAGGCATTTGTGATGACCTAAGCAATCTAAGCTTAGGCTAGTCTACACCGTGGACGACTTATTTGTCGACTTCAAAAAATTGAAGTGAGGTACCATTCAAATCCTGGATCATGAAATAGCGATCACCTGCCATCGACTTCCTTTCAGTCAGATCGAAATCAAAAAGCAGATCAGCAAGCTTCATAGTTTGATAAGGCTCCTGAATACTGTCAACAAGAAAGGAGAGCTTTGTCATTCCATGTACCTTCGATCGCCAAACCCCTTCAGGAACTTCAAGGTTCTCAAAACCAACATCATCAGCGAACTCACCGATTTCCAGAATGAAACCATCCTTTTCCAATAGTGCTCTTTCGTTTCCTGGATTGCCTACTATCTCGCCAATTGATTTTGCTCCAATGTGCTGCGCGTACCATTCTATTGTGGCTTCGATATCGGGAGTACTAATTGCGGCCAAAAATGGTTCGATCTCTTGAGCCATTGAAGATTGGCTAGGTTTTTTAGAGAAGAACTGGATATAATTTCCGTCAGGATCGGTGATAAGGAAATACTTATCAGGGAAGTCATAGTTTTCAATTTCTGGAAGATCATCAAGGGGAGCCACGATGGAAACATCCGCTGAAGCTGATAGGCGAGCGTAGAGTTCTTGAATATTATCAGCCTGAAAACCCATTTTAAAGAACCCGTGAAGGTTTGAATGCTCCTTGGGAAGATCGAGATCGGCTTTGAAGATGCTGTTTTCAAAACCTATGAGCTCGATATAGAAATCCCCCAAATGCATCATCCCCACTGTAATGCCTGAACTTTCAAAGTGCATAACCGTGTCACGTTCAAAATTTAGAGTGGAGGTATACCAGTTCATAGAACGCTCCATATCGGAAACGGTGATTCCGAAAATTCGAGGTTTAAAGACATTCTGGCCTTCACTCTCATCTGTTTGAGAGGAACTACATGATAAAATCAGAGCACAAAATGTAAAGGCAAGGAAGGTTCTCATAAACTGAATTAAGTGTAATGCTAGGAATCATGGAGCCCTGATCAAAACGGAATAGATGGAAATGGTAGTTTCTCCGACAGAAATTCATCCAATTCTGGGAGATTACGCATTTGTATGTAATTTGGTGCAACCAAAATCAACCGCTATGAATTCAGGTTTAATACACGCCCATTCAGGACTTAGATGGGTCGTTTTGATTCTCTTGCTCGTTGCAATTTTCAATGCCTTTGCTAAGAAATCCTCTGGCAACTTTACTGAAGGGGATAGAAAACTGGCGCTCTTTACCATGATTGGGACTCACATTCAGTTTACCCTTGGAATTGTCTTGTACTTTATGAGCGATTATGTATCCTTCGCGGCAGGAGCCATGAAAAATACAGTTCAGCGATTTTATACAGTTGAACATATCTTGTTGATGATCATTGCAGTGGCTTTGATCACGGTAGGCCACATAAAGTCAAAAAAGGCTCAAGACGCTGCTCAAAAATTTAAGGCAATATCTGTTTTTTATCTGATAGCCTTGATTGTTATTCTGGCTGCAATTCCATGGCCATTTAGGATTGAAGTGGCTAAGTGGTTTTAAACTAGTGTAGTCATTCCCGCGAATGACTGTCTTGTTGGTCATAGGCGTCAGTTTAAGCTTATGCCAAACCCGCCCCTGACCCCTGAAGGGGCAACCAGCCCAAATTCGAATGACGCGTGGGCCTCCCTTTAGGGAACCAAAGGGTGTGCGGTAGCTAAAAGACTCTTAGTCTGACGGCCATGGCCTGGTCGGTAGACAGGCGGGAATCTCCTTATTCAGAATAGAAAGCGAAGAACTAGTTGACAGCCTTGTCCTCTGGCAGCAGATTTACTTGCCTAAGAAATCAGGTCAGCAATGACTTTGGTCTTCGGGAATCTTTCGAGCATTATCTTTAGAAACACTGTGATCGGTATGGACATAATCAGGCCTGGTATTCCCCAAATATAACCCCAAAGCATAAGCATGATCAATATGGTAACGACATTAATGGAAAAGGACTTACCCATAAATATTGGTTCTAAAATACCTCCGAACAAAACTTGAACACTGGAAATGCTCAGAATGAAGAATAGGAGCATGGAGGTTGTTTCAAGTTCAACAAAGGAAAAAATGGATAAGAGCACCACACTTATCACTGAACCAACCATTTGAAGAAAATTGATAGCGAAAGCAAACAGACCCCAAAAAATAGGAAAGCTAACGCCAAAGGCCCAGCACATAATTCCAATTCCCAATCCGGTGAATAAACTGATAAAGAATTTCACCTTGACAAATTTGAGTAGGTCCTTTTCAATTTTCATGAAAGTCTTGATCGATGAAACTCGTTGTTTGAGAATGGTATTGTTAAGTATTTTTTGAATGTCAATGGATCCAGCCAGTAAAAGGATCACAAAAAAGGCTGTGCTGAGTGACATTGTAAGCGTGCTCGAAACGAAACCTAGAGTAGGTACTAGGCTTTTGACAATATTCTCCTTTTTAACGAATGACCCCAATAACGTTTCTCCTTGCAAAAAATCTATTCCCAAGAATTGTTCGAAAGAAAGTATAAGCGTAGTCAGTTTCTCTTGCATCTTATCAAAAAAGGCATTGTCCGCACTTAGTATCTCTTTGCTCGAAAGCTGTATCAGTTCACCTGAAAGCTTAATGAATATGCCACTAATGACTACTACCAGTATAAGACTTAATACTTTAGGTGATCCCTTCTTTTTTAGCCACCTCATCATTGGTAAAAAAAGTAGCGCAATAAACATCGATGCGATCAATGGGATGAAAATGAAAGAAAGGGTTTTGAGCAGGTAGAAGAATAACGGAACTACCAGAATTAGTAGCAGGAGATTGGTTGTTTTTCTGTCGTTCATATTGGGAACTTATCGAATTCTCAAAGGTATACCCTCAGACGTTAGGAATTGTTTGGGTTTGAACTTTTTTTACGAATGAATAGGTCTAGAACTCACAGTATTTTCCAATTAACATGCTATAAGCCAGAGGTACAGAACTGTAAGTTTAACCCGGATAATGTGATAGAGATCGTAATGAGGGAGTAAATCGCAATGAATCAGGATGTTTGACTTTGAAAGCATGGCACTGCTATGGTGAAAAGGGAAACGGAGCAAAGCAGCTGATTCGAAGCGAGTTGCTTCCGTAATAGAAAGTCTATTGCGTTATCCGGGTTTAAGATTCATAATTCTTCATTGTTAATTCTGATTTGTAAACGCTAAATTCGAACCAAACAATCGTTAGGTATGAGTTTATCCCAGGAATACAAAGCCATTTTAGACAAAGCCATTCAGGCAGTTCATGACAGAACATTTCATGCACAATATCCAGAACATCCCTCTCCGAAGATTTATGGGGAAACCGCTGATGAAGATGGAAAGAATGCATTTAAGTCTCTGCGCAAAGGTAATTTTGAAGAACTTCAGCAAGGAGGAGAATCAGAATGGGTAGGAGAAGAACACTCGCCTTACTTTGATAAACCGGTCGGCACCAAGTATCCTTTAATATCTAACGATACCTTGATTGACCGAGCTGAAAATGCTTTTCATGTTTGGAGGAAAGTGAATAAGGACGACCGGGCTGCAGTACTCATTGATTCTCTGGAAAGATTTTCGAAACGTTTCTTCGAAAACGCTTACGCCACTATGCATACCACAGGACAGGGTTATATGATGGCCTTTCAGGCGTCAGGACCTCATGCAGCAGACAGAGCATTGGAGGCAGTGGCGGCTGGATACGAGGAGCTCGGAAGATTTCCCGAATCAACGGTCTGGGAGAAGCCGATGGGTAAGTATGACTTAGTGATTAACAAAGAGTGGAGAGCTGTACCAAAGGGCATTGGCCTCGTAATCGGTTGTTCCACATTCCCTACCTGGAATTCAGTGCCTGGTGTTTATGCCAATTTGATCACTGGGAATCCGGTAATAGTAAAACCTCATCCGGGTGCCATTCTGCCCATGGCAATTGTGGTGGCCGAAATAAGAAACGCATTAAGAGATGCCGGTTTTGATCCGGAGGTATGTCAATTGGCAGTGGATACCCAGTCGAACCCTATTGCCAAAGAATTGGCTGAACATCCCAAAGTTAAATTGGTTGATTTCACAGGTAATTCGGAGTTTGGAAGCTATCTGGAATCCTTGCCAAAAGCCGTGTTCACGGAGAAAACAGGAGTTAATTCAATGATTCTTGATTCAGTAGAAAATCTGGATAAGGTGATTCAGAACATCACTTTCTCGGTGGCTCTTTATTCCGGTCAGATGTGTACTGCACCTCAAAATTTCTTTATCCCCGAAGGTGGAGTGAAAACCCCTGAAGGTACCGTGAGCTTCGATGAAGTGGCTCAGAAGATAGCAGACTTCACAGATGGTTTAATAAACAACCCCAAAGCCGGACCATTTGTGGCAGGCACTATCCAAAATGGAGCAACTTGTGACAGGGCCACTTCAGCAGCAGACGAAATCGGTGGTAAGGTTTGGTTAGCTACTCGGAATATTGAACAGACCATACCGATTTTCGAAAATGCCAGAACCCAAACCCCGACTTATATCGAATTGAGTTCTTCCGAAAAGGACAAATTTTCTAAAGAGATGTTTGGCCCGATTGCCTTCTTGATTAAGACCAAAGACACCAAGGAATCCGTGGCACTTGCAAGAGAAATGGCGGAAACTCATGGCGCTATTTCCTGCGGGGCTTACACCACTGATGCTGAGATGAAGGAATACATTGCTGATGAAATGTCCTTGGCAGCTACTCCCGTCTCGTTCAATTTGACCGGACAGATATTCGTTAATCAAAATGCGGCCTTCTCCGACTTTCATGTCACCGGAGGAAACCCTTCGGGGAATGCTTCATTTACCAACCCAGATTATGTGAACCGCAGGTTTACGTGGGTGGGAATGAGGGAGCCGGCATAGGAATGTTGGCTTTTTAGAGATTGATTTTGAATAAGCCTATTGATGGATGTCATTTATTACCAATAGCTGATTTGATTTCTTTAAGTATTGCCATCCGTTTGGCCTCGTCCAATAATTGGCCTTGATTGACTACTGTTGCAATTTGATCAAGGGCGTTAATGTCATTCAAGGGGTTAGTATTTAGTAGCACCAAATTGGCAATTTTTCCTTCTGCAACAGTGCCTTGTTCAGCGTCTAACCCCAGAAATACAGCCGGATTAATAGTTGCCGTTTGTAACGCTTCTGCGGGTGTTAGGCCTGCCTTAACCATCAATTTCAGCTCATTGTGAACTCCAATTCCTGGCCAACAAAGAGGGTTGGCGCCAACATCTGTTCCAGCCAACAACATGACTCCTTGATCATGCATCTCCTTAATCATTTCCATATATTTGGCTACTTCTTTCTTCTTATAATCGAGTAAGGCTGGTAGTCGGTTTTGAAGGTGATCATTTACTTCATAGCTCTTCCAGTAAGTCTGCAGGTACTTAGGCAGATGTTCGAAATTTGACGCATCCGCTTTCACTTCATCCTCATAATAGGCATTCTTATACCACATAGAAATGGTGGGAGTATGCCAGGTGTTTTTTTGAGCGAAAAGCTTGTATAGGGCTGATGCTTTTTCAGAATCGTAGGTGTCAAGAATAAGATTTTGTCTAAATACATAGCGGTCAAGTCGCGAAGTGATATTACCATAATCGATATCTCCATTGCCGATGTCCTCTTCTTTCGAAGAAACTTCTTTTAATATTTCCAAAAAGTGCTCTTGGCAATTGATACCGGCAACTGCAGCTTCAGATGGTTTAACCCCAAAAGGCACATGCCCGGCAACTTGGTATCCCTGTTTATTCGCATATTCCTGAAGCGCCAGATAGATGTCACGTGGCAATAGCGAATAAACCTTTAAGAAATCCACACCTGAATTGATTAAGGAATCTGCAATATGGCCTACTGCTTTTGCATCGCTAATGCCAACGGAACCGTCCCACATTGGATTTGGGCCATCAAGCAGTGGCCCCCCTGCAATTATTTGTGGACCTATTAGTGTGCGATTTTTGATGTGTTTTCGCCAATTCTCAATTAAATCCATGTCTCCCGCCATATCCCTGATACCAGTAACCCCATGAACCACAAATTGGGGCATGAGAAGTGATTTTTGATCATTTTCGGGATTAAAACGCCAAACTTCCGGATCATCAGGATGGGCATGCATATCCCACATTCCCGGAATTACATAGGCACCATTACCTTCATAAACAGTTGTTTCAGCACTAGGATGAATTTTTCCAGCATCATCAATTCTCTTAATCAGATCGTTTTCTATAAGAATGTCTTTTTGAGTTGCCGAAACCGCTTCGTTGAGTACATCAACTATCCAGATATTTTTGACTAATACCGGTGGCTCAGCCTTTAGAAAATTCAATGCTGTGGATAAAATAAAAAAGACTAGATACCTCATAGATCAAATTTTTTACGAAGAAAGCAATTCCGTGTGAACATCAAAATGGGATGTTGTGAACGACCAAAACTTAGCTGGAATGACTATCTTAGGTGAAACTCAATGTTAGAAATATGGAAATGCTGGACAACGCCATCAGCTGGTTTGAAATACCTGTCATAGACTTTGATCGTGCCAAAAAATTCTATTCTAAAATCTATGATTTTGAAATGCCTGAATCGCAAATGGGACCCTTTCGAATGGGCTTTTTTCTCTATGACTATGAGAAGGGGCAAGTAGGTGGAGCCATATGTCAGGGTGAGTCTTATGAACCTGCTGGGTCCAAGGGTCCAAGAGTATATCTAAATGGTGGCAAAGACCTCAACACGGTTTTGAATAGAGTTGAAGCTGCTGGCGGAAAGGTGACTGTACCAAAAACCGAAATTAGCCCTGAACATGGCTTTTATGGGAACTTCGAAGATACTGAGGGCAATGTGATTGCACTTCACTCAAGAGAGTAAGTCGATGATGACCTACTCTCTTAAGTAAGCTGAATGAGGATTCAGTTAATTTCTACTTGATTCTCTTAGGGTAGATTTTTCGCGTTCCGTTTTGGGTATAAACCACCTTGGTGACCTTCCCCTTGTCATCAAGTTCAAACTTAAATTCAGAGTTGAAGGCTCTATAAGAGAATGTGGTTTCGTTCTGCGCATATAGATAGAGTGCTGATCTGCCTTTCGTTGCTGTCATTAAACGGCCGCCTCTTCTGAAAATGGTTATGATTTGGTCATTACCAAAATCATATTTACCTACGTATCGCTTGAGCACGTCTTTTGACAATTTGACTTCTTCTTTCGCTGGTTGACCAATTAATCTTTTTTCAACCTCATTCTTGAGCTCATTAAACCAAATGCCACCACTTGAAGTGAGCATCACCAGCCCTACGTTCTTGGTTGGATAAATCTCATAGAAGCTACCGAAACCATCTACGTCACCTCCATGTCCGAATTGTACCACTGTTGAGTCCAGCATATTTTGGGTTTCGAAGAAACCATAACCATAAGAAGCGTTCTCACTATACTGTTTTTTGTCCGCTGTAAGAATCAATTTGGTTGCTTGGTTTGACTTTAAATATTCCTGATAATCCTTCATTTGAGCGGTCATTAACCTAGAGAGGTCCGATACGTTCGAAAGAATGCCTCCTGCAGGAATGGCCTTACCCATTTCCCAGGGTTTGGTTTCCTTTTTACGATTTCCTACATCATAAGGTGTGGCCAATTTACTTCTTGTCTTATCATTAAGCACCGAGGTGGTAAATGACATTTGATAAGGGTCTGTCACGTATTGCTTGAGCAAATCTTCGTAGGTTTTGCCGGTCGCGTTTTCCAGAATATGCCCGAGCACCGCAAAGCCGAAATTGGAGTAAGAGAATTTGTTGAGCATATCATGGTTGATTTCCAAGGCTGCCAGATCATTCAATAACCCTTCTTCGCTATAACCTCCAAGCATTGGTGCTCCATTTGGAGTTGGAGGGATGGAAGCTCCATTGTGTGGGAGTCCAGCTCGGTGTTGAAGAAAGTCTTTCAAACGCATATAGGTTTGAAAATCCCCGATCATAACCCGAGAATACTTCTCCAATGCTTCTCCTGGAATATCACCTCTCAGATAAGTTGAAACGCTGTCCAAAACGTTCATATCACCCGCTTCGAATAGGCTATTGTAGACAATGGAAGTAAATGTTTTGGACAGTGAGGCAATTTGATATCCGGTGTTTTCATCGACAGCCAGACCCGAGTCCTGTTGCTTTTCACCACGGGAAATTACGTGTTGAAGGCCCTGGTTATCCACAATACCCACAACCAATGAAGGAATGTTAAAGCGTTTGATATAAGAGTCTATTATGTCCTCGATTGAATTGAGATCATAGGGAGTTGTCTGTGCAGCCGTGCTTACAGCAGAAAAGAAAAATAGGGTGAGTGTGTAAATAAGTGATTTCATAACAGTTGTTTTTTTGACTTTCTCGAATGTAAATGGCTGGACAATTCATAATTGAAATAAAAGCTTGATTGCCTTTTGCTGAGGATAGAAAATGAATAGGATAAGCCTGATTGTGTTTAGGGTGCGTAACCAACAATTCATCATCACTTAAATCGAATTGGTCGACTAAAAGCCTGGAAACCTGAAATACTGCTTATTTTAGGGTTCCAAACATTATGCAAACTCAAACATTGATTGATAAATTTCTGGGTAATCGCCCGTTAACACATACTGTTTTCTGGGTGTTAATGGTCCTTCTATACACCCAGGTGTTTTTTCACTATGGTGTTTCCTTTTGGTTCGGCTTTATCAATAACATTGTCCTGTTTCCATCGATTATTGGTGCGGCATATGTGCTGGTATATTACCAGATACCAAGGTTCATAGAGAAAAAGAAGTACTGGACTTTTGCTGGTTCCTTTCTGATCAGTGCCTACCTGTTCACAGTTATAGCCCGATTGCTTACTATATATATCGCAGAACCGGTCTTAGGAAGAGATGAACCGTGGCCTCATATGTGGGCTTCAGTATTAATTGCTCCACAGCGTTTGATCCAAAATTATTTTATGGGAATACATATTGCGCCCCTTATAATGGCTAGTATAAAAATGGTTAAGAAGCATACTGAGACTAAAAGGAAGGCCGAGGCGCTCGAAAAGGAAAAGCATATTACAGAACTCAATTTTTTGAAGGCACAAATCCACCCTCATTTTTTGTTTAATACCCTGAATAATCTCTATACACTTACCCTCCAAAAATCTGATCAGGCTCCTGAAACAGTGGTGAAATTGTCTGAGATGCTTGATTATATGCTTTATCAATGTAACGACAAACTGGTGCCCATTGAAAAGGAAATACATCTGCTTAACAATTATATCGGGCTTGAAAAACTTAGATATGGCGAGAGATTACTGGTGAAGTTTGAGGAAAGTATCGAAGACCCCCAAACGCAAATTGCCCCGCTTATGCTTTTGTCAATTGTGGAGAACGCCTTTAAGCATGGTGTAAGCGGTGCCATGAAGAATTCGGAGATTAGCATACAAATCTCTATAAAGGAACAGGTGCTGGACATGAGTGTTTACAATACCAAACCACCTGTTGTTCAAGAGGATTTAACGGCTTATAAAGAGGGGATAGGAGTATCCAATATTAAGCGCCAATTGGAACTTTTATATCCTGATCGATATAACTTGGAAATAAAAGAAGACGAGGAATCTTATCTTGTTAACCTTAATATTCAATTGCAAGCGGCATGAAAGCGAGATGTTTGATTGTAGATGATGAGCCTTTGGCCATTCAGTTACTGGAAGCCCATGTTTCGAGAGTACCTATGCTTGAAATTGTGGGAACCTGCACAAATGCGATGGATGCCTTTGAAATGTTGAAAAAACATCAGATCGATTTGCTTTTTTTGGACATCCAGATGCCAATGCTCACGGGAGTGGAGTTTCTCAAATCTCTTCAAAATCCACCGAAGGTAGTTTTTACAACAGCCTACAGGGAATATGCCATGGAAGGCTACGAGCTTGATGTATTGGATTATCTACTTAAACCAATCACCTTCGAACGATTTTTCAAATCAATCAATAAGTATTTTGACCTTGGTAAGTCGGTTGACACGACTGTTCAAACATCAGGACAGGTTGGGGGCGAGAATGACTACGTTTTCGTCAATGTGAATAAAAAGCAGATAAAAGTCAGCTTCCAGGATATCTTGTATGTAGAAAGCCTAAAGGACTATGTGCGTATTCACTTAGTGGATCAGGCATTAATCACTAAGGACAAAATCTCTGCCTTTGATTCGAAGTTGCCGGATGGCTTTATGAGGGTACACCGCTCTTATCTGGTTAACAAAGCGAAAATCACTGCTTATACGGCCACTGATATTGAGATCGGCAGAGTGGAAATTCCAATAGGTGTGAGCTATAAACGTGAAGTTATTGAGAGTCTGAAGTAAAAGGATCTATCTAAACTTTTGCCTCCTTGCCAATGCAAATTTGTCACCTTCGTTTGTGTCTTTACAAACATCAGCCCAACTGTCATTCCGATGAGTCCATTCTGTAGGAATGGGTGAAGAAGGAATCTGTCTGTTCTGGACTGTTGGATTTTTCAACTGGCAGATTGCCACGTCACAAATCTTTGCTATCGCAAAATTTGCTTCTCGCAATGACAGCTACTATGCCTTCACATAAGTCACAAAGTCGAAGGTATACTTGTGCCGTTCGTCTATATCGTGATGTTGCCTGCGCTCTTCCCGCCAGTGATTTGCATTAAACTCAGGGAAGAAAGTATCAGCTTCTTCTATTTCGGTATCCACCTCAGTGATCAGCATTCTGTCCACCATTCCTTTTTCCAAAGAATCTTTGTAGATGATTCCGCCCCCAATGATAAATACTTCCGATTGTTCCTGTACCTCACAAAGCTCAAAGGCCTCTTCAAGACTGTTTACGGCATAATGTCCTTCAGGTGCTCTGTAAACTTCGTTTCTGGTAACAATGACAAAGGTTCTTCGAGGAAGAAGCCCGGGAAGTGAGTCGAAGGTTTTACGGCCAAGAATAACATAATGATCAAGGGTAGTTTGCTTAAAAAATTTGAAATCATCCGGAAGCCTCCAAAGGAGGTCATTGTCTTTGCCGATGGCATTGTTCTTGGCCTTTGCTACAACTATTGTTCTGATCATAGGGTGTTACCTCTTAAAAATGACTCAATATCCATTCGTTTTTTCCCTTCCATTTGCAAGTGTGTTATGGCCAATGGGCTGCCACCAGATTGAATATGCAAATAAGTCTTATTGTCAGTTGTGAAATCTCCGGGATGCTCACCGGCAGTTTGAAACTCCGTCTTCTTTGCCCCAAAAATCTTAAAGTTCTTTCCGGCAATGGTCGTCCACGCAGCCGGATAGGGAGAAAGACCACGAATGAAATTGTAAATTTCTCCTGAAGGCTTTGACCAATCTATTTGGCAGGTTTCCTTGAAAATTTTAGGAGCATGCTTGATTTCCTCCGACTCCACCTGTGGCAATTGAGGATAATCATCAGCCTGAATGGCCTGCACTGTTTTGAGCACCAGTTGCGCACCTTTCTCCATCAATCGCACGTAAAGCGTTCCCACAGTATCATCCTCTTCTATAGGCTCCTTTTCCTGGAATATTATATTGCCCGTATCGATCTCATGTTTTAAAAAGAAAGTGGTCACCCCAGTTTCTTTTTCCCCATTAATGATTGCCCAATTGATTGGGGCAGCACCACGGTATTGTGGAAGCAAAGAGCCGTGCAAGTTGAAAGTTCCAATCTCAGGCATGTCCCAAACCACTTCTGGCAACATGCGAAAGGCAACTACTATCTGTAGGTTGGCTCTATAGCCACGAAGTTCTTCCAGAAACTCAGGGTTCTTGAGGTTTGTCGGCTGTAGCACTGGTATGTCTTGGGCAACTGCATAGTCCTTCACAGGAGAGGTAGCTAGCTTTTGACCTCTGCCCTTGGGTTTGTCTGGGGCAGTAATGACAGCGACAATATTAAATCCATTTTTCACCAGGATTTGTAAGCTTGGCACCGCGAATTCTGGTGTGCCCATATATATGATTCTTAAATCCCGCATTAAATCTAATGGTCTTTATTGTGGCCCTTGGCGAACGAGTGAATGCTAAAATTAGACAATCCCTTTAGGGAATAAAAGGGCAGGATGAGTTGAAACACTTAGTCGAAATCGGGATAGAGCAAATACTTTTTTCTGAGCACCTTGTATTCATCTAGCCTTGGTTGCCAGGAGGCTCGAATTTCTTCCTCTGTCATTCCTGACTCCACTTGTTTTTGAAAGTCCTCGGTTCCCGATAGCAATCTGATATAAGGCCGAAAAAAGGTGGTGTCGTCTTTCAGGTCTTCATAATAATCCAGAAGATATTTCAGAGAGAGTCGATGCTCCGCTTTTTCATTTCCGAAGAACTCACCTGAGCAGTCTAACCCCTCTAGCGGAGGATATTTAGATCCAGCATTTGGTTTTGGGGTGAACCTATGAGTGCCTTTGGAATAATCTGGATGGCCAATCATTTCAAAAGGATAATCAGTACCACGACCAACGCTTACCACTGTTCCTTCAAACAAGCCAAGTGTTGGATAGAGTGTTATGGAATTGTCGGTGGGTAGATTTGGGGAGGGGCGAACAGGCAAAGAGTAGGTCTGTTTATGATCCCAGCCAACCATGGGGATGACTGTTAAATCTGATTTACTTTTATCAGCCAACCAACCTTCCTGATTGATCATTTCGGCCATCTCTCCAACAGTCAACCCATGTACTATGGGAATAGGGTGCATGGCCACAAAGCTGCTGACATCAGGGTCTTTTACCGGCCCATCCACATACATGCCATTTGGATTAGGCCTGTCCAGCACAATCACTTTTTTGCCATTTTCGGCACCTGACTCCATGATGTAGTGCATGGTGCTGATAAAGGTGTAGAACCTCACGCCAACGTCTTGGATGTCAAAAACCAACACGTCAATATCCGCCAAAAGCTCAGGGCTTGGTTTTCGGGTTTTACCATAAATAGAGATAATCGGAACACCAGTCTTGCTATCTTTACTATCGTCAATATGTTCGCCATCAGGCGCTTCTCCCCGGAAACCGTGCTCAGGGGCCATCACTTTTACAATGTTTATTCCCCTGGAAATTAGCGTATCCACAAGATGGGTAGAGCCAACCATAGAGGTTTGATTGACAACCATAGCAACGCGCTTGCCTTCAAGTAAGGGTAGGTACTCGTCCAGCCTTTCTGCACCCACTTTCAAACCTTGTGGAGTGCTGCATTGGGCAAATACTAATAAAATCGAGAAAAGGAGGACTACTCTAAGCAATGGTTCGTTTATCTTTGATGCTGACAGACTATTTCAAAATTAACCATATTCTTGAACCTCCCTTACTTCATAGCCAAAAGAATTAGTGATCCAAATCAGGGTAATTTTTCCGCTGTTATTCAGAAAGTGGCCGTGGCCAGTGTGGCTATAGGGTTGGCCGTAATGATTGGGGCCTATATGATCCTCGGAGGGTTTCAGAACAACATAAAGGACAAGATATTCAGTTTTGCAGGGCACATCCAGATTACCAAGTTCTCTCTAACCAATTCTTTTGAAGAGGAACCTATGACCATCGAACCGGAGAGGTTGGTTTCTATTAAAGAGAATCGCTTTGTCAGGCATATTCAGGAATACGCCCAGAAACCCGCTATACTTCAAAAAGGGGATGAAGTGTTCGGCATCGTGGTCAAGGGTGTGGGCAGAAGTTTTAATCAGGATTCCTTCGGTAAATATCTCATTGATGGCAGATTTATAAACTTTAACGATTCTACCCACAGTGCTGAAATCGTCATTAGCCAGCACGTAGCGGAGGACATGAGATTGGCAGTGGGAGATAGGGTAATCACTTATTTTGAGCGAGATGAATTGGCAATACCCAGAAGACTAACAGTGGTTGGTATTTTCAATACTGCACTGGACGATTTCGACAAGAAGATCATGCTGGGAGATATTGAGATGATTCGAGGCCTTAATGGCTGGAATGGCAATGAGGTTGGTGGTTATGAGGTGTTCGTTGATGATTACTCCCGAATAGACGAGGCCTACCTGGAACTCAACGATCTTGTCGGTGATTTCAA
Organism: Roseivirga sp.; assembly: GCA_029262895.1. Lineage (GTDB taxonomy): Bacteria > Bacteroidota > Bacteroidia > Cytophagales > Cyclobacteriaceae > Roseivirga. The sequence goes on from JAJCYM010000085.1 coordinate 24,149, forward strand.
TGATGCGCAAAAAGTGCCAGACAAGTTTGTTCAGATTTTTGACTGGCTGGCCTTGCTCAATCAAAACAACTTTATTTTCCTGGCACTTATATTATTTGTGGCCTCATTCAATATTGTTTCAGTGTTGTTTATCCTTATCATGGAAAGAACCCAAATGATAGGCATGTTTAAAGCCATTGGCGCCACTGACGGTCTGATAAGAAAGGTGTTTTCCCTGAATGGGTTAAGACTTGTTGTCAAGGGGGTAGTGATTGGTAATTTGGTGGCTATTGCTTTTGGCCTGGTTCAATATTATTTCAAACCTATTACGCTCGACCCAATTCACTACTATATGGAATATGTGCCTATTGATTGGAATTGGCAATTGATTATAGGCTTGAACGTATTGGTGGTTGCGCTGATTACGGTGACCATGTTGTTGCCAACCGCACTAATTTCACGCATTAGACCCGTGAAGGCTATCCGTTTCGACTAGGTCAGTGGTTTCTTCTTCCTGGCGGTAGCTTCTGAACAGACTTCCAATTTTTATCTGCATTACCCCAAAGACAGCTTCTCTGACAATATTGCCTGAAAGCTTAGATTCACCTCGTGTTCGGTCAGTAAAAATGATAGGCACTTCAGCGATTTTGAAACCGTACTTCCAAGTAAGGAATTTCATTTCGATTTGGAAAGCGTAGCCCATAAACCTGACTTTGTCCAATTCTATGGTCTCCAAAACTTTTCTTCTGTAGCACTTAAACCCGGCTGTGGTATCTCTAATAGGAAGTCCGGTGATAAAGCGTACGTAATGACTTGCGTAGTAAGACAAGATAACCCTACTCATTGGCCAGTTGACCACATTCACTCCAGTAACGTATCTTGATCCGATCGCAAGATCGTTCTGACCTTTATCACAGGCCTCATGTAACTTTACCAAGTCTTCGGGGTTATGGGAAAAATCAGCATCCATTTCGAAGATGTATTCATAAGCCCTTTTCAATGCCCACCTGAAGCCATGGATATATGCTGTGCCAAGACCCAATTTACCCTTTCGCTCTTCCATGAAAAGCCTCCCGGGAAATTCTTCCATAATCGATTTGACGATACTGCCTGTGCCATCAGGCGAATTGTCATCAACGATAAGTAAATGAAAGTCTTTAGGGAGCGTGAGGACAGCGCGAACAATGTCTGCAATGTTCTCCTTTTCATTATAAGTAGGTATGATAACTAGACTGTCGCTCATTTTAAATTTCCCTGGGCACTATAATAATCTGTTTAACCTTAAAAAGGTTTAGTAATTAACTAGATTTAACTTTTTCGGCCGGTAAGAATAGGAGTGATAATTTAAAGCACAAATATGAGAATTATTTGCTAAAATTCCAGCCAACAACGCTTATGAACAAATGTGTTTTTCTAGATCGTGATGGCGTGCTCAATGTAGAAATTGGGCGTCACATTATGAAAGTTGATGAATTCGTAATACCTGAAGATGTACCTGTCGGTTTAAAGCGACTTAAAGCTGCAGGTTACAAGCTTGTAGTGGTCACCAATCAAAGCGGAATAGCAAGAGGTTATTATGATGACCAGGTAGTATTAGACTGCCATGAGCTACTTCAAAAACAATGTGACCATGCGCTAGACCAACTTTATTATGCACCCCTGATTGATCATGTAAGTAAATCCTTGATGCGCAAGCCGGATTCGCTTATGCTTGAAAAAGGAATGGCCAAATTCAATGTGGATCCTTCACAATCCTGGATGATTGGAGATAAAGAAAGAGATTTGATTCCTGCAAAGAAACTGGGAATCCACACCATGCAAATTATGGCAATGGTGCCCGAGACAGACATAGCTGAAGAAAGAGTGCAAACCTTCACAGAGGCTGTAGACCTAATTCTGGGTGAGTAATTAGGTATTTTTCGTGTTCATCTGGAGTTTTGTCGCGTTCATCGAGATTTTTTGTGAGCCTCAGTGACTCAGTGCACTTTTGAATCATCAACAACGCAAAATATCTGAATTATGAAAAAGAAAGTAATAATAGCCCTTGGTCTTTTAATGGTCTGCATGAGCTCATGTGTTTATTCATTATTTCCGATCTACACTGATGACACCTTGGTTTATCTGCCGGAATTAGTCGGGAAGTGGCAATCTGAGGATGAAGGTGACGGAGACTATCTCGAGTTCAAGTCAAAATTCGGATCCAAGGATAAATTTAATGTTGCCATTGGTCTTGATAGTACAAAGATCGGTGGAACTGCCTTTGGTCAGAAGGAATATGACATTGAGGAACTTCTCAAGCGGTTTAAGGCTCCGGATTCTATTACAGATGGGAAGGATGGTAAAACGGCCAATTTCAGTAATCTAGGTACTTTGAGTGCAGATAAGATGAACTATAGCATGACGGTCTACGAAGACGGCAAGGCAAAAGAGAAATACGAAGTTCATTTGGTACGAATTGGTAGTGATATTTTTATGGATTTATACCCATTTGAAAGTTTTCATATCGAAAAGGTTTCAGAAAATCACTTCCCTGTGCATACTTTTATGAAAATTCAGGTTCGCGAAAACGAGTTTGATATGACGATGTTTGACCTTGAAAAACTCAATAAGCTCTTCGACAGCAATTTGATTAGAATGAGACATGAGAATGTAGATGGAACGATTCTTATTACTGCTCAGACCAAAGAGATTCAGAAATTTTTGAGTAAATACTCAGATGATGAATCTGTCTTTGATGAAACCGCTACATATTCCAGAATTGGTCAATGAGCTTCTTGACAAAACTTATTAACTCAAAATGGATTCAGCACCTGGCTTTCTGGGTGCTGTCCATTTATGTGATAGGATCCTACTTTTCAATCTCCAGTATTTTCAAGTTTATCGACATCATTTATGCCTTGGTTTTTCATATTCCATTGCTATTGCTGGTATATGTCAATTTGAATTTGCTGGTTCCCAGGTTTCTGCAGGTGAGAAAGTACTTCTTGTTCTTGGTGCTTTCAGCCGCTAATCTGGGCTTAGCATACCTGGTGCACGAGTTGGTATTTGAGATAGTGCTGCCCCTAATTCCATCCATTTATATGGTGTCATTTATTGACTGGCAGATTTTGGTTCAAATCTTTGTCATCTATCTTACCGTGAGCACTTTATTCAAGCTTTCCAGATCCTGGTATACACTGCAAAATGTGGAAAAGGAGAAACTGGCGCTGGAGCTGAGTTCCCTTAAAACCCAGGTGAATCCTCACTTCTTTTTTAACAGCTTGAATAGTATCTATTCCCTGGCCCTTAAGAAGGATGATCGAACACCGGAAGTGGTACTTGAGCTTTCGGAGCTTATGCGCTATATGCTTTATGAGGTAGGTGATGAGAAAGTGCCCTTGACCAAGGAAATTGAGATTATGAATGCCTACTTGGATTTACAGCGACTAAGGGCTGATGAGTCCACTCGAATTGATTTCAAAGTAGAAGGAGAAGTGGAGGACAAGATGATTGCCCCACTACTCTTTTTTCCTCTTATTGAAAATAGCTTCAAACATGGGGTAAAAGGTACTTCACAGGCTGCTTATGTAGATATAAGAATGTCTATCCATGAAAACGAATTAGAATTTGAGATATCAAATAATCAGGGTCAGGTGGATGATGTGGAACATGGTAAATTTGGAGGTATAGGTTTGGAGAACGTGAGGAAACGTCTGAACTTAATATACTCTTCGGCAGATTTACAGATTCAAAACACGCTGGACATGTTCACGGTGAAAATTAAATTGACCTTATGAGTATCAGGTGCATTATAGTTGATGATGAGCCATTATCGAGAGACGTATTAAATACGTACGTTTCCGATCATCCCGATTTGGAGTTGGTGGGAACTTGCAAGGACGCGTTTGATGCAATGAGTGCTTTGGAATCCAGACAAGTCGATTTGGTCTTTTTGGACATCAACATGCCTAAGCTTTCTGGAATCAACTTTTACAAATCATTGAACCAAAAACCCAATGTAATTTTCACCACAGCTTATCCGGAATTTGCCGTGGAGGGCTTTGAGCTTAATGCCATAGATTATCTGCTCAAGCCTTTTTCCTTTGAACGATTTGTACAGGCAGTGAATAAGGTGAAAGAGAAAATCAGAACTTCAGAAGGCAGTGCGAACGAAGGGCATATTATGCTTAAAGCAGACAAAAAAATGTACAAAATCAACTATGCCGACATCCTCTATTTTGAATCGCTGGGTGATTATGTCAAGGTCCATATTAATGACAAGGTTCTGATTGTCACCATCACCTTAAAGAAGTTGCTCGAGGAACTTCCCGGAGATTTATTCCTGAGAACTCATAAGTCCTATATCATCTCAAAGCAAAAAATAGAGTATGTGGAAGGCAACCAAATCAAGATAGGAGAAAAGATGATTGGAATTGGACAATCCTTCAAAGAAGAGGTTTTAAGGCAAATTAAGAGCTAGAAGCTAAAGATCAGTCAGGTTTTAAAACCTAACTGATCTATTGCTTCAATCAAGGCCTTACTAGTGGTCTCAGCGTCTCACTGAGATTAACCCCAATCAGAGTCACTCGCAGAGGACTCTGATTATGTAGCATTAATAGATAAATACTATCTTATGGGGCGACATGATCCAAAACCCTCTTTACATCCTTGCATTCCTCTGTGGACTGATAGCGCTATCGGAGTGGCTTTGCAAAAAGACCGTTCTTAAACATATCAGCAGCTCCTTGCTGGTAATCATTCTGACTGCCATTGTCGCCAATTTTGGTTTGTTGCCCTCAGCTTCAAATGCCAGTCCTATTTATGACAGTATTTTCAAATATGTGGCACCGGCAAGTATTTTCTTTTTACTACTAGGAGTAAGTCTTAAACAGCTCAGAAAGGCAGGAATTCCGATGCTGATTATGTTTTTCATAGGAGCCATTGGGACGATACTTGGTGTGATTGTCGCCATTCAACTGGTGGATGGGCCGGCAGTATTTGGAGACTCTTATAATGCCATAGCCGGTATGATGACCGGTACTTATATTGGAGGAAGTGTAAACTTTAATGCCGTGGCCCTGCATTATGATGTGGTACGCGAAGGAGCGGTATATACCGGAATTGTGGTGGCCGATAATATCGTGACGGCTGTTTGGATGATGGTGACCATTTCTATGCCGGCCCTGTTGAACAAGTGGAGGCCAAGAAAGCAATTGGTTGCGCAGTCAGATGGAGCAGGGGAAGCACATGACGACAACGAGAAAATGAACCCTATGACACTGGCAGTACTCCTGGGTATGGCACTCTTGACATTCCTTATTTCTGATTGGATTGCCGAAACGCTCAGTGCAAGAGGCATTGAGTTACCGTCCATTATCATCCTGACCACTTTCGCTTTGATACTAGCGCAGTTTCCGATAGTTCAGCGTTTAAGCGGTGCTAAGCTCTTGGGTATGTTCTCAGTTTACTTATTTCTGGCAGTGGTAGGTGCGTTCTGCGAAGTGACCGCCCTTGCGGATGTTGGTGAACTCGCTGGCAGTATCATTCTATTTACAGTGGCCATAGTGGTAGTCCATGGCTTATTTATTTTTATTGTGGGTCTTATTATTAAATCGGATTGGTATTTAATGGCGATTGCCTCGCAGGCGAATATCGGAGGCGGTTCAACCGCTCTGGCTTTGGCTAAAAGTTATAATCGGCAGGACTTATTACTTCCTGCTATTCTTGCCGGATCTCTTGGCTCCGGAGTGGGTACTTACTTTGGGTTTTTGGTGGCGGGAATGCTGTAAGCTTACTCCACAATCTCGAATATGCATCGGAAACCAAGCCAAGCCTCCGCGCCTTCATAGTTAAACTCATTGGTCCAAACAGAGGCATCGTTACCCTCTTTCCAACTTCCTCCCATGGCTACTCCTCTGGCACTTGTCATTTCAGAAACGTTATCGAAAAGATTGTAAAGGCCCAGCGTTTCGCTTTTGGTCTTGTAGATATGACTTACGCGATAGGCATTGTTAAGCAGGTCATTCTTTTTCATTTTGAAAAATTTCATGTTGCCAGCAGCCATCTTATCCAATTGCTTGAGCATTCGTTTTTCCTGAGTCATAAACCTGATTCGCGCCCATTCCTTATTCGTGGGCAATCGGAACAAGAATTTTTTGGGAAAGTTAGCACGCTGCTTCGGAGGCATTGCGTCAAGTTCTTTCTGGAATTTGTCCTTTCGCCACTCACAAAAGGTTAGGATTTGATCGTAGGTAATGGCCACAACTGGCATTAGATCCAGCGCTTCCTCATTAAAAAATTTCCGAGAAATTACGCTTGAGGTCATTCCCGGAAATAAAGCTTCCCACTTTTTAAAATCAGGAAAATTGGAAAGGTACTCTTCTGAGCCTTCACCATGCTTTTCCTTCATATCAGACAGGAAAGACTTCCATAACATGACAGGCACTTCTGTAATATCCATACAGAGCCTGAAATTCATGGCCAATGTATTCTGGGCACAGAAATAGTCATTCTCCTGTTTTCCGCAAGTCGAGCATCGATTTGCATCGATGGTGAATCCCGGAATAAGAAATAACAATAGTATTGTTACTGATTTTAACATGGTCGGGTCGACCACTAAAATACTAAATATTATGCGATAAATGGTAGAATCTAACTCGGCTCAAATAAGGCACATACGGCTCCGGCAGGGTCTTCAATAAAGCAATAATTACCCATGGCTCCGGCACCCTTCACATCAGAAAGTAATTTACCTCCCATTTTTTCACACTGTTCACGACTTTCCTTAAGGTTGGCCACATTGATGTATATCATCCATTGAGACGGGATGTCCTTATTGCCTCCTTGTTTGTGGCAAACACCAGCTTTAGGCTCTCCATCTGCCGTCATATTGTAGTCATCATAGTCGCCCATGTTTACAGGCTCAGGTTTCCAACCAGTTACATTGGCGTAAAAGTCTTTAACCTCCGTGGCATTCGGTACGGTCAGATCGATCCATCCGATAGTTCCAATTACAGATTTTTCCATAGTTCTTTTTTTTGATCAAATAAAGGCTGATCTACTCATTTGGCACTCATACTTTAGTATGAAAGAGCTACCAACCCATTCTTTTTTTCAAATCAGTGATATGCGCAACATGATGTTTGCTGTGCCAGGCATAAAGCGCAATAGTCCATTTAAGGGTGTGATTTTGCCCGTTTTCGGGATGAACGAAGTACTTCTCAAGATCGGTCTCAGAAAGGGATTTTAGCAAAAAGACCCATCTCTGATGAACCATATCCAGAAGGTTTAACGAAACAGCAATGGGCATCGATTTCTGATACTCCAACTCTGCCCAGATCTTTTCGTCATAAGCCTTGATCCTTGGACTGTCTTCAGTCAAGGTCCAATGAAATCTCATATAACTGTTGATATGGCTGTCAGGAACATGATGAACAACCTGTCTCAAAGTCCATCCTCCAGGACGGTATGTTGTGTCTAATTGTTCATCTGTCAACCCTTCAACAGCTTCGCGCATTGCCTTGGGGCAATTTTCTATGTCACTAATCCATTCCACAATTAATGCGGAATCGATATGCTCTGGCGGATTAAATTTTCCAATAGGAAATCTAAGGTCTTTCGTCATTTCAAGCTTTTTAATGTACGTTTTTACCAACGGAGGCTACCCATATTTCGAACCACTGCTGTCTGGTTAGGCTAACATTCATAGAATTCACAGCCGACTCGATTCGTTTTATTTGACCCGAACCAACAACTGGAATGATGTTGGCCGGATGCATCAATAACCATTGGTACATTACCTGATCTACGGAAGTTTCATGGCTTTTGGCCAAGCGGTGTAGTACATTTTTCACGGTAAGGTACCGCTGTGTTTCTGCAGAAAAAATTGAACCTCCGGCAAGTGGCGACCATGCCATAGGTGGTATTTTGTGTTGAATGCAATGATCCAAGACACCATTATCAAAATTGTTCAGGGCAACCGCTGAGATTTCAACTTGATTTGTCACCAATCTAAAGTCAAGATAAGATTGTAGCATATCAAACTGATGAGGAAGAAAATTCGAAACCCCAAACTCCTTGACTTTGCCACCCTTTCTCAAGTTTTCAAATGCCTGGGCCACTTCTTCAGGATTCATCAATGGGTCAGGCCTATGAATTAAGAGCAGATCAATTTGCTCTCTATTTAGATTTTGAAGCGATGATTCTACAGAGGAGATAATATGTTTTGAACTTGTGTCATAGTGCTTTATATAGTGAGCGGGGCGAGCATCTGACAAGAGTCTGATCCCAAATTTCGTGACAATTTTTAGAGCTTTATTTAGACCCGGATTTTGAGCCATAACGGCTCCAAAAAGAGCTTCACATTGGTAATTCCCATATATATCAGCATGATCGAAAGTATCAACACCCAACTCCATGCATTGTTCTATCAAACTGAGAATTTGATTAGAATTTAAATTCCATTGATTCAAACGCCACATGCCAAGGACGATTCGCGATATTTCCAATGACTCACTGAGCTTTACTCTTTCCATCTCAAAACTATTGTAACAAGATTCAAAGAAGTTTTCTAAAACTCACAATTTGTCTTATTAATTTGCAGTCAGATAAAACACTTATCAATGCTTAAAATTTATCATAACCCAAGATGCAGCAAGAGTAGGGAAACCCTGCAGATTATTCAGGATAGCAATACCGATGTTGAGATTGTTGAATACTTGAATGATATTCCAACAGCCAAAGAATTAAAATCTATTCTTAATAAATTGGGGTTGCAGGCGAGCCAGATTATCAGAAAAGGAGAGCCCGTATTCAAGGAGCAATTTAAGGGTAAAACGTTGTCAAATGACCAATGGATTGATGCTATGATCCAGTACCCTAAATTGATGGAGCGTCCAATTGTGATCAAAGGTGATCAGGCCGTGCTGGGCAGGCCCCCACAAAATGTAATCGACCTGATTTAGTAGCCCAGAGTTTGGAGCATGCCTTCGTAAGATTGCTCCTCACTGAAGACTGAAGTAGTAAACTCCCCGTCCTCCGATTTATCAATTAACACGTGTTTGGGTGCGGGAATCAGGCAGTGTTGAATACCCCCATAACCCCCTAAGGATTCCTGGTAGGCTCCGGTATGAAAGAGTCCGATATAGAGATTCTCATCTTCCTCTATCAGAGGGAGAAATACTTCCGATGAATGAGCTTCGGAGTTATAATAGTCCATGCTATCACAGGTAAGCCCACCAATATTCACTTTTTGAAATTGGTGATCCCATTTGTTGACGGCAAGCAGAATAAATTTCTGATTAGTACCCCAAGTATCTGGCAAATGCGTGATAAAAGAGCCGTCAATCATATACCATAACTCCTTGTCGTTCTGTAGTTTCTGATCAAGTATGGAGTAGATATGCGCCCCACTTTCACTTACGGTGAAGCTGCCAAATTCAGTAATTATGTTTGGGACAGGAACATCGTTTTTGTCACAAATCCATTTGATGTTCTCAATGATTTGGTCTACAACGTAGTCATAGTCAAATTCAAAGTTCAGAGAAGTTTTCACTGGAAACCCACCACCGATATCAACGGTATCCAATTCTGGACAGATTTTTTTTAATTCACAGTATTTATACATGAAACGGCTCAACTCACTCCAATAATAGGCCGTGTCTCTGATACCCGTATTGATGAAGAAATGAAGCATTTTGAGTTTTGCCCTGGAAGGCTCGATTTGCTCTTTATACAAATCCAGAATGCTGCTATACCGAACGCCCAATCTGGAAGTATAAAATTCAAAATTGGGTTCTTCATCAGCCGCAATCCTGATCCCTACCTGATAGGAACCAGAGACATTGTCTTCATAAAAACCTAACTCATTGAGGTTGTCAATGATCGGGATGCAGTTTGTAAAACCCTCATTAATAAGCTCACTTATGTATTGGATGTAGAGGGGACGTTTGAAACCGTTGCAAATAATCATCAAGTCTTTGCCGAGTTTTCCTGCCTGGTAAAGATTTTTGATGATGGGAATGTCAAAAGAAGAGGATGTTTCTATGTGACCGTCATTCGCTAAAACTTCTTCAAGAACGAAACTGAAATGCGAGGATTTAGTGCAATAACAATAGGTGTAGTTGCCGGCATACTCATGCTTTTTGATGGCCGTTTCGAACCAATTTCGTGATTTTTGGATGTTCTCCTTGATTTTTGGTAGATAGCTAATCCTTAAAGGAGTTCCGTGCTCTTCAATGATCTCTTTCAGAGGGATGTCATGAAAGCTCAGGTATTTGCCATCAACCTTGAATTCCTCAGAAGGAAAGTCGAAGGTTTGTTCGATTAGGTCGCTGTACTTTTTCATCTAATACGGAGTTCGCCAAGCGATTTAAAACAGCGCAATTTTCGAATAAAAATCCGACTTAACCAAGCCGTGCTTTTTCATCGCTCACAACGATATTCTTTGGTTAAATAAATTAGCTTTGTAGACGATATGAGAAAGATCAGATTAGTGGAAGTAAGGTCCGAACTGGCAGCGGGAACAAGGGGTGCCAGTTTGGGTGTTGATGCCATGAAAGTGGCCAGTCTGGGTAAACATTCTAATTTTTTCACTCGTTTTGAACCTGTGAGTGTTCAAGACGAAAACAGTCAGTTATTCCAAGAACCTAAATTTCCATTTGCGAAATATGGTGAAGGTGTGTATACCGTACTGGGCCGTGTTTGTGATACCATTGCTGATTTACGAGAGCAACAGTTGTTTCCGATTGTTTTGGCAGGCGATCATTCTACCGCAGCGGGTACTATTTGCGGGATAAAAAAAGCCCATCCCACAAAACGCCTTGGCGTAATCTGGATTGACGCTCATGCGGATCTCCATTCTCCGTATACCACACCTTCTGGAAATATGCACGGCATGCCCTTAGCCATGGCAGCAGCTATCGATAATGATGAGTGTGAGCAGAATGATATTGAGGAAGAAACAGAGGCACTTTGGGAAAGAATTAAGCGAATTGGCATTAACGGTCCCAAAGTCAATCCATCCGATATCGTTTTTATTGGAGTTAGAGATACTGAAGAACCAGAGGATCATTTGATCCAAAAATATGGGATTAAGAATTTCGGGGTAGATGAAGTAAATAAAAAGGGGATTGAGCAGGTGTCTGCCGAAGCCTTGGATACCCTCAAAGACTGTGAGCAAATCTACATCTCATTTGACGTAGATAGCCTGGATTCCTCTATCTCTATGGGCACTGGAACACCGGTGGCGAACGGCCTCTCGAAAGAACAGGCCGTGCAATTGAATATCGAACTGATAAAAGACAAAAGGGTGTGCTGTTGGGAAATCGTTGAGGTTAATCCCACCCTGGACACTCAAAACAGGATGGCAGAGAGCGCCTTCGATATACTTGAATCTACTACAGACTCACTGGTTAAGAACTTCTAATCAATGGAATTACAAATTAAAGAAGCTATTGCCCGAGCTCTAGGCTCATTATACAACCATGAAATTGGTATAGCCGAAATTTCACTTCAGCCCACACGTAAAGATTTTGAGGGTACTTATACCTTTGTGACCTTTCCTTTTGGAAGAATATCCAAAAAGAGTCCCGAAGCCACGGGAGAAGAGATTGGAAGTTTTTTGGTGGATAATACTGCCGAAGTTGCCTCTTTCAACACGGTTAAAGGGTTTTTGAATCTGGTTTTATCTGAGAACTCGCAAGTCGAACTTTTTGGAAGGCTCTACAACGGGGCGGATTTGTCGAAATCAGCTGCCTTTGCCATTGAGAAAAATGGTAAGACTGTTGTGGTAGAATACTCCTCTCCGAACACAAACAAACCACTCCATCTTGGCCATTTAAGAAACAATTTCCTGGGGTATTCAGTATCCAAAATTCTGGAAGCTTCAGGGCATGATGTCGTGAAGGTGCAGATTATCAATGACAGGGGCATCCATATTTGTAAGTCGATGCTGGCCTGGCTTAGGTTTGGTGATGGTGAGAGTCCGGAAAGCTCAGGACTCAAAGGTGATCACCTTGTCGGGAAATACTATGTCGCCTTTGATAAGGCTTATAAGGTTGAGATTGCGACTTTGGTTGAAGGTGGTTCATCTCAGGAAGAGGCCGAAAAACAAGCACCTATTCTGTTGGAAGCTCAGGAGATGTTGAAGAAATGGGAGCGTAAGGACCCAGAAGTCTATGCCTTATGGGAAAAGATGAACGGTTGGGTGTACGAAGGTTTTAATAGGACCTATGAGCGCATGGGCGTCAATTTTGATAAGCTCTACTACGAAAGCGAGACCTACCTGATTGGCAAAGACAAAATCGCGGAAGGAATTGAAAAAGGGGTTTTCTATAAAAAAGAAGACGGCTCCGTTTGGGTTGATCTGTCTGACGATGGCCTGGACGAGAAGTTGTTGCTGAGAAAAGATGGTACCTCGGTTTATATGACTCAGGATATCGGAACAGCATTGATGCGTTTTGAAGATTTCCCTACGCTATCTCAACTGATCTATACCGTGGGTAATGAGCAGGAGTATCACTTCAAGGTGCTTTTTCTTATCCTCAAAAAGCTTGGATACAGTTGGGCAGAAGCCTGTTATCACCTTTCCTATGGTATGGTAGATTTACCCACCGGCAAAATGAAATCAAGGGAAGGCACTGTTGTAGATGCCGATGACCTAATGCAGGAAATGGCCAATACAGCCGAATCAAGAACCAAAGAATTGGGCAAAATTGAGGGCTTTTCTGAGGAACAGGCCAAGGAACTTTATGAGGTACTGGGGCTTGGAGCATTGAAGTACTTTTTGCTTAAGGTTGACCCAAGAAGGCGCATGCTTTTTGACCCCGCAGAATCCATTGAATTTCAAGGCAACACGGGCCCTTTTATTCAATACACTCATGCACGGATCAAATCCATTCTGAGAAAGGCCAACCAGTTGGAGATCGGCTTTGCCGAAATTGCCTTTGATACCATCTCCGATTTACACGAAACTGAAAAGGACTTGGTGTTTATGATCAGTCAGTATAAAGAACGTGTAGCGTTGGCCTCTGCTGAATACTCTCCGGCTATCATGGCTCAGTATGTCTATGACCTGGCCAAAGAATACAATCGCTTTTATGCCGAAGTATCTATTTTTAATGAAGCTGATATGGAAAAGCGAAAATTCAGAATTGCCTTGTCTGCTCTTGCTGCCGAAACCATTAAGGTATCCATGGGGTTATTAGGCGTAGAGGTGCCTGAAAAGATGTGATATGAAATACCTCTTGCTAACCATACTCTTTATTTTTGTACCAAAGACCACTCCACCCATGAAATTCCATGATTTTAAAATGACAGCTATCGATGGATCAACCATCGACTTTGAAAGTTATAAGGGCAAAAAGGTGCTTTTAGTCAATGTGGCTTCTGAATGTGGCTTTACTCCACAATATGAAGACCTTCAGAATCTGCATAAAGAATTTGGAGACAAGGTGGTTGTGCTTGGTTTTCCTGCGAATAATTTTGGCGGACAAGAGCCGGGTACAAATTTGGCCATTCAGAAATTCTGCAAGGCCAACTATGGCGTGACATTTCAAATGTTTGAAAAAATATCAGTGGCAGGAGCAAAGCGTCACCCCCTTTATGAATGGTTAAATACAACTTCAGGTAAGGCACCAGATTGGAACTTTTGCAAATACCTCTTAGACGAAAACGGTCAGATTCTGGGATTTTATCCTTCAGCCGTTAATCCCTTGGACGAGGCAATCACGAGCCTTTTGTAGCACCTATGAAGCATTGGATACAAGCATTTAGATTGAGAACCCTGCCACTTGCTTTAGCGAGCATAGGGATGGGTACTTTCTTGGCTGCTTCTGCCGGTCATTTTAATGCTGGGGTTTTTGCCCTGTGTGCACTAACTACAATCTTTTTGCAAGTGCTCTCAAATCTTGCCAATGACTATGGTGATTCGGTGCATGGAGCAGATAGTGCTGAAAGGAAGGGTCCTCAAAGAGCGGTTCAGTCCGGTGCGATTTCCAAAAAAGCTATGCGTAATGCGATGATACTCTTTACCATTTTGTCTCTTGGATCAGGCATTGGGTTACTTTATGTGGCCTTTGGCTGGTCTTCACAAGCATTTATGGTGTTTGTGGGTATTGGAGTTTTGGCCATTGCCGCTGCTATTACCTATACGGCAGGTTATCGGCCTTATGGCTATGTTGGTTTGGGAGATGTAAGCGTTTTGCTATTCTTTGGCTTGGTGGCCGTTTTGGGCAGTGCCTATTTGTACGAGCAGCAACTGAATTATGAGTATTTGTTACCTGCCCTAACCACGGGCCTGTTCTCAGTAGCGGTGTTGAACGTAAACAATATTCGAGATATTGAATCTGACAAAGTAGCAGGAAAACATTCAATACCGGTGAGGATAGGTCGGGCCAATGCGGTGATCTATCATTGGCTGATTTTGGGCTTTGGCTATCTGGCATCTGCCACATACGTCTTCTTGAATTATTCAAACCCGGCCCAGCTTGGAATCTTGTTGGTTGTACCTCTTTTGGCTAAGAACGGAAGGGCCGTAAAGGTCTATAGAGAAGCATCACAATTGGACCCTTTCCTCAAACAAATGGCTTTAACCACTCTGCTATTTGTGATTTTATTTGGGGTAGGGCAATTGCTCTAAACTTCGAGTTGCCGATCGAAAGCGTTCCAGCTGATTAAACAGTCATACCTAATTTTGAAAGGTCGTGGAACAAAACCGTTTGATATTTTTTGCCAGACATCTAACTTCAATGATGTATTTTTAAACTCGAATCCGCATGTATAAGAATTTATTTTTCTTGATCGCTATCATGTTACTGCTACTAGCTTGTGGAAGTGATGATGGCACAGACCCGCCTTCAAATCCGGGAGTAATGTTACCGGGTGAGTTTCCCGTAGTTCTCACCACTGAGATTTACATGGACAATACCATCCCAGACATTGAGCCAAGCTATAGTTATGATTGGGCAGACCCCGTTCAATCAGATTTGTTGGATGCCAATATTTATACTCCAGATAATTGTAACAACTATATTCGAGATGGGTATGGGCCAAGAACGCTTTCTGATGAATATGATTTGCATCTGGGTTTAGATATCGCTGATTGCTTGGAGTATCAGGGGGAAGAGTACGATGATGGGAGACCTGCGACCGTTTTTTCTATGTGCTCCGGGATTGTTGAGAATATTGACCCAAACAATAAGTGCAGCGTTTACGTGACCTGTGATCTGGGATTTGCCAACCCTGATATGGGTGACAATGTTGAGTTTATTTATAGGCACCTTGATGAATTTGATCAGAACATCGCCATCGGTCAGAGAATTGAAAAAGGAGCACCAATTGGAATAATGGGTACCTGTGAGGCAAACGTAAGACATTTGCATCTGAGTACAGTTCGTAACAACCCGCATGAGAATGTGAACGGTAGCAGAATGTTTGATTTTGAGCGGAATGCCTACTTCAATAGGTTAAATCAGGGCAGTCCAGATGACGTTGATATTAGAATAATTGAGAGTAACAGCAATACTACCGTCCGGTTTACACTTTTAGGGAATAAGTCCAGCACCGTACAACTGGGCATCCGAACAGCTAAGTTCGGAGACGTCAACTATAATTTTGAGGCTGTGAATTATACCTCAGATGGCAGTGCGGAAAGAGATAATTCATGCTTTGTTGACAAAGTCTGCCTCTATACTTATGACTTTAATGGAGTAAAGACTGCATGCGATTTTTATGAAGACCAAATGGATGATCTACCTGCTGATTTTCCTGCAAGTCCTGCAAGAGGTGAGGGCAATTTTTATCCTATAGAATGCACGGGCTTATTTGCTAAAGTGTCCATTGTTTATGATTTCGTTCTTCAGGGATTCAGCCTTTCTGATCTGGAAGCTGAATTTGGAGATACTTTTGAGCCTTATGTTGCCGGAGTTTTTGGAGATGCGGTTAGGGCGGCCAACTGATTCTGACCTAGTGCTTAACTAGATTCCAAAATGCCTATATTAGCTTGTAAATCAGTAAACTATGCCCGCTTCGAGTATATTCAATGATGTCATTGGTCCTGTAATGAGAGGTCCATCCAGTTCACATTGCGCAGCATCTTTGCGCATCGGAAGGCTGTGTCTTGACCTAATGCATGGCCAGATTCAGGAGGCGCATATAGAATATGACCCCAATGGATCTTTAGCCACCACCCATAAGAGTCAGGGATCGGATATGGGTCTGTTTGGAGGGTTTTTGGGTTGGGATGCTGATGATCCCAGACTAGAGAATTATCAATCTGAAATTGCGGCTGCCGGCATTTATCCTCAAATCGAGATCAAAGACATTGGGGCTGATCATCCCAACACCTATCAAATCAACCTTAAAACAGGAGAAGACGAACATCAGGTAATTGCACTTTCCATCGGAGGGGGTATGATTGAGGTAATTGGAATAGATGGGGCCAAAGTGCAGATGACAGGAGGGTTTTACGAAACCTTGGTTTTTACTTCCAGTCCTCAAAAAATAAAGGATTTTATCGAATCGACTATTTATCTCGATGCCATAGAAATTTGTCAAGGGGATAAGGTCTTTGTTAATGTAAAATCCCAAAATCCGGTAGACGATGACGTGTTGGTAAAACTAGCTGAGTTTGATGAAGTACAGAGTATCAGAGTCTTGAATCCGGTGTTGCCAATAAAATCCAGAAAGAATTTGACGGTTCCTTTTGGTACCTGCGAGGAAATGCTGGACTACAACAAGGATAAAAACCTCGACTTGTGGGAATTGGCAGTACACTACGAGAGCGCCAGAGGAAATATTAGTCATAAGGAGGTAATTGATTCCATGACAAACATTGTTAGAATCATGAGCACTTCCATTCAATCTGGGCTAAAAGGAACTGAATACAAGGATCGAATATTGGGTAACCAATCGGGTAACTTCAAAAAACAAATGGACAACGGCACCTTGGTCAAAGGTGATGCACTGAATCGCATTATACTTTTTGTATCGGCCATGATGGAGGTAAAAAGCTCAATGGGTGTGATTGTAGCAGCACCAACGGCTGGGTCATGTGGTGCATTGCCAGGCGCAATTCTTGGCTTGTGCTCTGCGATGGAGTTGAGCGAAGAAGAAGCTGTGAAAGGCATGCTGGCAGCAGGGATGATCGGTGTGTTTATTTCGGAGGGAGCCACCTTTGCCGCTGAGGTTGGTGGTTGTCAGGCCGAGTGTGGCTCAGGTTCAGGTATGGCTGCCGCAGCCATTGTTGGATTGATGGGCGGTACGCTGGATCAAGCCTTAGCAGCCTCATCTATGGCCTTGCAAAACTCCCTTGGCATGATTTGCGACCCCGTAGCGAATAGGGTGGAGGCACCCTGTTTGGGAAGGAATGTAATGGCCGCGAGTAATGCGCTTTCTACCGCCAATATGGCTCTGGCTGACTACGACCATTTGGTACCTCTCGATCAAGTGATTGACGCAATGGATGAAGTCGGTAATGCCATGGCCCATGAACTTAGATGTACGGGGTTGGGCGGTTTGGCCATCACCAAAGCCTCTCGTGAAATTGAGGCCAAGTTGGCTGCATTGGGAGGGGAAGAGCCAATAGGTGTTGCCGCACAGAAGTTTAAGTACTGCTAATCATAACTAGCACTTCTACATCTATTATTGATTAGTCACCTTCTCCCATCCCTTGCTTTTCAATGGGAACTGTGATCCTGCCAGATTTGGATGTTTATTTCTTAGCGGCTGATACTCTGGATTAACAGCATGATCTCCCCAGATTCCGAGCATAAGCTTCAGGTTTTCTTCGTCTTCAGGGTATTGTCCTTTATCATCGGTATCAATGATCCATTGCTCCAAAACAGCGGCATGTTTCTTTAATTCGTCCTGGTAGTCAGGATTTCTGGCTAAATTGTTGAGTTCGTAGGGATCATTTTTTAAATCGTAGAGCTCTTCGCTCGGTCGATTCTCAGCAAAAAAGAGTGCTTGTTTAGGGTCGAGTCGATTTTCCGAATGCAACTGCTTCATAACCTTAACGAATTGGACACCATCTACATCCATATAGGTAGGTTGTGTGTAAGGTCTGTCTGTTTTGAAGTTACGAATATATTTGAAGTTATGTGATCTTACTGAGCGTATGCGGTCTATGGTAAAATCACATCGATCGCGTGTTGAGATAACAAATTCCCTTTGCGGACTTTCATCATCAAAGATATCTTTTCCTTCCATATAGTCTGGAATAGGGATGTTTGCCAATGCCAGAGATGTTGTACCGAGGTCAAGGCCACTCACTAAGTTTTCATTAATAACCCCTCTTCCCAGTTTATTTATTTTCCTGAAATCAGCCATGATTAGTGGTACACTTAAGCCTCCATCATAGAGAAACTGTTTGTTCCTTGTCATGCGCATGCCATGATCTGAGAAAAAGAAGACGATTGTATTCTCGAGTAAGCCATTCTTCTCCAGGTCTTTGATAATATTGTCAACCTTTCTGTCAGTGATTTGAATAGCATCAAGGTGGTTGGCATATTCTTCAATGATAGCCGGATGGTTTGGTAGGTATGGTGGTAATTCAACCTTACTTCGATCTACTGGTGTAAGAACTCTTTCCTTAAAAGTGGAAGAGAATATTTCCTTGCCACCAGATAGCTGAATCTGTCCAAAAAAGGGTGTTTTATCCTTCAATTCAGATAGGTTAAGATTCACGCCTCTTTTCCCGTATAGAGGATGTTGCATGTAATCCTGGCTATAAAGATCTCTTCGATCATAACTGAAATTATAATCATCCTTGCCATTGTTAAACGTGAAATACCCAGCCTTTTTGAATACTTCAGGTACGGTCTTAATTTCCTCTGGCAGTTTTATGGCCGATTCTTCAGTTCTTGAGCTATGATGATTATGTACGCCCAGCGTAGTAGACATGACACCCGTTATCATGCTAGAACGGCTTGGAGAGCACACCGGTGCGGGCATAAAGGCTTTTGTGAATAGCATACCATTCTCCGCGAGATTATCAATGTTAGGAGTGGAAATAATTGTGGTACCATATGAGCTTAGGAGAGGAGCTGTATCCTCGAGTAGAATCCAAAGGACGTTAGGTGGAGACTCCTTTTGCGTTGAGTTTTCACAAGAAACTGATAATAAAAGAATCGCTGCGAAAGAGAGGAGGTGAATAACGTGTTTATGGGGTTTCATAGTTGGTTTGATTCTTGACAATTTACTCCTTTTATAAGAAAGGTAAATAATGATTACATCGAAGACCTGAATCGGGGTTCTCTACTAAATACACGCTTAATTACGGACGCAAAGTGTTCCAGTGGTTGAGTCGGATAGTCAGGATCAAATGAGCACTGGTCCCAATTCTCGCAGAAGTCAATTGCGGATTGGTAGAAAGGAGAGTCACTGAAACGTTCTCGTGACCTGCGTTTTTCCTCAGTCATATTAGTATTGTAATGCATCTGGAAATAGCCATGATGTTTCACCACCCAGTATACTTCATCTCGCACAAAGGGCTTGATGATATTCGCAGCTACCTCTGCATGAGAGTATGGGGCAAGAATATCTCCCATATCATGACACAAAGCAGCAATAATCCAATCATCATCCGCACCATCAGCCTCGCAGCGCGTAGCGGTTTGCAATACATGATCCAATCGACTGATTTGATAGGCACCGTTATCATTCGCCAGTAATTGCAGATGTTCAATGATGCGTTCTGGCAACTCCATGGCTGTTTCTCGGTCATTATCAGAAACCAATTGAAAATCGGCTGGAGTACCGTCTTTCATTTGTGTGAATAATACTGTTTTTGACACCGTTAATCTTTAAACCGCTCTGCCAAAATCGCAATCATGGTCTTCACCCCATCCACATAGTTACCCAATCGGATATTTTCATTCGGACTATGCTGGTTGTTATCGATATTCACTGTTGGGACTGAAACTGCTGGAATGCCCAAAGTGGTCACAAAAGGGGAGATGGGAATAGAACCACCACTGGTTCTTACCTTAATTGGATCTACACCATGAGCTCTTTTGATGGCCCCACTTAGCCAGTTTCCTGTGGGTGAATTGATAGGAGTTCTAAAAGCTAAATAGGAAGTGCTCGACTCAAATTTGACCAATTTGGAATAGGTCATCCTTTCCTGTTCCGTGGGCTCATCACCGGCAATGATATGATATCCCTGATCAATAACATGCTGTCGAATCAGCCCGAGCAAACGTTCAGGGTCGTTCTCCTTTACCAATCGAACATCGATTTCTGCGGTCGCATCGCTTGGCACAATCGTTCTTTTTTTAGTGCCTACCCATCCCGAGGCCATTCCTCTAATATTCAGAGAAGGATATTGAATCGCTTCCTGGTAATTGGAACCTACTTTGTCAGTGTCTGCAATGCCAATCTTCTGTTGAATATCATTCTCATCATCCGGTACGGCCCTCATTATTTTTTTAGTGTCTTCATCTAATGATATACCGTTGTAGAAGCCCGGTATGGTGACTCGGCCATCATCTCCCTTCATTGAGGCAAGTAATTGCGATAATCTAAATGCCGGGTTAGGGGCATAGTTTCCGTAATGACCACTGTGCTGAGGAGCTCTGGGTCCATACACCGTCAATGTTATCTCCGAGATTCCCCTTGCCCCAAATTTTATGGTGGGCTTATTTGAAATATGTAATGGGCCATCAAAAATAACGAGCATGTCAGAGGCGAGCGCTTCTTTATGAACAGTAACGGCTGGCGGTAAATGGGGTGATCCCAGTTCCTCCTCAAAGTCCATAATGATCTTAATGTTGTAACTGGGGTTGATATTTACTTCTTTGATTGCGTCTAAGGCGGCCAGAAGCATAACCACAGGCCCTTTGGCATCAGATGCTGAGCGGGCGAAAACTCGAAGATCAGGATCGTAGGCACTATGAATTTTATCCCAATCCAGAGATTTCCAATTACCCTGTGAATCTCTTTCTTTTAGTGTTGGAGTAAAGGCAGTTTCCTGAAACCATTTGGTTGAATCCGTAGGCTGACCATCTATTTGCAAGTAAATCAACACCGTTTTTTGAGGATTGTTAACCTTACGCTCGGCTAGGAGGAGTGGAGGTCCACCAGTTTCCAATCTTGTTGTCGTAAATGATCTTGCTTGAAAGGCCTTTTCGCACCATTGCACATTTTTCTCCACATCCTCTGGAAACAGGGCATCGTTGGGGATGCTGAGTAAGGCCTTCAATTCTTCGAATGAAGCTTTGGCATGTTTATCAGCGAGTTGGCTGAGTTGATCATTGCTCAGTCCTTCTCGCCCAACTTGTTGAGCAGAAAGGGAGAAGGTCAGTAGGAGGCACAGACAGGAGAGGGTAGTTTTCATTGCTAGAGTTTTGAGAATTAATATCTCTTTATCGACTTAAGGATGAAAGATAAATAAAAATCGCCTTCATTAAATATCAACAATCGTTAATAGGCGATATGAGTAAAATAACTTAGCTTAGCAACCGACAGCTGAAATCGAAATTTATGAGTGACAACAACAGACATGCGGCCTTGGAAATGAACGCTGATGAGTTCAAAAAAGTTGGGCATCAATTAATTGATCAGATTGCAGATTTTATAGATGGCATCGACAAACGGCCCGTGACCTATGGTGAGAAACCCACACAAATTCGGGCGGCATTGGGAACAGGAGCCTTACCTGATAAAGGAATGTCGGCATCAAACCTCTTGGAGAAGGCATCTGATTTAATGATGAATCATTCTCTTTTCAATGGACACCCCAAATTCTGGGGTTATATCACTGCTTCTGCTGCTCCAATAGGTGCCTTGGGTGATTTGTTGACCGCTTCTGTAAATGCCAATTGTGGCGCCTTCATTTTGAGTCCGATGGCTACAGAAATTGAGAAACAGACCGTTCGATGGTTGGCTGAGCTGATTGGTTATCAGTCTGACTGTGGAGGCATTTTGGTAAGTGGGGGGAACATGGCCAATTTCACCGGCTTCCTGGCAGGAAGAACAGCGAAATCACCAAAGACACTCAAAACCAAAGGAGTAGCGAGTCTTGATAAGAAAATGTGCATTTATGGCTCTAAGGGAACGCACACCTGGATTGATAAGGCTGCTCATCTATTTGGTCATGGTACCGATTCTATAAGATGGATAGAAACAAATTCAAATCACCAAATGGATAACCAGGCTCTGGAAAATGCGATTAAAGCAGATTTGGAGGATGGGCATCAACCCTTTTTGGTAGTAGGTACAGCAGGGGATGTGAGCATGGGAGTTGTGGATGATCTTAAAGGAATAGGTGAGATTTGTAAGAAGCATGATTTGTGGTTCCATGTGGATGGCGCTTATGGTGTGCCTGCCGCCTGTCTGTCAGATCAGCAAAAGACTTTTGAAGGATTGAACGAGGCAGACTCTATTGCCTTAGATCCACACAAGTGGCTCTATGCACCTTTGGAAGCGGGGTGCACCTTGGTAAAGAATCCCCAACATCTGGTAGATGCGTATAGCTCGAACCCTGAGTATTATAATTTTGGAAAGACCGAAGAACCCGAGACCAATTTTTTTGAGTTTGGGCTTCAAAACTCTCGGGGTTTCCGTGCACTCAAAGTTTGGCTGGCCCTTCAGCAGGCCGGGCGGAAGGCCTACGAAGAAATGATTGGTGATGACGTCAGACTTGCGCGATTGATGTTCGATTTAGCTGACGAGAACGATGAACTTGAGGCGGTAACGCATAGCCTCAGTATCACGACTTTCAGATATATCCCTTCGGACCTGGATTTGATGGGAGAGGAAAGGGAAAAGTACCTGAATCAATTGAATGAAAAACTAGTGGACAGATTGCAGTTTGGAGGAGAGGTATTTCTATCCAACGCAGTTGTAGATGGCAGGTATTGCATGAGGGCTTGCATCACCAACTTCAGAACAGAGGAAAAGGACTGCGAAGATTTGATTGAGATAAGCGTAAGGGAGGGGCGTGTGCTCCATCAATCTGATTAATCGTCATTGACTACGATTTCCAGGTCCAAAAAGGTGGATAGTACTTCCAGTTTTTTGAGTACCGCATTACGGTTTTTACTTCCGTAAATATGAATTTGTTCGCCTTCATCAGATAGCAAGTACCCGTTGTATTTTAGAAATTTCACAGAGCTGGAACTCCCTCTCGAGTTTAGCCTTTGGCTGTAATTTGAGCTATTGATATACAGATACTCGAAATACTTGTATGCATATGTATCAAATGAATAGCGGATGCCAAAAGTGCTCAAATATTCTTGATAGATACATTTTTCGGTATCAATTTCTAAGCCATATGAAGTGAAGAGGACCGCAAGACAGAGAACAATCAGGACGCTAAAGAGCAACGGATAAATGATGACTTGGAATATGGAAATGACCAAGACAATAGCTGCAATAAATATGAATTCTGGGGGCGAATAATTACCAGTGGATATGCGGATGTGATTCTTCTTCAAACTGTCGCCAATCGAGTTGATTTCAAGTTATACAAAATCAAACACAATATGACGTTTATAAATCTTTTCTTACCGCTTGCTTTGCGTTGAAAAAATCAGCCCTAGCCATCCCGATAGCTATCGGGATGCTCCGTTTTTCTTTAGATAGTCGACAACTCTTCTGTGTCCTTTTTTACGTGCCATTTTTAGAGGACTTCTGATTTCATAACCTCTAATAAACGAACCCTCCCGTGTAGATTTATTCGGGTCTGCACCGTTTTCGATGAGTAGTTTCACCAAGTCCAAATGGCCATTCCAGGCTGCAGCAATGAGTGGCGTTTCATCACCTCTGACTTCTTTGTCAACTTCAGCTCCCTGTTCTATCAGGTATTTGGCTACCTCATATTGTCCTTTTTTTGCAGCAGCAATTAGGGGACTGCCATCACCTCTGACACCTTTATTAGGGTCTGCTCCCGAGTTTACCAGAAGTTTTACTTTGGCAAGGTTTCCTCTGTGTGAGGCGCTGATGAGGGCAGAGCCGTCACCGGATACGCTTCTGTTGGTATTGGCACCATGCTCGATTAACAATTCCAAAATCTCATTGTTTTGGTTATTGCCGGCAGCAGTCATCGGACTTCCATCTCCGGGAGAAGATAGATTGGGGTTGGCACCGGATTCTAATAATAATTTTGTGATTCTCTCATCCTCATTGTTCACAGCCGCAATTAAAGCAGTGCCATCACCTATAACTCTGGCATCCACATTTGCTCCTCTGTCTATAAGCAGTTTAGTAAGCTCGTATGAACCGCTTGAGGCTGCTGCCAGAATAGGGCTCCCGTCCTGAGGTATAATTTTGTTCACATCAGCACCCCGATCAAGCAGATATTCAGCGATCTCAAAATGGCCACCTCGTGCCGCAGAAATCAATGGTGATGCATCCCTTTTTGCATAGAAATCAACCTCAGCACCACTATTCACTAATAATTTGACAATGTTGAACTCTCCCTCAGCTGAGGCTGCGTTTAACGCTGTTCTTGGGCCACCTTTTAAATTATAGATACAATTCGGTTTGACACCCACATCCAATAGCGCCTTCACCCGGTTAAGGTTCCCTCGGGTTGCGGCTTCCACAATGTCTCTGCAGTCCTGGGCAAAGGCTGCCGTACTTGTCAAAGTTGTTAGAGAAACTGCCCAAATGAGTTTCGAAATGCTGAATTGAGTTTTCATAGTTTTATCATGACCGTTTGATTACAGACCTTTTATTCACAAATCATGCCTTTGACCAAAATCATTGATTACATCCTTTGATCGTTGATTTTGTCCAGCTTTTTAATTGAGGAATGTTCTAAAAATGGACAATATGAACATCTGGCGGACAGAGTAAATCAATCCAACGATATTTGAACCTACGATTTCTCTAAAAGATTAACTTTGCGGCATGGGTAGAAAAAACAAACGGGATAGGGGACGATCTGGAGTAATTTACTCCACTAATTCCAGCTACGAATATCAGCACGAGGGTGGTGGAGAACAAGATACGCTACCCATAACGGAGCAAAACCTAAAAGTAATGCTCGATAAAAAGAAAAGAGGAGGAAAGCAGGTTACTTTGGTGGATGGCTTTGTCGGAACGGATGAAGACCTGAAGGATCTGGGAAAGACGTTAAAATCAAAATGCGGAGTAGGTGGTAGTGCAAAAGATGGCGAGATTCTTATCCAGGGTGACCATAGAGATAAGGTGCTACAAATTTTGGAGAAAGAAGGATACAACGTAAAGAGAGTAGGTGGTTAGCAGGTTAAGATACGTTTGGTTGATCATTGGTTTTTTTAGCCTCGTAATGATATGGTCTTGCACACCGGGCGAGATACCTGTTTCTGAGGGAACCGCTGATATTAATGGTTCTGAGATTTACTATAAGATTATTGGTGAAGGGCAGCCGCTCTTTATCGTTCATGGTGGGCCTGTTTTAGACCATTCTTACTTCCTGCCTCATTTAGAAAATTTAGCCAGAGATTATCAATTGATCTTTTATGATCAACGGGCAACCGGGCGTTCTTCAGTCGAAGTAGACTCTTCAAAAATGAACCTCGAAGCTTTTGTTGAGGATATAGATTTGCTAAGGGAGAAGCTGGGTTTCGACAAGATCAATCTGCTTGGCCACTCCTGGGGAGGTTTGTTGGCCATGGCTTATGGTACCGAGCATAGCGATAAGCTTGATCATTTGATATTATCCAATTCCATGGCACCGAATGTGCAAGATTGGCAAAGAGAAAGCGCTGCTGTGGCAAGGCAACAAACGCCAGAGGACGAAAAGGAGCGACAGGGAATCCTGGATTCATTGAGAACATACCCTGGACAGCGTCTGGAGTTAATTGAAAAACTCTTAATGACCTCCTTCAAGCCCCAGATGTTTGATCGTAGCAACCTTCAAAAACTCAAATTGTATATACCTGAAGACTATGATCAGAGAAGGGGTGCTTATCGGTGGCTTGGGCCTGATATGAACACTTTCAACTATGATCTTGGCCTAGCAAACATCAGTTGCCCCACCTTGATTATTTATGGAGAAACGGAACCAGCCATTACTGTCTATTCGGATAAAATGCTCGAATTAATTCCCAATGCACAGTTATCCGTAATAGAAGAGGCAGGGCACTTTCCCTTTATTGAAGAACCCAAAGCATTCAGGAAAATTGTTACCCGGTTCTTGGACAAATAGGCTTATGGCAATTTGAATACCGGATTGCAAATCAGACCGATGACGTTGTCCCAGGGGTCTTTCAGTTCGGCAACAACAATCGGCCCTCCCACATTTTGAGGTGCTCCTTGTGAAGTGGCTCCCGCTTCCAGCATTCGGTTGTATTCCTTTTCTACGTCTTCGACACCCCAATAAGAGAGCACATTGGCTGTTTTGTTAATTACCGGATGCTCCTCTGGCATTAAGCCCAATTCGTAGCCCGCTATATTGAAGCCCACATAGAAAGGCTCATTGAAATAGGGCTCTGTTTCGAATACTCTTGAATACCACTCAATGGCTTCTTGTAGGTTGCTGACAGTATAAATTGTTGTTCGTAATCCTAAAAACCTCTTTTCCATATTTTTAATTTTTCCATCGTTCAAGTTTCGGAATTCCTTTTGTGAAAAATCCTGCAATGAATCCTGGAAATTTCATCTCTTTTAATTTACCTTTTACGAAACTCTGCATTTGTACAACCGTCCAATCAGGTTGAGTAAATTCCCCGTTTTCATAGCAATAACTGCAATATTTCTCATTTTTTGATCCATCAGCGTTGGTACCTCCCTGGTTAGGGTCTTTCTT
The DNA here is from genome assembly GCA_029262895.1 of Roseivirga sp. Lineage (GTDB taxonomy): Bacteria > Bacteroidota > Bacteroidia > Cytophagales > Cyclobacteriaceae > Roseivirga. The sequence goes on from JAJCYM010000085.1 coordinate 50,841, forward strand.
CAATGGCATTGCACAGCTTTGGCATTTTGTATAGTTACTCATAGTTGAATTTTATAGATGAGGAGCAAATTAGAGGGGCATGGTGACAACCCTATGTCAGTAGAGAATTCTGGAATTCAATTTTTCGAGTCGGGTTACCTTCTTCTACCTTATCAAGTTGACAGTTCCCTTTTGGCTTTGAATTCTTCCTCCAATGGCTGCGTAGCGGATACTCCAATAGTAAGTGGTCTCTGGAGCCGGTTCTCCATTGGAAAAATTACCATTCCATTCAATATTGAGGTTCTGGGTTGAGAATATTTCGTGTCCCCATCGGTTAAAAATCCGAGTACTCATGATTGCAGTTCCAATACTCTCAATGGGAATAAAAAGATCATTTTTGCCATCTCCATTTGGGGTAAAGGCATTGGGCATTCTTAGAATGGCCTCACATTCTCCTGGGAACACCTCTATTCTTTGCTCGGATGAACATCCATTAAGAGTAACCCGAACAGAATAAGTACCGGGCTCCTCAACAACAAAAGATGACTCGGTACTTCCATCCTGCCAGATATATGCAGCATTTTCCTGGAAGGCATCTAGCTGTATTTGTTCACCAGTACAAATCTCGTTTTCAGAGATAATATTGATGATGGGTAACCCGACTTGAAGAACATTGAATATTTCTGTCTTTAGACAGCTTCCAAGTTGTGCTTGAACGGAGTACTGTCCCGGGCTAGTTATCTCAATTGACCCTTGATCGCTTCCGGTACTCCAAACGTACGAGTTGGCAGTCAGGAAACTCGAGGTTAAAATGGCCGATTCACCTTGACAGAATTCAACTTGCACAGGGTCGGGATTATCTTCCTTAGAGATATTGAATACCTCTCTGGTGGCACAGCCATCATTAACTATATCCACAAAATATTCTCCAGGGGTGTCCAAAGTGATGGTTGCCGAGGTGGCTCCCGTACTCCATACATAGGAGTCAGCTCCCAGTACAGTAGGGGTAAGGGTTACCGATTCTCCCTCACAAAACAAGACCATCACCGGATCGGGATCGGACATTTCAACTACATTAAATACTTCTCTGGACGAACAGCCCTCAATGACAACATCCACAACATATTGACCAACTTCGTTGATCTCAATTGAAGAGGAAGTTTCTCCCGAACTCCATAGAAAGGAATCGGCTGATTGAAAAGTTGAAGCCAGAGTAGCCGTTGTTCCTTCGCACAATTCAATCTCATGGTTAACCACTTGAGACAGATCAGTGAGGCTGAAGTTGTCTGCTAAAATGTAGCCAGAGTATTCCGGCAATTGCGTATAGGCACCTTGGAGCCATACATAGGATCGGTTTTCGTTCAACGAGAAAGTAGTAGTGTACTTTCTCCATTCCCGATGATCAATAGGACCAAAATGAGCAACTTCCACATCATTTTGACATTCTTCCGTTCCTACGAAAGCTTTGAAATCAATGGAATTTCTAAATGCGGTGACACTAAGTTCCGGACTGAACGCAAGATATACTTCCAGCAGGTAGCACCTACCGGCTATTAATTCGGTAGTTAGAAATTGCCCGACTTCTTCACAAGTTCCACCGGTGTCCGGAACATCCAGTGCCCGGCAGGCCATACCTAAAAATGTGTTCCCATCCTGGGGAATGTTAATAACCCCAAAAGGTCCGGGCTGAATTTCTACGGTGCTGGTGGTTAGGCAGCTTTGCCAACCTGGAGGAACACTTGTACTGGGAGGCCCGTCAAAAGTACCATTCGTAACTATTTGAGCTTTCAATGCTTCGCCTGAGAGCATCAGTATGGTAATCATAAAAAGTGATCGGGCGATATTGGTTATGCTTTTCAACAATACGATAATGGTCTATAATATACCGTTAACAGAAATCTCATCTACTCTAGTAACGGGTAAGCCTATCTTTAGTGCTCTCACAAATTCATATACAATGAAAACCACTAAGTCGCTGTTTTCCCTACTTTTTTTAACGTTTTTTATCTCAATAGCTACGGCTCAAACTGATTTATCAGTTTTCGAGACTATGAAACCGCGGTCAATCGGCCCTGCGGGAATGTCTGGTCGGGTGACCTCCATAGATGTAGTGAGACATAATAAGAACATCATCTACGCTGGAACAGCCTCTGGTGGTTTGTGGAAATCTGTCAGTGGGGGAGTTAGTTGGGAACCACTTTTTGATAAAGAAGAAGTGGCATCCATCGGTGCTGTGACAATCGATCCTTCTAACGCGAGTACCATTTGGGTAGGCACAGGAGAAGGTAACCCCAGAAATTCATTGAATGGAGGTTATGGCCTTTATCGAAGCCTTGATGCAGGCCAAACCTGGGAGCATATGGGTTTGAAAGAAACTAAGAACATCCACCGTGTCATCGTTCACCCAAATGATCCCAATACTGTTTGGGTGGGTGCCATTGGATCTCCATGGGCCGAACATGAAGAACGTGGAGTTTTCAAGACTACCGATGGCGGTAAAACTTGGAGAAAAGTGCTTTACGATATTCCAGGAGCCGGTATATCAGATTTAGTGATCGACCCAACTAATCCAAACAAGTTGATCGCAGGCATGTGGGAGCATAGACGTTATCCATGGTTTTTTAATTCTGGAGGCCCGGCTTCGGGAATCTATATTTCTCACGATGGTGGAGAGACTTGGGATAGAAAGACTTCTGAACATGGTCTGCCAAAAGGTGATATGGGAAGAATTGGATTAGCCATAGCCCCTTCAAAGCCTGATCGTATTTATGCTTATGTTGAAGCAAAGGAAAATGCATTGTATCGCTCAGATGATGGTGGTGTCAAATGGTATAGAATTTCTAATAAAGGCGACCGAGGACTGGGAGCACGTCCGTTCTACTATGCAGATATTTATGTGGATTCGAAAAACGAGAACAGAGTATACTCGATTCATACACAGGCTAACGCAAGTGAAGATGGTGGTAAGAGCTTCGGTAGTTTTGTGAATTCGGGCTACGTGCATGTAGACAACCACGCACTTTATATTCATCCGGACGATCCAAATTTTATGGTTTTGGGTAATGATGGAGGAATGGTGGTAACACGGGATAGAGGAGGCAGTTGGCACTATATGGAGAATTTACCTATCGGTCAATTCTACCATGTAAGTTATGACATGGAAACCCCTTATAATGTAATGGGCGGTATGCAAGATAATGGTGCCTGGTTGGGCCCAAGCCAATTGCTGAAGCAAGGTGGCATTAGAAACGGTTATTGGGAGAGAATAGTGGGTGGAGACGGCTTCGATGTAGTACCTGATCCTTTAGATACGCGCTATGGCTATTCTTTGAGCCAAGGAGCAAATATCCAGAGATACGATCGTAAGACAGGCCAAATGACCGGTATACGACCAGAGCACCCAAATGGGGAGACCATCCGATGGAATTGGAATGCGGGAGTTAATATCGATCCATTTGATAAGAAGACGATTTACTTAGGAGGGCAATATTTGTTCAAATCCCCTGATCATGGCGATACTTGGGAGATTATTTCTCCAGATTTGACAACCAACGACCCAGAAAAGCAAAAGCAATCTGAAACAGGCGGTAAACTCAATTTGGATAACTCAGGTGCAGAAATGCATACCACGATTACCGTGGTTGAACCAAGTACTTTATCTCAAGGAATGATTTGGGTAGGTACAGATGATGGAAATGTGCAACTCACTAGAGATGGTGGTCAAAACTGGGCAAACAGTGCGGGTAAATTCCCGGGCTTGCCAGCTAACAGCTGGGTACAGCAAATTAGAGCCAGTACCTACGATGCCGGTTCGGCTTTTGTAGTCTTTGATGAGCACAGAAGAGATGATTGGAGCCCATATGTATACCAAACGACAAACTATGGCAGGTCGTGGAAACGTATTGTGAATGATGGTGACGTCTTTGGTTTTGCCATGACAATTGTTCAAGATCCGGTTGAGCCAAACTTGATGTTCTTAGGCACAGAGAGTGGATTATATGTGAGTATGGATGGTAGTAAAACTTGGGCTAAATGGACCAATGGGTTCCCGACTGTACCAACCATGGACTTGCAGATTCATCCTCGCGAGCACGATTTAATCATTGGAACGTTTGGTAGAGCGTTATGGATCTTAGATGATATCCGTCCATTAAGAGAGGCTGCTCAGTTGGGTATGAAAAAACTTAAAGAGAAGACTATCCACGCATTCTCAATTCCAGACGCAACAAACGCTATTATCGGCCCTTACTGGGGTTATAGAAGTACAGGCCATGGATTGTTCATGGGTGAAAACAAACCCTTTAATGCGGCCATTAGCTTTTATGTAAAGAAAGCAGGAAGCGTTAAAATGGAAGTATCCAATGGAAACGGAACTGTGGTAAGAACAAGAACATATCGCGCTAAGGAAGGTGTTAACAAAGTGTATTGGGGTTTTGAAGCCGATGGTATCAGGCAACCAGGTTCCCGGAAACCAACTAGTGCAGATGCTGTCAAACCAGGAGGGTATGATGTGTTGCCGGGTACTTATCGGGTGAAACTTTCTATGAAAGACGAGAGCTCAATGCAATCGATCAATGTGTTGAGAGATCTGAGAACGGATTGGAATCAAGCCAAAGTGGAAGAGAAACAGCAGTTTATTGCCCAATATTATGCGCTTGTCACAAGAGTGACTGAGGCTGTAGATAGATTGACTGAAGCCTCGAGTATTACAGATAAAGTATTGGCAATTGATAAAGACAATAAGGACTTGAAAGAAAAGATTACAGAAATCAAAAAGAGCATAAAGGAACTCCGAGAATTGGTTTCTGTACCGCGAATAGGACAGGGACTGTCAAGAAATCCTGATTTGATTTCAAGCCAATTGGGGAATATTCGAGGTAAAATGCAGAGTAGTTACAAACCTGTTACCCAACCACAGCGACTGGCTTACGATAATGCTAAGAAGAGTGTTGATCCATTTGTTGAAAAGGTGAATCAATTCTTTGCCAATGATTGGAGTGCCTTCAAAACTTACGTAGATGGTTTGAATCTTGAATTGATAAAGAAGTTTTAACTAGTCATCCTGAACTTGCCTGCCTCAGGCAAGTTCAGGATCTCAGTAGTCTATGCCAGGTTCTCTTTAAAGAAACGAATGGTTCTTGACCAAGCCAGATTCGCAGCTTTTTCTACATACCTGCCGGTTGTGTTATTGTGAAAGCCATGATTGGCACCTTCATAAATGTAGGCTTCGTACTTGATTTTGTTCTTTTTTAGCTCAACCTCATAAGCAGGCCAACCGGCATTTACTCTTTTGTCGAGCTCACCATATTGTAGCATCATGGCCGATTTGATCTTGGCAGTATCTTCTGCGCTTGGTTGGCTGCCATAAAAAGGAACAGCAGCGCCCAAGGTAGGGACTCTTACTGCCATCATATTTGAAATCCAACCACCAAAGCAAAACCCAACAACACCCACCTTGCCATTGCAGTCGGGGTGAGCTTTCAGGTACTCATAAGCAGCAATAAAGTCTTCCAACATTTCATTGCGATCACGCTTACGCTGCATAGTTCTTCCATCGTCATCATTACCAGGGTATCCACCAAGTGGGGTGAGTGCATCGGGGGCCAAAGAAATAAAGCCATCCACAGCTGTTCTTCTGCCAACATCCTCGATATAAGGATTCAGACCTCTGTTTTCATGGACCACCACTACTCCGGGAACTTTGCCTGAAACACCTTCCGGTTTAGATAAAAGGCCCTTAATACTGCCGCCTCCCTTCGGGGAATCGTAGTTGATGTACTCGGAACTAAGGCGCTTGTCATCGGGCTGAATTGTGGTGGTATTCACATAATCCGGCATGATAAAACCAAGCAAAGAAGAAACAGTAACACCTCCCACGGCATAGAGAGATAGTTTCTCCATAAATTGTCTTCGCTCTAATTTGTTGTGAGCATAATCATCATACAAATCGAAAACTTCCTGATTGACTTCTTCTGGATTTAGCTTTTTCATAGTTGCAGCATTAATGGTGTTTTCACTTAAAGATGAATATACAAATAGGCATTTGGATTTAAAACGCAGAAGGGGATGAGTGGAGGTTAGTCGATTGTCCTCAGTCTATAGCCGATAGTCGGGACTTGAATCCAGCAAGTCTGTGGCTTGTGGTAACAAATAGGGTTTTATCAGCCTATTTCATCTCGATCATAAACATCCCATTGTCATCAGGATCAGAGAAATTGGCTATGCGACTCCAACCGTCTGGTACGACTTTCACCGTGAGTCCATGGGCTTCGAGTGTTGCCACTTCTCCATCAAGGTCTTTGACTGAAAAACCCAGCGACATGTTATTTCCTTTTTTCAATTTGTCCGAGGCCGGATGCAGTCCAATCTTCAGGTCTGGGGCTTGAATTTCGGCATAGTGCTCGCCATAGCGCTGTATCAGGTCAAACCCCATAATGTTGGTATAGAATTCTACAGACTGCCCTAAATCCGAAACGATAAGTGTGACGGTAGAGCTGATTATGCTTTTCATAGTGCTGGATTTTCATCAATTTATGTATAAGGGATGAATGATGGAAATCCCTCACGATAGGTTAGGCAGATATATTTAGTTGCACTTAGACCTTTTTCCGTTCAATGCAAGATTTCCGCCCCCCCCCCCATCAGAGTCACTCGCAGAGGACTCTGATTCGGCCGACCAGTCTGTCTGTACTAAGCCCATAACGTCTAGAATAAACAGATTGCCACGGTCGTGCCTCCCTCGCAAAGACAGTTAGTGTTCTTCTACCCCATCCTAGTCACTCGCAGAGGACTCTGATGATCAAACTAGGCAAAAGGAAATAGCGTCTAATCCTTGACAAATAGCCATTTGGTACCCTTATACAAGCCTACACCTATATGCCCAAAAATGCCGGGCTTGGTTTTCTGTTTGAGTTGAACCTTCAAAGTGGCCAACGCACTTTTATCTTGTATGCGATTCACTCGGCCTTGTATCAGATCAATTTGCTGGCTAAGACGCTCCAACTCCTTTTCTATCTTGAGTATTTCGTCTATGGTATTGGCTTTGTCTAATAGTGCCAGGTACCTGGCGTGTGTAGCTTTGGCATTGTTTAGTCGGATTTTGTCATCATAGAATTGATCAGTAACATCAAGGCTGCTCACCGATCTTTCTTTGACAACCCCTAACAGTGATACGCCCTGCATGGTGCCTTCCAATTTTGAAGGCAATACTCTAAACTCAAAGGCATAGCCTTCTCTTGAGAAAAGCGTACCTCCTAAATTGGATACTATTCGGGAAAGGTGGATGGCGCTGGAATCAAGTTCTTCTACAGCCATAAGCATAGAAGCAGTATGAATTACTTTTCGCTCGACTGTCTCTTGATCTTCCGCTGATTTCAGAATTTGGAGGTCATTTGTTGTGGAACCTGTAGGGAGGTAGCTGGTGGCACAACTGGAGAATAAAATGGCCAGGGCCAGGAAATAATACTGCTGTCTTTTCATGGTTTTCTTTGATTGGATTCAATCAAAACGAACGCCCGATGGCATTTTTTAGTACAGAGGTTCACATATAGACAACCCTTAAATCCCGCAAGTCTGTGACTTATGGTGCCCAACTAAAGAGGTTCATGTAGACCTATTACCTCAACCACCTCTTAAACCAAGCCTCCAGTCGTTGGTACATATCCACCCGATTCATGGGGTTACGGAAACCATGAGGTTCACCCGGATAGGAGTGACTTTCAAATACTTTGCCTTCTTTTTTGAGCACTTCCACCGCCAATTCATATTGACGGAACGGGGCGCGAACGTCTTTTTCGCCATGCATAATTAGCAACGGAGTTTTCACCTGATGCACTCTGGAGAGGGCATTGCTTATTGCATAGATTTCTGGTTTTTCTTCCGGAGAACCACTGTGACCAGTTTTAGTGAAAATCTTGCCTAATCGATCTGCATTGGTATAGGCATCACCGAAATCATAGATGCCAGCCATGGGCACGGCCGCATCAAAGGCATCAGGTACTTGCGAGATGGCCGCCATAGAAGTAATGCCACCATAGCTGTAGCCATAAATACCCACTTTACCATTAGACCATGATTGTTGCCGGATAAAAGTGGCAGAATGTGCAGCATCCAGCGCCTGGCCATGGCCCCAATCGTTGATACTTAGGTCCTGAAAGGTACGCCCAAAGCCTGAGCCACCACGATAGTTGACAATGAGAATCACATATCCCTTTTGAGCCAAATACTGCTCCGTTAAGTTGAGCTGCTTATAGGCAGTATTCGTGCCACCGCCATGCACCATAACGAGTGTAGGGTACTTGTTTCTTGGGTTAAACCCTGGAGGATCAAACCTAAAGGCTTGGATATAAAGACCGTCATAACTGCGATAACTGATTTCTGTAGGCTCAACCAGGCCTTGCCACTTGGAGGACAAATTGGTCAGTTGAATTGCCGAACCTCCTGTGGCCCGAATCATATCCACTTCGTTGCCACGAGTTGGAGTAGACCTCACAAAGACAAAGCGAGATGCCGTTTTGGAGGCGTGATAACCGCGGAAGGTGCCACCCATATTGGTGACCCGAGTGGCTACTCCTCCATGAGATGGAACTCGCCAAAGTTCCACTTCTGACCGTTCCTGGTAAGGGAAGAAAATTTCAGAACCATCTCCAGACCAAGTCACCGTATGATTGTGCAAAAGGTCAGTCGCGTAAATCTGCATATCCAGAATTTCTTCTATTCCTTTTTCAGGTTCGAGCACGTAAATGTAGGAGAGGTCCTCATACCAATATTCGTCCTTTGCTACCGCCATTAAGGCAATCTTTGACCCGTCAGGTGACCAAACGGGCGTGGACATGGCCATCAATTTTTTTGAAATCTGTCGCTCATTACCGGTAGCAACATCAACAAGCCAGATGTCATCTTCCCAATAATCAGCCTTGTTCGAATAGAAGGCAATCTGCTTGCTGTCGGGTGACCAGGAAGGTGCAAAACGGAAATCATCATCCGCCATTGATCTTTTGGTGACCTGTCTGGGTTGTGCAGAACCATCCGAGGGAACGACCCAAATATCATTGTAGCCAGAGCGAGTGCGATAAAAGGCAATTTGCCTACCATCAGGTGAAGGTCGGGCTGCACGTTCGCCATAGTTGTCTTTGGTTATTCTTAGGGGTCTGGCATCGGCTCCAATTCTTTTGGTCCAAAGGTCTCCCTGATGGGAATAAAGCACTCGACTACCATCATCAAACCATACCGGAGAGGAACCTTCTGTCCAGAACCTGGCCTCATCCTCTCCATCCGAGGCTATGATAAAAAGCCCTGATTGGTCTGCAGTTCGGGCGGTCACAATCACTTGGGAACCATCTGGTGAGATTGCAGCTTGACGAACTCCGTAATTTTTGGTAAAGATATTCTCCCAGGTGAGTGGTAGCGTTTCCTGTGAAGAACAGGCAAAGCTGACTGTGATCAGGAACAGTGAAAAGAACTGAATTCGTCCAGGCATGATTCAAGATTTAATTCGGAAAGGAAAAATAAACCTTTCTGAAAGCTCCATCAACACCTTTCATATAAAGCCAATCCGATGTTGTGTTAGTCCTTGTATCCCTTTAAGATACCGGTGGCAAAACAAAGAAAGGCTCTAAAGCCTTTTCCATGCACTTGATAAAGCTTGGCAAAGCTGATATTTACAAACCCAATTCCTCTATGAAGTTTGAGGTTGGTCGTCATTAGGGATTTTGACCTTTCGAAATCTCCGGTACTATAATAAGAGAGAAGAGCATATGTACTGAGGTTGTTTCTTTGAAGTCCGATAAGATTGGGGTCGGTTTTACTCAGAGCTTGATAGGCTTTGCTTGCCTCTTCCAAACCTCCCTGGTTGAGCAGTTCCATTGCAGGAATGTCCCCTGTTTGGCGTCTGGGAAATGCCATTGTCTCACCATTCCCTTGTGTCATATGTAACTGACCCGAGCTAAAATTGAATTCGAGGCCAATGGTATTGGTTCTGAATTTATTCCCACCAGTAGAGATCAATGGCGTTTGCCAACCATTAGAGAGCTTGGCAACTAGTCCATCACCTTCATTAATCACATGCAGGGTCTTGTCCTTGCTGAAAGCGTACCTTCCCTGGTAGTTTTGCTCAGGTATCAAACCTGGTTCAGTTGGTGATTCAGCCTTATAGTTCAGGATCGCAGTGAGATAAGGGTCATGACGATTTTGATACTGCTCGAAGGCGCGCGTCAGTGGGATGTGAGGGCTAATGTTCCAGCGACTGTCGTGGTCGTGGGTATTGAGGTAATAGAGAATCGGTAGGCCAATTTTGATCTTTGACTTTGGTAATTTCCAGAGCCGTGCATCCGACAAATGATGCGGCCTATCGCCAACCCCTTCTCCCACCATCAATGTATTTGTTTGGCTTTCTAACATGGTGGCCAGTGTAATAGCGGCAGATTGGGTGCCTCTGTCTATGATGGTGAACAGGTGTCCTTGCCGATTGAGCTTTGGTCTTTTCTTCAATTCGATTGCAAGAGGTATAGCTAGATCGGGCATGCCACCAGAGTTTCCGCGCACATCTATCACTGTCTTGTCTATTAGGGTAGAGTCGGCAAAGGCAAATAATCGTTTCCAGAAGGTGCTGGCCTTTTCTCCTTTATGATTAGCCGCCCGACTGTACCTTACATAAAGCAACTCTTCGTCTTTCAAGTATTGAAACCAGTAGTTCTTTGTGCTGTTTTGGCTAAATAGGGGAGCTGGTTTTGTTTTGTCAAGGGCATTAACCTTATGCAGTGCCTGATATTGTTTCAGGGTAACGGGCGTAATTGTCCGTTCAAGCGTTTGCCCATTTACCAACTCAACTTTGATATTTACCTGATTGATATCTTCTATAATACCTAAGCCACGTAGTAGTTCTGGATTACGCAAATAAAATGGCATGGCATCCTTGTAACCCAGATCATTAGAGTGGGGCACCACCTTTTTGAGTAACTCGTACAACTCGTCAATAGAAACACCATTGATACCTGTGATCTTTGCACCTAAGAGGTCCTGATCTGGTTCATGGATTGAGGTAATTCGAAAGTCTTGCCCATACCAGTAAGCACTCAATGGCAACAAAGTGAAGAAGGCATATCGATCCGAAACATAAGTGTGCTTATCACGAATCAACGCGATCACCTCAAAGATGTAACGGGTCATTAAGTAGGGATTTGGTTTGCTACTGCCCGTCTGTTCTAGGTGTTTTCGAATTTCATCAAATTTCCGGTCGAACGCTGCCTTGTCTGTATGTCTATAAGGAGCGATATGCTTTGCTTGGATGGTTTTTTCCAGATAATCGAAATCCTTTTGCCAATCTTCTGATGACAGTTTGCCTGACAATTGTGCATTGAGGTTTACGCAGCAAAGAATTGAGCAGATGCCTACATTAATGATCCATTTCACAAGGCTATTGTCCATGATTGTTGTTTTCCCGAAGAAAACAGATGACAATCAAGGAATGGCCTGTTTAGCCAGTTTTGGTGAGAATGGACAGGTTTTTGGGACGGAGGGACAGGTGCTCCTTTACAGTTCTGACATAGTTCTTAGATACCGGAATCTGATCCGAATATTTTTTTAAAGCGATTGTCATTGACCTGCTATTGGCATTTACCACATCAAAATGCTTTGAGTTAATCAGAAAACTACGGTGGCACTTATAGATAGGAGAGATTGGTCTGATTAATTGCTTTTCAATTTGTTTAAGGCTCGACCTCAGGACGACTTTGCTTCTTAGTCCATTTTTTTCAAGATGGATGTCCACATAGTTGTTGTCGCTTTCTACAAACAATATTTCTTCAAGCCTGCATTTCAGTGACTCATTGTTTTCACCTTTGATCAGGCAATCTTCATTGCTTAACAAGGCACTTAGTCTTTGTCGATTTAAATATTCACGAATGCCAAATAGGAAAAACAGGATTACGAATCCAATTCCGAGTGTGCGCCAAAGGACAAGAGCAAAACTGCTCCAGCCAAAGAAATCCTCAAAGTCATTCCAGTAGCTCTTATAGAGGTAGTTGTTGAAGGCGACTACAATGATCACAACTACATACCACCCAACCGCCTTCTTTAGGGTCCAATTTTGGAAGAGAGAAGGGAAAATCGCTGGCAAAACCAGCTCCATTAGCAGAATTGATAGAATAAACACCAGACCAAAACCGGCAATAATCACATTGACCCAAGCCTCTCCGGTTTCATTCTGAATCCCGAATGGCTTGAATACCAGTATAAATACACTTGTCAGAAGACCTGCCATAACGATGGCCCATGCAGCCTTCCCCTTGATTTTGATTCTGGGAAATGGAGTATGTAAAACAGTGAGATTCATTTTGCAGCACGAAATCCTCTTAAATAAACATTTAACAATATTGGTGGGCCAGACATTGCTATGCCAGCCTCAAAGACCTAATCACAAGATGGAGAATCGGAATCAAATGTTGCTCAACATGGTCAAAAATTTATGTAGTTGACTACATAAGTTTCAATAACTTTGTATCAGAACAGTATAAAAATGGAAGATGATTTTGTGTCTGAACTAGGCTACTTAGCCTTGGCGGTAAGATTGAAAAGAGTGAGCGATTCAATGGTGCACAGTGCCCGTCAAATGTACAAATCAATGGGTTTGGATATTGAGCCTAATTGGTATCTGATACTTAAACTGTTGAAAAAGGAAGAGGGCTTGCCAATAACTACCATTGCAGACCGTCTCCGGTTTGCCCACCCTTCGGTGATCAGTATGATCAGGAAAATGAAGGAACGTGGGTATGTTGAAACACATATAGATGCCAGAGATTCACGAAAGCAGTTGGTCTCTTTGACATCAAAGGCCAAACGCAAGTTGCCGGAACTTGAAAAACTGTGGCAGGCCTGTGAGCGCGGTATACGGACAATTTCTTCACTGGACGACCAGTTTCTTGACAAGCTTGAGGTTATTGAAGCTCACTATCGTGAGCAAGATTTTAGGCAAAGAACACTCAAAGAATTAGAAGATGCAGCATAATACGCTAGATGTCAATAATGACGAATTTAAAGCACTCTTGGACAAAAGTGCTGAATTGGTATTGGAACAATTCGCCAAAATTGATCAACAAAAAGGTTATCACTTTTATCCGCAGAAAGACGTAGAGCAATGGTTTGATGAACCGGCTCCTGAGGAGGGTATGGATCATTATGATCTGTTGGAGGAGACGAGAGAAAAGGTACTCAATACTGCTACTGGTAACCTCGGGCCTCATATGTATGCCTATGTAATGACCAGCGGCACTCAAATGTCTATCATAGCCGAACAATTGGCATCTACTATTAATCAGAATGTTGGCAAGTGGCATTTGGCTCCGGCCATTAATGAGATTGAAAAACGAGTAATCAAATGGGGAGCTGACATGATGGGTTTTGACTCCGATGCAGCTGGTGTTTTAGTAAGTGGTGGATCCGCTGCCAATCAGGCAGGATTGACCGTTGCACGAAATATCTTTTTTGAAAAATTCGACATCAGAAAAAAGGGGCTTTTCGGATTACAGCCATTTACGGTCTATGCTTCTCAGGAAGTACACGGTTGTGTGGATAAGAGTTTAGAAGTGCTTGGCATCGGTACGGACAACCTCAGGAAAATTAAAACGAATCCGGATTTTAGCATTAATCTGGAGGCACTGGAATTGCAGATTGCCCAAGATCAAAAAGATGGCCTGAGACCATTCTGCCTTATTGGTACTGCTGGCACTGTGAATACCGGAGCCATTGATGACCTGACCGCACTCGCGGAAGTGGCGAAACGTTATGAAATGTGGTATCATATTGATGGTGCCTATGGTGGATTGGCGGCTTCCCTCAATTCGTTGAAGGACAAATACAAAGGCATTGAATTAGCTGATTCTATAGCGGTTGATTTTCATAAGTGGCTTTATCAACCCTTCGAAGCGGGCTGTTTAATGGTGAAAGATTGGTCGGTACTTAAGAAGGCCTATTTCAAGAAGGCCGACTATCTGGATACTTCTCTTGAGAAGGATGAAGGGCGCGTTGACTTTAATGAACACTATTTCCAATTGTCGCGTAACGCCAAGGCGCTGAAGATTTGGATGAGTATTAAGGCTTATGGGCTCAGAAAAATTAAGGAGATGATCCAAAAGGACATTGATTTGGCAGTTTATCTGGCAGATCAGGTGGAGGCGTCTTCTGACTTTGAATTAAAAGCGAGATCAGATCTGGCCATTGCTTGTTTTAGGTATAAGGGAAATCTCTCGGATGAAGTTGATGTTGTGGAGATGAATCAAAAGTTGATCCCTGCCCTTGAAGAAGATGGTCGTGTGTTTATCACAGGAACAAAACTCAATGGTGAGTTTGTTTTAAGGGCTTGCCTGATCAACCACAGAAAGAACAAGGCAACCACCGATTATTTGTTGGATGTGATTAGGGATGTGGCTCAGAAAATAGGACACAACCATCTGGAAAGTATTAAGGCTTAATTGGAAAAAGTGTCAGTATCAGAAGCATATCGAGATTCCATCAGGTACCAAATTAACCGCTTTATTTTTGATAAGGGCTTTGCTCCGTCCTCATCCGAACTAGCCAAAATTACCGGTTCAGATCAGGAGAAGGTTCAGCAGGCATTGACCTGGCTCCATGATTGCCACGCACTAGTGTTACACCCAAATTCCTTTGATATCTGGATTGCACATCCCTTTGCACTCTTTCCAACCCTGTTTTGGGTGACTGTTGGTAATAGAAAATGGTGGGGAAATTGTGCCTGGTGTTCATTAGGAATTGCCTCGCTCACGACTGAGGACTCCACGATCTACACCCAACTAGAAGGCCATGACCGGCCTATCACTATTCATATTGAGGGCGGGAAGGTTCTGGAAACTGATTACGTGGTGCATTTTCCCAAACCAGTGAGAAATGCCTGGGATAATGTGGTTCACTTTTGTGCGTCCACATTAATTTTTGAGAACGAGGCACAGGTTGATCATTGGTGCAAACAACATAATGTAAAGAAGGGAAGGGTCATTGCCATTGAGCAGGCTTGGGAATTGTCAAAACGGTGGTATGGCTATTATCTTAGTCCGGATTGGAAACCAAAAACAGCGGAAGGAGCTAATCAGATTTTTGAAGCTGTAGGGTTAACAGATGAATACTGGAAATTAAGCTAAAAATGTGCAATGGATTTAAAAATTAGAAAAGCAACGGCTGCCGACCAGGATGCCATTTGGGAGATCACCCGGCAGGTAATCGCCACCTGCGAGAGCTTGGTATTTGCCCCGGACTCAAGTAGGGAAAAAATGCTGGCTTTTTGGTGTGATCCTAAAAAGCACGTCTATGTTGCGATCATTGAAGATCAGGTGCTGGGCACCTTCTTTCTTTGCGATAACCAGCCCGATATGGGTGCGCATGTAGCCAATGGAGGTTATATGACTTTACCCTCAGCTGGAGGGCAGGGGATAGGCTACAAAATGGGAGAATATTCAATTGCGGAGGCCAAACGGCTTGGTTATAAATCCATGCAATTCAATATCGTTTTCAAAAGTAACGAACATGCCGTGCGACTTTGGCAAAAACTTGGTTTTGAAATTGTAGGAGAGCTTCCCGAGGTCTTTGATCATCCTGAAAATGGGTTGACCAATGCCTATGTGATGTGGCGGAGAGTTTAAATAAAAGAGGCTCCAATATGGAGCCTCTATCTACGTTATCTCAATCAACACATTATTGTATTTCCTCTACGAACCATACATTGCCGACTTGATGTCCGTTTAAATCTCCTCGTTGAGCATCATTGGCAAAATAGTACAGAGGTCGTGTGTTAAACGTGGCATGTTGGGTGCCACTGTTATCAAAGGATCCAAAGTCGGTGTTATTCAACAAAGAAGGTATAACAGAGCCATCGGTGCTGAAAACGGGCCAGCTATTTAGGCATCCGCCAGTGCAATTACTTTGGTTAGGACCATCATTATCGAATGAGTACAGGGTCCGTCCGGTGGCATCTACCAGATACCTGGTGTCCTGACCTTCAACCGATTGCTCAGCTAATAGCACATCATAATCGTGTTTGGCGACATACCATTTGCCACCTACGTTTTCGCCATTAACATCTCCAGTCTGAGAATCGCCTGAGAAATAGTACAAAGGCCAACCTCTGTAAGTCATTTGGCTTTCACCGTCACCTCTGGTTACGGTTGAGAAATAGCTGGCGTTCAGAGTCGATGGAATACGAGCATTGTCCACTGAGAATACAGGCCATGTTGTTGCACAGCCCCCTTCACAACTAGGCGTTCCACTTACATCTTTCGTAAAGAAATAGAGCGTTCTGCCCTCGCTGTCCGTTAGTACGTTGCCGAGACTGGTCTCAGTAAGTAGAACATCAAATTCAGGTGTTGAATCATCACCATCATCGCTGCAGCTAGAGATTGTGAAAATGGTCAATAGCAAAAGTAAAGGCAATAGTTTCCCATTAGAAATTGGGTTAAATAATTTCATTTTTCTTGATTTTAGTTTTATAGATAATTTGGAATTGACAGGCATAGAATTAGCCTGTTCGTATACTATGAATCAATAGTTCAGTGCCGATTTTTTGAGCTGCTGCAGACGGTCAAGTAGTCGTTGAAGTTAGGATGATTCAAAGCTGATCTCGTTTAGATCAGCCCTTTGCAACCCTATACCAAGATTGATATTAAATGGCTGCTATGGCCTCGAAATTTTTAAAATCATCTTCTTAATCCAGCAATTATTCGCTCCGCAAACTATCCACGGGATTGGCACTTGCCGCCTTGATGGTTTGGATGCCCACTGTCAACCAGGCAATGAATAAAATGAGGGCCCCTGCCATTACGAAATGGCCTATGTTCAGTTCAATGCCGTATGCGAAGTTCTGTATCCATTGCTTCGCGATGAAATAGGATAGAGGTAGCCCGATCACCAAAGCGAGTACAACCATTTTTGTGAAATCAAGGGACAGCATTTGAACGATCCTCCAATTACCTGAACCAAGCACTTTCCGTATTCCAATTTCTTTGGAGCGTTTTTCAGCGGTAAAAGTGGTTAGACCGATTAATCCCAAACACGAAATAATGACAGCAATGGAGGCGAAGAATTTAGACAGAGAAGATATCCTCTTTTCACTTTGGTACATGGTCTGATACTCACTATCGAGGAATCGAAACTCGAAGGGAATGCCGCTACTGAATTCTTTAAAACGTTCTTCGATCTTGGCGATAGTTTTCGATATATCCTCATCCTGAATTTTGACGATGGTACTGTTGAGCATAGGGTAGGCCTGGATAAGGGTGGGTCGAATGGTTTCATAAAGTGATTCGGCATGAAAGTCACGAACCACACCGATAATTTCCTTTTCCCGTCCCCAGAGTTTGATCACTTGCCCAATGGGATTTTCTAACCCCATTAGTTTTGTCGCTGTCTCGTTGAAGATGATTTTTTTGTCTTCATTCATCCTACCACGCTCAAAAATTCTACCCTGAACCAATTCTATTCCTACGGTTTCAATAAACCTGGGACTCATTTCAAGACTGATAAACAGGGTCTTTTCATCTGGCTTTTTGCCTGGCCAACTCAATTGGGTACTGCCATGGTCGCCAGTCAAATCGTGACCGGTAGATGCTGTACTGAGTACACCAGGAATAGACTCCAGGCTTGATAAAAAGCCAGGATAGGCAGAATCGTCAATTCCAGTATTATGGAATTTGACAATGTTGTCGCGATCATATCCAAGGTTCTTGTTTTGAATATAGTCGATCTGCCTTGAGACAATTAATACGCTAAAAATCAAAATGATGGAGACTGTAAATTGGAATATGACCAGCCCTTTTCGGATCAGTAATTCACTAAGGTTTTTAACTAGCTTCCCTTTTAACGATTCTGTTGTTTTAAGTCGCGATAGATAAAGGGCGGGATAGCTTCCGGCAATAAGTCCCGTGGCCAATATGATCAGGGCAATTGCTGTTCCGAGCTCGGTTGAGAAATTTATCGAAAGTGTTTTCCCGGTGATTTGGCTGAATGGCGCTAACAGTAATTTCACAATGATCAAGGCCATAATTACGCCCAGGATTGTCATCAAAAAGGATTCCGTATAATACTGAGCGAGGAGGGCTTTTCTCTTCGCTCCGAGCGCTTTTTTTACACCAATTTCTTTAAGCCTTCCTGTTGCTTTAGCTGTACTCAAGTTCATGAAATTGATGCAGGCGATCGCCAAAATAATCAAGGCAACAATCGAGAAAAGACGCACATAGGCTATTCTGTGGCCAGCAACTTTTCCATTTTCATAAGCACCTTTGAGGTAGCGATCAGAATACTTTTGAATGAATAGTGTACTGCTTGATTTTGGAAGTTTACCCTGGATGAGTTTTTCAATTTTCGCATTGAATTGTTCAGCAGAAGCCCCCTCTTTTAGGAGGACAACAACATCGGGGTTGGTATTTCCCCATTCCTTCATGTATTTGTACGCATCTATCATCACTTCTGCATTCAGTAGCATGTCGAATTGCATGGATGAATTTTTAGGAAGGTCTTTGAAAACACCGCCAATCATATAGTCACCGGTCATTCTTCCTTTGTTCCAATGGAGGGTCTTACCGATTAGGTTATCGATTGATCCATAGACTTTTTGAGCCAAAGATTCTGAGATGAGCACTTCAGTCTTGCTTTCTAAAACAGCCTTCGGATTGCCAGAGATCAGCGGGAAAGACATGATTTGCATAAAACCAGGGTCAACAAATTGGGCTCTGGCTCGGAATTGCTCGTCCTCTAAAGAAATGTATCCTTTGCTGCCAAAGAACTCGGGAGCCCAAACCATCGAAGCAGCCTCTACTTCAGGATAATTAGTGACCAGTTCTTCAGACAATGGACCAGGCATGGATGAAGTGGTGCTTATCTCACCATTTTGGTTTCGGTTTCGCATGATCTGATAGATGCGAGCATCTTTTTCATGGAATTTGTCAATCGACATTTCATCGGCTACCCATAAATAGATAAGTAGGGTGGAAGCCAGCCCTGTCGCTAGTCCAATGAGGTTAATGAAGAAGGTAGTTTTAAATCGTTTGAAGTTTCTAAAGGAGATCAGAACGTTATGCTTAAACATAGCAATTTTGTTGTTTGAGTAATGCGTTTTTCCCTTAAAAAATAGATGGATGATAATGCCTATCACTTCTATGGTATAGAGGAATTTGGCTCGAGCGAGTCCTTTGTTTTTGACATTGTAATGGAACAATTCTTCTAGATCCCACAGCGCAGTGGATAGAAAGTCGTAGGAACAGAAGCTTTCAAGTAACCATTTTGCCAACCGTGGAGGTCGTGCCTTTTGTTGCCCCAGACTCATGATTTGAGCAGATTGATTTTGGCTTGTGGTAGACGATCAAAAAGAGAGTTTCTCATGGCTCGCACCTCATCGAGTACCATTATGCCTTCTTTCGTAATATCGAAATACTGTTTTCTCCGGCCTCCTTGCTTTTCTGTGATTCCACCAATTCTGGAATTGACCCATCCTTTATCTTCTAATCGTTGAAGGGCGGAATAAAGGGCTCCCAGACTGATACTTTTGTTAAGTTGATCCTCGAGTTCGAGTTTGATGGTGACGCCATAAGCATTGTCTTGTAACACCCCTGCGGTCAGTAATACAAGCTCTTCAAAGGCTCCTAAAGTGACTTTTTTCATTTACTCTCTTTTTCGTAATAAACCTTAATATAAAAAGTTTGTTACGAAAAAGAGAATAAATATTTTTGAGGGTTGCATGAAATGATAGGAGATGTAATTTTTTTTACGTCATTGTGAGCAAAGCGAAAGAACCTGACTGCAGGACGGGCAGGTCTTGTTCAGCATTGAGGAGATTGTTTCGGTCGTACCTCCCTCACAATGACGGTTGTGATTTGGGTTACTCAATTCGCAGCGACTTCACCGGATTGGATAATGCCGCACGCATCGTCTGAATACTTACAATCAAGAGCGTCACGGCCAAGGAACCGAGTGTTGCGATTGCAAAAATCCACCAGTTAAGACTGATGCTATATTCATAAGAATTGAGCCATTGACTTAGAGGTGAATAGGAGATGGGTACTGCGATTGCCGAGGCAATACCGATTAAAATGACAAAATCGGATGACAGCAGCTTCCATAGGTTTTTGAGACTGGCCCCTAAAATCTTGCGGATGCCTACTTCTTTAATTCGTTGCTCCGTAACAAAGGCAGCCAATCCATAGAGACCGAGTGTGCTGATCAGGATAGCCAGAATACTGAAGAAGGTCGCAAGACTGGATATCCTCTCTTCTTCCTTGAATTTTAAGGCATACTCATCATCGACAAAGCTGTACATAAAAGGATGGGTAGGAGCTAGCTCCCTCCAGGTATTTTCGATTTTCGGAATCGCTTCTGAAAGACTTGCTTGGGGATTAACTCTGATGAACAAAAACCTCAGATCAGCATCAATCGGAAAAAGCAAGGCAGGCAATGGCGGTTCAAAGGGAGAGCCTTTGATCATGTCACTGGCTACCCCAATGATGGTGTATTCGTTCTTACCATTCCAACCGCGTTGTGCTTTTATTTTCTTTCCAATTGGGTCTTCAAGGTTCATCATTTTTAATGCGGATTCACTGATGATGACGCCATTATCCATGTCCGATTGCAGATTTCGATCGAAGTCTCTTCCTTGAAGAATAGTCCAGCCGACTGTTTTACCATATTCAGGTGTTACAAAAACTGTATTGAAAATAAGATCTCTTTCCTCTTCCTGACCGGTCCAGTCAAATCCGCCCGTTTGCCCACGTGTATTTGTTAGTGGATAATTGGCCTGGGCTATTTCGGTGACCATGCCCGTTTTTTTCAATTCTGTCTGCAGGCTTTTAAAAATCCCTACGTATTCCTGGTTTTGATATGGTACCGTAATCAAACCTTCTTGACTATAGCCTACGGGTCTGTTTTTGATGAACTGCGTTTGATTGTGGATAGTAATCGTGCCGATGATCAGCGCGATGCTGATGGTGAACTGAAAAACTACCAACACCTGCCTCAATTTCACTCCACCTTTACCAAATTTGATGGACCCCCTAAGGGCCTGAATGGGCCTAAAAGATGACATATAATAGGCGGGGTATGCACCTGCTAAGAATGCTGTAATGGTGATAAAAGCAAGAGAAGACAGCCAAAAACTTAAGTTGTTCATCGGCATTTGGATGCTCTTCTCTGAAGTTTGGTTAAACCAGGGAAGTAGTGAGGCCAATACGACCAATGAGAGTCCAAAAGCTAGAAATACATACAGAAAAGATTCTGAAAGAAATTGCCTTCTGAGTTGAGCTCTTAATGACCCGATAGCTTTTCGAACGCCAACTTCCTTCATTCTCTTTTGAGAACGAGCGGTGCTTAGGTTCATAAAATTGATACAGGCCAGTAGGAGCACAAAGATTCCTAATGCAGTGTAAAACCATATAAATCGTATTCTTGGACTGGTTTTTTTGATGCCATTTTCATAATAAGCATTCAGATGCCAATCTTTCATCGGTATTATGAAAGCGCGGGGCTTACTTTCACCTTCCATATGAGCAAACATGGTTTCTTCAATTGCAGCCGAAACATCTTCGTGTCTTATTCCCGGTTTTAGTTCACCGAAAACTGCCGAATTATAATTGTCCCACTTGAAGAAACCTGGGTCGCTGCCATAGGATAGTTTTAACGGGCAAATAAAGTGAGCGTCATTAAATACCGAATTCTTAGGGATGTCTTGGTAAATGCCCGTGACAATAAGATCTGTTTTTGCCTTAAACTGAACCAATTCTCCTATTGGGTCAACGTCTCCGAATAGTTTTTTTGCCATGCTTTGGCTAAGCATAATTGAGTTTACCTCTTTGAGGCCACCGTAGGTCCCTTGTATCATTTTTAATCCCAATAATGACGGGCCATCCTCTTGCATGAATCGCCCGGTCTGGCTGAAAGTATTGCGGTTAACGGATAGGAGCGACTCTTCAGTTCTGTAAGGCATCATGACTACCTCTTTAAAGAAATGACCAAAATTTTGTTTTAGGTGAGGGCCTAATTGACTTACCTGTGCAACATTTGTCATGATCTCCCCATTGCTTCTTGCGCGCTGGTGCATCACCTGAACAATCCGGTCATACTTGTCGTGATATTTGTTGTAAGCGAGCTCATCATTTACCCAAAGGCCAATAAGAAGTGCCACGGTCATACCCATCACCAGACCTCCGATATTGATGAAGGAATAGGCTTTGTTCTTGAGAAGGTTACGATAGCCGATTAACAGATTATGTCTTAACATGATGTTGTGATTTGAGCGGATGAACAATGTTTTTTTGAAGGCGAAAGGTCTTACATAGTTTATGACCTGTGACCAATAATTTCTTTTTGCTCGACTCACCGATTTTGTGACAATCGTTGAGTTGAATTTTTCTTCGAGATCACCTAGTACCTCTTCTGCTAGTTCATCTTTCAGAAACCAGCAAAGTATTCGTTTCGCGAGTTTAGGAGGTGTGATTTGGTTTTTTCTATCAATCATTCTGACCTTAAAGACTTGACAGGATTTGCTCTAGCAGATTTAAAGGTTTGTAATCCAACAGTCAACCAGGCAATCGCCAATGTAATGATACCGGCCAAGGCAAAATACCACCATTCCAATCTAATATGATAGGCAAAACCCTCAATCCATCTTTTGGAAACGAAGTATCCAAGAGGTAATCCTATAGTCATAGCAAAAAGCACTGTTTTGGTAAAGTCGGTAGACAATAGTTTGACGATCTGCCAATTACCAGAACCCAGTACCTTCCTAATGCCTATTTCTTTGGTCCGCTTTTCTGCTGTGAAAGCTGCTAAACCGAACAAACCTAAACAGGAGATCAGAATGGCAATTGCTGCGAAGGATTTTGATAGTTTCGAAACGCGTTGTTCTGCCAAATACATTTGTTGGAAATCAGTATCGATAAACCGGAATTCGAAGGGGATTTCGGTATTAAATTCTTTGTACGTGGATTCAATTCTTTCTATGGTTTCCATTGTGGTTTCACCTTGCATACGCACTAATGTTTTGCTCGTGTTTTCTAGAGCAAGAATGAATGTTGGAGTAATGTTTTCATGGATAGACTCGGTATGAAAGTCCTTTACAATCCCGATAATTTGCCTATCCTTCCCCCACAATTTGATGGTTTTTCCAATAGGATCCTGGATTCCCATTGCAGCAATGGCAGTTTCGTTAAAAATGATTTTTTGCTCCTCATTTGCCCTGGACTTATCATAACTTCTTCCTTCCAGCACTTGGATACCCATAGTCTCGATAAAACCAAAGCCCATTTCCAGGTTTGTGAAGTTGACCCTGTCATCGGTGCCTTTACCCGGCCAACTCATGTATGAGGTACCGCCATGCATTCCGGTAAGATCATGATCTGCACCGCTTACACTAACAACTCCAGGTAGTGCTGAGATCTGATCAACAAAACTAGAGTAGGTTGTTTTTGCCAGACCGGTATTATTGAAATAAATCACATTTTCTCGGTCATAACCCAGTTTTTGGGCTTGTATAAAATCAATCTGTGCAGAAATAATTGTGACTGCAACAATGAAAACCAG
>JAJCYM010000086.1 GCA_029262895.1 Roseivirga sp.
CGTTTCACAAGCTGTTAGGTATCTATGGAGAAGTCAAGAATGCTAAAACCTTGGCAGCGGCCATTGTTTCCGAAAGGTTTGTAAAACCATTTGAAACCACCGC
The DNA here is from genome assembly GCA_029262895.1 of Roseivirga sp. Lineage (GTDB taxonomy): Bacteria > Bacteroidota > Bacteroidia > Cytophagales > Cyclobacteriaceae > Roseivirga. Next base: position 104 of record JAJCYM010000086.1, read on the forward strand.
TGACCTGATTGCACTGCTTGAAAAAATGGCACCGAGACGTAGAGAGTTTAAGTACTACGCCCAGGTGTTTCAGGCAATTAGAATTGAGGTGAACGATGAGATGGGCGCGCTTGAAGATTTTTTGACGCAGGCGTCAGAAGTACTTAAGCCGGGTGGCAGATTGGTAGTTGAGGCGTATCACTCGCTTGAGGATAGGATGGTGAAGAATTTCATCAACAAAGGAAAGATATTCGGAGAAGTTGAAAAAGACTTTTTCGGAAACCAGCTGAAGCCTCTACAGGCTGTGAATCGAAAACCGATCATTGCTTCTGAGGAAGAATTGGAAAAGAATAACAGGGCAAGAAGCGCTAAGCTGCGGATTGCTGAAAAAATATAATCCACCTGCGCTCTGCGTGTCGCTGAAGCTTTAGCGGAAGCACAAAGGCTCCGGTGGACAATGTGTTGAAGTCGTGATGTGTTGAGGTATTGAACCGATTCACTCATGACCATTAAACCGATTGACTAAATAATGGCAAGGAATACATTCAGGATTAAGGACAACAGCAAACCCAAGGGTAAGGGCTTCTTTGGCTGGGTTTCAGGCTGGATTAAAAGAGATTCCACATTAGGAGAGAGCTTTCCTGTAAAGTATTTACCCAAAGTAGCCTTTGCCGTGCTACTAGGCATTGTCTATGTCTGGAATAGCCATTACGGAGAGCGCGCTAACAGAGAAATTAACAAACTAGAGACCGAAGTAGAAGACTTAAGAGCCGATGTCACCACGTTGGAAGCTGACTATATGTTTAGCAGCAAACAATCTGAAGTGGCAAAGAAGGTGAAGTCAATCGGACTGGAAGAAAGTAAAGAACCACCATATAAAATAGCGACTGAGGAGAGTGAATATTAAGAAGTCGATATTACTACGAGTAAGGTTGGCCTTTTTGGCGGTGGTGGTTTTCGTTTTGGCAGTTGTGTATCGCATCGTTGATGTGCAATTTGTTGAAGGTGACCAATGGCGCCAGCAGGCTGAGCAAATCGGGTTGGACTACAAGACAATCAAAGCCACCCGTGGGAGCATTTACGCTTCAGGGAATGACTTGCTCGCTACTTCGCTACCATTTTATAAAGTGGCCTTTGACCCAGCATTGGCCAATGATGAGATTTTTAAGTCTGGTATAGACTCCCTTTCACACCTATTGTCTACGTTTTTTCGAGATCACTCTTCCGACTACTATATGAAGAGGATCTCGGAGGCTAGGCATTCAGGTAGGCGATACATGATCCTCAGCAATCGCCAGATAAATTACCAGGAGAAAGAACAACTCAGCAGATGGCCAATTTTTGAGCATGGTCAAATGCTTGGTGGAATTATCTTCCATAAGGTGGATAAACGACACAGACCATTCCGTTCATTAGCACAGCGCACCGTGGGTTATATCAACGAGGACAACGTTGGAGTTGGAGTTGAAAGAAGTTTCAACGATTACCTGGCGGGAAGAGAAGGAACAGGCTTATTCCAAAAGGTGGCCGGAGGAAATTGGAAGCCGCTAAATGTGTCTTCAGATGTCAAACCACGAGATGGTTTTGACGTGCACACCACCATAGATATTAATCTCCAGGATGTTGCACAAAACGCCTTGCTGCGTGCGTTAGAAAAGCATAATGCCGCATATGGGTCGGTGGTGCTGATGGAAGTGAAGACGGGAGAGATCAAGGCAATTTCAAACCTTACTCGCCAAAATGGAGGTGGGTATGCTGAGACATACAACTATGCGGTTCAAGGAACGAATGACCCTGGTTCAACTTTCAAACTAGCCTCAATGATTGCCTTGCTTGAACAGGGTGAGATTAGTTTAGGAGATTCCATTGATACTGGCAATGGCGTTAAAGAATTCTACGGTCGGGAGATGATCGATGAAAGTGCCAAAAAAGGAGGGTATGGGAAATTAACAATCCAACAAGTATTCGAGAAGTCCTCGAATGTAGGTGTGTCCATGCTTGTCGACAGTCTCTTCGGAGACAACCCACAGAAATACATTGACCTCATTAAGAAAACCGGTTTTGGAAAGCCACTGGACTTCCAAATGATGGGAGAGGGCGTGCCTTATATTAAGGACACCGATGACAAAAGCTGGAGTGGTTTAAGTCTGCCATGGATTTCCGTTGGATACGAAACCAGCGTAACACCCCTACAAACTCTGGCACTGTACAACGCGGTGGCCAACGATGGTAAAATGATTCAGCCCATCATTGTGAAAAGCATCAATCGGGCAAATCAGGTAGTTGAGAATTTTGAAGCTAAAACCTTGACCAAAAGAATAGCATCCAAAAGAACTTTGGAGAAACTGAAAATGATGTTGGAAGGAGTAGTGGAAAGAGGAACTGCCACCAACATCAAAAACAGCTACTATAAAATAGCAGGTAAAACGGGCACAGCTCAAAAGCTGATCAACGGTCAGTATACTACTCAGCGATACTATACCTCATTTGCAGGTTACTTCCCAGCTGATGATCCAATGTACTCGGCCATCGTGGTCATCGATGACCCCAAGGGGTGGAACAGTTTCGCTTCGTGGGTTTCGGCACCGGTTTTTAAGGAAATAGCGGATATGATCTACTCTCAAGATCTGGATATCCATGAAGAATTTGAGTCACAGTTGCTGGCAGAGGAAGGCACCTTCCCAATGATTAGAGCCGGCTACTATGATGAATTAAGAGAATTGTGCAATGAGTTGGGAATTTCCAACCATTTGGAGGGAGAGGATGTGGAATGGGTGAGAACAAAAGTGGATAACAATGCTATCACCTGGAAGCGCAATCACAGTGAGTCAGACCTGGTGCCTAATGTAGAAGGGATGACGCTTAGAGATGCACTTTATTTACTTGAGAATAAAGGGTTAAAAGTTTCGATTACCGGCACTGGCCGAGTGCGGAAGCAGTCGGTCAGCCCCGGTATGAGAATTAACCAAGGAACAAGAATTACAATCGAACTGGGCTAATGCCTGTACTGAAGGATATATTATATAAGGTTTCCCTGCAGTCAGTATCCGGAAACATGGATACTGATATAGCATCACTTGCTTTCGACTCCAGAAAGGTTGTAAAAGGAAGTGCCTTTGTAGCTGTTGTCGGTACCCAGGTAGATGGGCATGAATATATAGGCCAGGCTATTCAGGCTGGCGCCTCAGTGGTGGTTTGCGAGCAGCTTCCAGCAGATTTAGATGAGAAAGTCGCCTATGTAGCTGTGAAAGACAGTGCTCAGGCTTTGGGCATTATGGCTTCCAATTTTTATACTAAGCCAAGTGAAAAAATGACCTTGGTAGGCGTTACCGGAACTAATGGTAAAACGACCTGTGCTACCCTGCTTTTTCAACTATTCAGAGAGTTGGGATACAATGCTGGGTTACTCTCAACGGTAGAAAACAAGATTAACGATGAGGTGCTTGAGGCCACACATACCACGCCTGATGCTATCACAATCAATAAACTTTTGGCCCAAATGTTAGCCAAAGGATGTACTCACTGTTTTATGGAAGTAAGCTCACATGCCATCGTGCAACATCGAGTTGCAGGATTGGCTTTTAATGGGGCATTTTTCACCAACCTTTCACATGAACACCTGGATTATCATAAAACATTTGATGAGTACATAAAAGCGAAGAAACAGCTATTCGATGTGCTTCCATCGACAGCTTTCGCTTTGACAAATGCGGATGACAAGCGTGGGCGAGTAATGTTGCAAAACACCAAAGCCACTAAGTTCAAATACGCATTGAAGTCAATGGCTGACTTTAAGACAAAAGTGCTTTCCAATACACTTCAAGGCCTTGAGTTGGATATCAATGGACAGAACGTATGGTTCAGGTTAATCGGGGATTTCAATGCTTATAACCTGACTGCGGTTTTCGCGACAGCCTCCATTATGGGTGAAGACGAAGGAGAAGTGTTACAGCATCTTTCTAACCTTAATCCGGCCCCAGGAAGGTTCGAGCAAGTCATTACTGACACCGGAATTACGGCTATCGTGGACTATTCTCACACGCCTGATGCTTTGGAGAATGTACTGAACACAATCAAAGAATTTAGAACGGGCAATGAGAAGGTGATCACTGTGGTGGGCTGCGGAGGTAACCGCGACAAAGAGAAGCGGCCTGTTATGGCTCGCATAGCCTGTGACTTTAGTGATAAGGTAGTGTTGACCTCTGATAACCCGAGAGACGAAGAGCCAAACGCCATTATTGAAGATATGCAAAAGGGTGTGAGCCCTACAAATTTCAAGAAAACATTGGTGGTGGCTGATAGAAAAGAGGCCATAAAGGCTGCGAGTTCTATGGCTCAGCCAACTGATATAATTCTTGTGGCTGGTAAAGGCCATGAGACATACCAGGAAATCAAGGGAGAACGATTTCCATTTGATGACAGAGAGATATTGAATGAAATGCTCACTCTAATTCACAAACAGAACTAGTGCTTTATTATCTATTCACATATCTCGATGAACAATTCGACTTGATCGGAGCCGGTGTATTTCAATACATCTCGTTTCGGGCGGGTATGGCTGCGCTTATCTCTCTTTTGATAACCATCATTTTCGGAAAGAGCCTGATCAGACTGCTTCAAAAGAAACAAGTCGGGGAATCCATCCGCGATCTAGGTCTGGCCGGTCAAATGGAAAAGAAAGGCACCCCAACCATGGGCGGTCTTATCATTATCGCGGCCATTGTGGTACCTACCCTCTTATTTGCCAAACTGGACAACGTGTATATCCTGCTTTTACTTATCACCACCGTTGGATTAGGTCTGATTGGCTTCTTAGATGACTATATCAAGGTTTTCAAGAAGGACAAAAAGGGTCTGGCGGGTAAATTCAAAGTGATCGGGCAGGTGGCCATCGGACTATTGGTTGGCCTCACTCTGGTATTTCATCCAGACGTGAAGGTGCGTGAATTTGATGACACAGCTGCAGTAGAATCGCAGATTGAAGCAGACGACCAAATACAGAATTATGAGGACGTCAAGTCAAATGTGACCACTGTTCCATTCATGAAGGACAATGAGCTGGACTACAGCAAATTCAATCCAACCGATGACGATCTAATTACAGCAGCCATCTATATTTTGGTGGCCATATTTTTTATTACAGCTATTTCTAATGGAGCAAATATCACAGATGGAGTTGATGGATTGGCTGCTGGTACTTCAGCTATTATTGGCTTGACCCTGGCAATACTGGCATACATATCGGGTAACGCCATTTTCTCCGATTATCTGAATGTCATGTTTATTCCAAATTCAGGTGAGTTGGTGATTTTCTGTACTGCATTTGTGGGTGCCTGTGTCGGTTTCCTTTGGTACAATTCTTACCCCGCCCAAGTTTTTATGGGAGATACAGGGAGTCTATCACTCGGTGGTATCATCGCTGTCCTGGCTTTAGTACTTAGAAAAGAACTTTTAATACCTGTAATGTGTGGGATTTTCGTGATCGAAAATATGTCCGTGATCATGCAGGTTAGCTATTTCAAATACACGAGAAAGAAATATGGTGAAGGAAGGAGAATTTTTAAAATGTCCCCTTTACATCACCACTATCAGAAAATGGAAATCCCTGAAGCTAAGATCGTGACCCGGTTTTGGATTGTGGGAATCCTATTGGCAATCATGACACTGGCAACATTGAAACTGAGATAATTGAGTAGACTACTGACCATATTGGGCGCTGGAGAAAGCGGAGTAGGAGCAGCCTTGCTAGGTAAAGCGAAAGGCTATAAGGTCTTCGTGTCTGATTTTGGAGAAATCAAGGAAGCCTATGTTCAGGAGTTGATTGAAGCCGGTATTGAGTTTGAACAGGGTCAGCATTCTGAGAAGAGAATTCTTGAAAGCGACCTGGTCATTAAGAGCCCCGGTATTCCTAATAAGGTACCAATAGTGAGGAAGCTGAGAGATAGAGGCGTGTTGATCATTTCCGAGATTGAATTTGCGGGTGAATATACACAAGCCAAGTTGATAGGGATTACCGGTACAAATGGTAAAACCACTACAGCACTGTTGACTTACCATTTATTAAAAGAGGCAGGTTTCAATGTAGGCCTCGCGGGAAATGTTGGGCAAAGTTTCGCCAAACAAGTAATACGAGATGAATTTGATTGGTATGTGCTCGAGTTGAGCAGCTTCCAATTGGATGACACTTATGAACTCAAGTTAGACATCGCAGTCTTGTTGAATGTCACTCCGGATCATCTGGATAGATATGACAACGACTTTGATAAATACACCGCATCGAAGATGCGCATATTTCACCTTGTACACCTGGGAGGGGACGCAGTCTTTTGGCTGGACGATCCCTCTGTCGGGATGGATATACTACGACAGGTCAGCGATGACCTGAATGTTCATCCTTTTTCGCTCAGCGCAGACGGTGCTGGGATTTCATTTATACAAAATGATAGGTTGTTTTATGCCCCTAATGGTATTGAGGTATCCGCCCCCAGAGTGGATATCTCAACCAAGGGGCTACATAACATGCTGAATTGTGCAGCCGCAGGAACAGCAGCTTTGCTGGCCGGAATTGAAGGAGAAGATCTCGTGAAGGGACTTGGCACATTCAAAAATGCACCACACCGATTGGAATCTGTTCGGAATCTTGATGGCGTAGAATACATCAACGACTCCAAAGCAACCAATGTGGATGCCGTGTTTTATGCCCTGGATGCATTCGATACGCCCATAGTGTGGATTGCAGGTGGAGTAGACAAAGGAAATGATTACAGCCTCATCGAGGCTTTGGCACAGAAAAAGGTGAAGGCCTTGATTTGCCTGGGAAAAGACAACTCAAAATTATGGACGGCATTTGAAAATCTGGTGCCGGTGGTCAAGGCTACAGATGATTTGATCAAAGCGGTTCGCATGGCTAAAGAATTGGCCGAACCCGGTGATACAGTTTTGCTATCACCCGCTTGCGCAAGTTTTGACTTGTTCAAGAATTACGAAGACCGGGGAGAAAAATTTAAAGAAGCAGTTCTCGAGTTATGATGGGTAAACTAAAAATATGGACAGATAAGCACATCCAGGGCGACCCAGTCATCTGGTTGGTTGTCATTTGCCTTTCTGTGATTAGTATTTTAGTTGTCTATAGTGCTACAGGCTCCCTGGCGTATAAGCAGCAAGGAGGCAATACAGAGTTCTATCTTATTCGTCATACCATAATGGTAGGGTTGGGGCTTCTGGTTATGTGGGTTGCCCACAAAATAGATTACCGCTATTACTCTAAAATGGCCCGATATGCCATGCTCTTGTCCGTACCATTATTACTATATACGTGGCTATATGGCTCAAATATCAACGAAGCTTCCAGATGGATTCAGCTACCCTTTGTAGGGTTGCAGTTTCAACCATCCGATTTAGCCAAAATGGCTTTGATAGCAGGACTGGCAGGTATGTTAGCAAAGCGGCAACAGAACATTGCCGATATCAAGGAGTCACTAATTCCGATGCTTTTGTGGAGTGGTGCCATTTGTGGTTTGATCGCCATGACAAATATTTCTACGGCCATCTTGCTCTTTTTGACCTGCATGCTACTTCTTTTTATTGGGCGTATGCCGGTGAAATACTTAGCCATGCTCTTGGTCGTAGGTGCTTTTGTAGGTGTCATCGCAATGAAAGTTGGCCAGCGTGGAGAAACAGCTTTAAACAGAGTAAAGGATTTTGCCAGTCAAACAGAAGTGCCCTATCAGGCTGAGCAATCATATATAGCTATTGCTACTGGTGGGGTTCTGGGCAAAGGCCCGGGAAATAGTGATCAAAGAAATTTTTTACCACATCCATATTCAGATTTTGTCTATGCCATCATCATCGAAGAATACGGAATGATTGGAGGCTTATTTGTGCTGTTTCTCTACCTGGTTTTACTCTATAGAGGAATGCGGGTAGTAGCAAATAGCGATCGGGCATTTGGTGGTTTGTTGTCGGCAGGACTCAGCTTTGCCATAGTAATACAAGCCTTGGTGAATATTGGTGTGGTAGTAGGATTAGGGCCTGTTACGGGTCAGACACTTCCATTAATAAGCATGGGAGGTACGTCACTGTTGTTTACCGGTTTGGCTTTAGGAATCATTTTGAGTGTGAGCAGAGGAGAGCAGGATGATTTCGCGGCAGTGACCGGAGAAGTTAGAAATACAGCTAAAGCGATTTAGCTATAGAACATAAAGAACCATATAGGATCATTATCAGTGGAGGAGGCACTGGAGGGCATATTTATCCGGCAATTGCGATTGCCAAAGCCTTTCAAGAGCGGTTTAAGGATGCTGAGATTCTATTTGTAGGAGCTAAAGGAAAAATGGAAATGCAAAAGGTCCCGGAGGCAGGATACAAGATTATCGGACTTTGGATCAGCGGACTGCAAAGAAAGCTGACCCTGGACAACCTGTCTTTCCCTTTTAAGGTGATTTCAAGTCTGACAAAAAGCCGACAGATCATAAGAGGTTTCAAGCCTCATGCCGTGGTCGGTGTTGGAGGTTATGCTTCAGGACCATTGCTAAGAATTGCCACACAAAAAAACGTGCCGGCTATAATTCAGGAACAGAATTCTTATGCAGGATTGACCAATAAGATTCTAGCTAAAAGAGTACAGAAGATTTGTGTAGCCTATCCAAACATGGAGCAGTTTTTCCCTTCGGACAAACTAACCATTACAGGTAATCCGGTTCGAAAGGACATTGTGAATTTGGAGGGAAAGATGGCTGAAGCCCTGGCTCACTTCGGATTGAGCCCTGACAGAAAAACCTTGCTCATTTTAGGGGGAAGTCTTGGGGCAAGAACGCTCAATGACAGCATGATCCTGAATCTCCAGAAGTTAATAGACGCAAATGTTCAGGTGATCTGGCAATGCGGTCGCTTCTACTATGAAGAGATGAAAAATAAGCTGGGGGCTTTTGAAAATCGAGATAGCATACAACTCTTTGAGTTTATGAAAGAAATGGACTTGGCATACGCGGCTGCCGATGTAGTGGTGTCCAGAGCTGGGGCACTATCAGTTTCGGAATTAAGCATCGCAGGTAAGCCCACCATTTTTGTGCCTTCACCCAATGTGGCAGAAGATCACCAAACTAAGAATGCCATGGCAATGGTAGGCAATGAAGCTGCTGTTTTAGTGAAAGATAGTGAGGCAAGGGAGCGACTAATTGATGAGGCGATAGCCTTAATCAATGATCATAACCAACAAGAAATTTTAAGTCAAAAAATAAAGGCATTGGCTAAACCGGATGCAGCCAATGAAATAGTTAACGAAATAGTAAAACTGATTGCGTGAAATCGAGATGAAAACTAAAATTCAAAGAAATCGAAAACTTGGATCATCGAGATTCCACGAAACAATTAAAATAAAAGTGACTGAGTGAAATTAGAAAGTATACATAACGTCTATTTTCTCGGTATTGGAGGTATCGGCATGAGCGCTTTGGCCCGTTGGTTTAAGCACAACGGTAAAGCTGTGTCTGGTTATGACAAAACCCCTACATCGCTTACAGATCAATTGCAATCAGAGGATATTCAGGTGCATTTTAAGGACGATCCCGAATTGATTGATGCAGAGGTCAAAAACTCAAAATCGAATTCTTTGATCGTTCTTACACCTGCTATTCCGGCAGATCACGCAGAGTGGAATTGGTTCATAGACCATAATTACAAGATCATGAAGCGCTCACAGGTTTTGGGTGTAATTGCCCAGAATATGAAGAGCATTGCCGTAGCAGGTACACATGGTAAAACCACCACTTCATCCATGATTATTCACTTGCTCAAAACGGCCGGTATTGATTGTGCGGGGTTTTTAGGCGGTATTTCTACCAACTATAACACCAACATGATTCTCAATGAGAATGAAGACAGTATTGCCGTAATCGAGGCTGATGAGTTTGACAGATCATTCCTAACGCTTCATCCTGACGTGGCAGTCGTGACAGCGGCCGATGCTGATCATTTGGATATTTATGGTGATAAAGATTCACTGAAAGACTCATTCCGGCAATTCATCAAACAGATCAAAAAAGATGGTCATCTTTTTGTCAAAAATGATTTAGCCAAAGAACTGGTAGGTGAAACGATCCTTGGTCATACAGGCTATAGTTTGACTGAAGGAGGAATCAGATCTGAAAACTTAAGAATTGAAAATGCCTCCTTCATTTTTGATTATAGAAATGGCTCAAGGGATATCAATGGTATAAAGCTTAATGTACCAGGTTATCATAATGTGGAAAACATGCTTGTGGCCATTGCTGTCTGTAGGTCATTAGGTGCTGCCGATGAAAGTATCAAAGAGGGCGTAAGTACCTATAAAGGAGTGAAAAGGAGATTTGAATATCTGATTAAAGGAGAGAATACCGTCTATATAGATGATTATGCACATCACCCGGTTGAAATCGAAGCCTTCTTAAAATCGATAAGGAGCCTTTACCCAAAAAGAAAGATTACGGCAGTTTTTCAGCCACATCTCTATTCAAGAACAAGAGATTTTGCAGAGGGTTTTTCGACAAGCTTGAGCCTGGCAGATGAGCTACTCATGTTGGACATCTACCCGGCCAGAGAATTGCCCATTCCTGGAGTTACTTCTGAAATGATCTTGGAAAATGTAAAACTTCAGAAGAAAGAAATATGTACCAGGGAAACCTTGGTTGCGAAGATTCAAAGTTGGAATCCGGAAGTTGTGCTCACAATAGGAGCAGGAGATATAGATCAGATGGTTTTACCTATTAAAAATGCTTTGTCATGATCATTGGTAAGAAAACATATAGTGTACTAATTAGTCTGGCCGTGTTGGCTGTCCTCTTTGTTACAATTGGCTTTGTAGAGAAAAGAGAAGTGGGCTATCGTATTGATGATATTTCTGTAGAAATCGAAAATCGATTTGAGAACTTCTTTGTTGACGAGCGTGATGTGCTTGCCCTAATTATGGAAAATGAAGGTGATTCCATTTTGGGTGATCACTTTGGACGTGTCAACCTCAAGGAGATAGAACAGAGAATTGAATCGCACAGCTTTGTGAAAGATGCGGAAGTCTATCGTGATTTAAAGGGGCATCTGGTTGTTAAAGCCTATCAAAGTAAGCCGATTGCCAGGCTAGTTGCCAACAATGGTAAACATGCCTATATCAGTGAAGAGGGAAATGTTTTGCCTGTTTCGAGCAAGTACACTGCCAGGGTGGTTGTGCTCACAGGTGAGTACATGAACAAGATGACTAAAGCCGAATCCATTGAAGAGGAGGAGTATTATCAAGCCCTGTACGACCTGGTAAATCATGTGAATGCGGATCGCTTTTGGAAAATGCAGATCGCAGAAATCAATGTGGATAAGAAAGGAAAGATTGTGATGTACGCCCAGGTAGGTAAGCAGAGATTGGAGTTGGGAAGAGCGGAGAACATTGCAGACAAGTTCAAAAGGCTCAAAATATTTTTCAAAGAGATAATGCCCACCAAAGGCTGGAATGCCTATGACCGGGTGAATGTAGAATTTAAAGACCAAATCATTTGTGAATAGAAAAGATGAGAAAGCCGAAAACCATTGAGAAGTTGGAGATCATCAACTCCATTCATAAACCAAATTAGAACATTAAGAAACCATACAACTCAACTTGTAAATCGAAAACATTAAAAGCACCATGCAACAAGATAAAATAGTAGTCGGACTAGACATTGGAACCACGAAAATCTGCGCAATCGTTGGTCTCAAAAACGAGTATGGAAAACTCGAGGTATTGGGAATGGGTAAAGCCGTTTCTGATGGTGTTATTCGCGGAATTGTCACCAACATTGATAAAACCGTAATGGCCATTGAAAAGGCAATTGCCGAAGCCAGTGAACAAGCCGGTATTGACATCGGAGTAGTAAATGTTGGCATCGCAGGCCAACACATCAAGAGCTCCGTTCATCATGGAGGAATTACGAGAGATTCCGTGGACGATGAAATTACTGTTGAGGACTTGAGCAGGCTAACCAACGACATTCATAAAATAGTAATGCCTCCTGGCTGTGAGATCATTCATGTGATGCCGCAAGACTATATAGTGGATTACGAAGATGGTATCAAAGATCCCGTTGGTATGTCCGGTGTAAAGTTGGAGGCAGATTTCCATGTGATTACAGCGCAAACCAATGCAATTCGAAATATTAATAAGTGTGTCAAAAGAGCGGGGCTTGATATTGAACATTTGATTCTTGAGCCTTTGGCTTCGAGCCTTTCAGTGCTGAGTGACGAAGAAAAAGAGGCTGGTGTTTGCCTTGTGGACATTGGTGGTGGTACCACTGACGTTGCGCTTTTCCATGACAGCATTATCCGACATACAGCTGTTATTCCGTTTGGCGGCAACATCCTGACCACGGATATCAAGGAAGGCCTTAAAGTAATGCAAAACCAGGCTGAGTTACTTAAAACCAAGTTTGGAAGAGCGATAGCAGAAGAGGCCAACCCTAACGAGGTGGTGTCAATCCCTGGATTGAGAAACAGGCCACCTAAGGAAATTTCAATAAGAAACCTGGCTCATATCATTGAGGCCAGAATGGAAGAAATTATTGAATTGGTGCATGCCGAAATCATCACTTCAGGATACGGAAGTAAACTGGCGGGTGGTCTTGTAATCACTGGTGGCGGCTCGCAGCTTGGCGGAGTTAAGCAGCTCTTTGAATATATGACAGGCATGGATGCACGTGTGGGATACCCCAATGAGCATCTTGGCAAGTCAAAAATTGAAGCGGTGAAAAGTCCGATGTATTCAACAACTGTTGGGCTTGTGCTTTCAGGCTTTAGGGCAATCGATGAGAGAGAGAATCAATACATCGAAAACCAAATGGCTGGCATGAATAAGAAGGAGCAGAAAGCAGCTAAAAAAGGAACTGAATTCTTCAAAGGCTTGATAGATAAGACTAAGGGGCTGTTGATGGATGATTTTAATGATAAAAACGAATACTAGAAGCGAAGGCTGGAAGTCGGAAGATGGAAGTCAGAAGCTATAAAATAAACTAAGAACAATGGAATAATGAATTCGGATATCGAAGCCTTGCTTCCGACTTCCGAATTCACGCTTCCAACTATAAACAAATAAATCATGGCAGATAACTATAGGTTCGAAATCCCACAAAGACACAAATCAATCATTAAGGTGATTGGTGTTGGCGGTGGAGGAAGTAACGCAGTCAACCACATGTATAATCAAGGGATTAAGGATGTGGAATTTATTGTGTGCAATACAGACGCACAAGCACTTAAAAGCAGTCCGGTACCCAACAAACTACAATTAGGGACAGCCCTAACCGAAGGTCTTGGTGCGGGAGCTAACCCTGAGCAGGGAAAGAACGCTGCTTTAGAAAGTAAAGAGGAAATCCGAGAAATGTTGGCAGATGATACCAAGATGGTATTTATCACGGCAGGTATGGGTGGAGGCACTGGTACCGGAGCCGCTCCTGTTATTGCCAGGGTAGCCAATGAAATGGATATCTTGACGGTAGGTATCGTCACTGCTCCATTCTCCTTTGAGGGGAGAAAGAAAACAGCGGCAGCCAACACAGGAATTGATGAACTCAAAGAAAACTGTGACACAGTTCTTGTCATTTTGAATGACAAGCTGCGAGAGATTCATGGCAATTTGCCCATCTCCCAAGCCTTTGCAGAGGCAGACAATGTGTTGACGACAGCGGCAAAAGGAATAGCTGAAATTATTACTGTACCTGGATATGTGAATGTGGATTTCATGGACGTGCAGACGGTAATGAAAGGAGCAGGAGCAGCCGTGATGGGATCATCCACCACGGAAGGCGAAGGAAGAGCCCTTCGAGCGGCAGAGATGGCGATTTCTTCTCCATTGCTGAACAGCAAAGACATTCATGGTGCCCAGAAAATACTTTTGTCCATTGTTTCAGGCGAACAGGCTGAACTACAAATGGATGAATTGATGGAAATCACAGAGTACATACAAGTAAAAGCAGGCGATGAAGCTGAAGTGATCTTTGGTCATGGAATTGACGTGGATCATGGAGATAGCATCAGCGTGACTGTAATAGCAACTGGGTTTAATGCTCCGGCTTTAGAAGCAAAGTTGGGAAGTCAAAGAACGGTAATAGATCTGGAGACTAGTCAACAGATCGAAACTAACGAGGAAGAATCCCTTTCACCTAAACACTCGCAACCGTCTCTCTTCTCAACAGGTTTTGAAAAGCCGGAGCCTAGACCTTCAACCGAGGAGCAACCAAAAGAGGAAGGAGAATTGGAGAAGGGCTACTCATTCATGTCTTCTTTGGAGGAAAATTATGAAGTAGAGGAGGTTCAGTCCGATGATAAGTTTTCTGCTCAGCAGGAACCTGAAGTTGCAGAAAGAAATGAGGCGATTCGAGATCAATATGAAGATGATCGGAATAAAAACTTCCTTGAACTGAAAAGGGCAAGATTGATTGAACAGGCAAGAATAAGGGAAGAGCGCCTTCGGGGATTAAATAATAATCAGATGGACAGTGGTGACTTCAAGGAAAAGCTGGAAATACCAGCCTACCAGCGTAAAGATGTGCGATTGAACGACACACTTCCTTCTGCAGAAAGCAATGTATCGCGTTATAATTTGAATGACGATGACGAAATCATGGGGAACAATAAGTTTCTTCATGACAATGTAGACTAGTACTACATTCAATATTGATTAAACGGTTAAGTTTCGACACTTACCTTAAAACAGCCTACTGCCATGGGCTGTTTTTTTGTGTCATTGCGAGGAACGAAGCAATCTGTCGGTTCTAGACTACGGCAGTTTAGAACTGACGGACCTGGCCGTCCGGCAGGCGGGTTGCCACATCACCTTCCGCTACGCTATAGGTTCTTCGCAATGACAGTAAGGGCTGATGTTTGTGTCTTCACAAACATCTTTCTTCGAAATAGGGCACTTAGAAAACTATGCTCAGTTTGTTTGTGAGGACAAAAACGAAGGCGAAAAAACAATGTAAAAACTTTGCTCACCTTTTCTCAAACTAGTGTACTAACAGAAAAACAAGTGAAAGCCCCCTGGCCATAAGCTATGCCGGAGTTAGGCAAGAAACTTGTTGGGAATTGTATTATGTTGTTTTGGTGTAAAAGGTGGCCCGTATGGGCTGCCTTTTTATAGTAGTGTCAACTAGAATTCTATAAGCTTTTCCACCTGGTCATTCAAGAGCTGATTATAAAGTGCATTGGTAATTTTCCCTTCTCCAAAGTTGTCTTCAATAGCTGCAAGTTTGGGTTTGAGCGCCAGAATATTCATTCCTAAATAATTGAAGATGTCGGTAAGGTGCGCCATAGCCAATACACCGCCTTGCACTCCTGAAGAAACACCAATGAGAGCGGCTTTCTTGTCGCGAACACCCTCGGGATATTTTAATCCATCAATAAACGCTTTTAAAATACCAGGGAATGATCCGTTGTATTCCGGTACCACAAAAACTAACTTTTCTGAAGATTGCACTTTCTCTCTTATTACATTGAATGCTGCGTTCCTGCCATTGTTTTCATACAGAGCAGTACCCACAAAATCTCCAGGGAGATCAACCAAATCCACAATTTGGTTTTGTGCTCCTTTGTCATCAAGGAGTGACTGATAATAATCCGCTATTTGTCGACTTACAGAGTCCTTCCTATTCGTACCGACAACAATTGTAATCATGGGCCTTAAATAATTTTGATGCAAGTTAATAGTTTAACCATGCACCAAATGAATGCTTAGGTTAAAAATAAATGTGCTAATCTGTAAATGATATTTCAGCTAAAAAGTTCAACCTGAACAATCAAAATGTTTCGCATATTTGGGCACCCAAATATTTGATCATACAAAAATTAAGAAATGAGTTATTCCGATAAGATTGACGAGGCAGTTGATTTCATTAAATCCCGACATTCATTTGAACCGGAATTTGGCATTGTGCTGGGAACGGGGCTCGGTGCTTTGGTCAATCATATAGAAATAGCCGGTGAAATTGATTATGAGATCATTCCGCATTTTCCTGTATCGACAGTTGAAAGTCATAAGGGGCGTTTGATTTTCGGAGTGCTTTCCGGTCGCAAGGTAGTCGCGATGCAGGGGCGATTTCATTACTATGAAGGTTACGATATGAAGGCCGTGACCTTTCCTATTCGCGTGCTGAAGAAGCTGGGCATTCAAAAGCTCTTCATTTCAAATGCTGCCGGAGGCGTAAATCTCGATTTTAAGGTTGCCGATCTTATGATCATTGAAGATCACATTGACCTCACCAAAGAAAACCCATTAACAGGAGCCAATTTGGATGATTTTGGTGGGCGTTTTCCAGACATGAGTGAACCTTACGAACGTAAGATGATCGATGAAGCACTTGCAATTGCCAAAGAAGAAGGTGTTCCCTGCCATGAAGGTGTATACACCGGAGTCAGTGGCCCAAATCTGGAGACCAGGGCAGAATATCGTTTTATTAGAACGATTGGCGCGGATGCAGTAGGGATGTCTACCGTAGCTGAAGTCATAGTGGCCAGGCATATGAACCTGCCGGTCTTTGCTATTTCTGCCATAACTGATCTCTGCGATCCTGATAACCTTGAGGAAGCTAAAATCGAAAATATTTTAGCTGCTGCTGCTCAATCAGAGAAAGGAATGACAAAGGTTATCGTACGTCTGATTGCCCTACAATAGGAAAGTTAATTCCTTGAAGGATAGGTGCCAACTACGGCTATGATGTAACGAACTGTTGCATAGGGCTGCCTGATATCTACCGCTTGATTTCCACCAGTATTCCCGGTTGGCCTCATATTCAACTGACCTATTTGATCCGAATACAATTTCATAGGAGCATCTGGATTTGCCAACATGGCACCTTCCGGATTCTTGGTATTTGAAACATTCTCATTGGCGAAAATGGCATGATTGTGAGCAGGTAGTTGACGCACTGCTAAGGTCTGGGTTTCGTTGCCACCCTTTTGTCCTTGTCGGTAATCTGAAAGCCCTGGGCCCCTACCAGCATGGACGGGTACTCTTCCACGTAGATCAGGTAACGCGAATGTGGTGCGCCCATCTCCACCATAGATTGTACCCAACAATGAGAATAAGGCTGAATTTTGAGATATAGCTAATAGTTGCCCATCACAGAAAGCCCATCCACGAGGGGCAAAGTTGCCAGCAAACATTGTGATTTCCCCGAGATAAGGTTCTAACGCTCGCAGAGACTCAGAATTGGATTCTTCCTCTGAATTCACTGGTTTATTCACAGCACCTGAGAAGAGGAAAATCATTAATAATAAATTTGTGCCAACAAGTAGGCCAGATCGAAAAGTGTTTTTCATAATTTCTACATTTAAATTACTGGTAATCAAGTATTTTACTCTTATTAAGATATAATAAATCTTCAAGACATTCAATAGGTTTATATAACTGTTGTCTTTGCTGGTATCTCAATACGAGGGAGAATTCGAATGAGTGAGCTGGGATGAGGACCTTCTTTTAGGCGAGGGTTACCCTGTTTTTGAATTTTTCTAAATAAATACCAACTGAGGACACTAATAACGTCCGCGACAAACAGACTTATTGTGTAGGAATAAGTGTTTGCAAGAATTCTGAATTCGTAACTTATTAAAAGCTGCACATTATGAATAAAATGTTATGAATAGTGTTTAGAGTTGTTAAAATATGGTAAGCCTTTAATATGGTATTCTTTGATAGAGATGGACTCTGTTAGACTAATTATCCCTCTTTTCAAAGCGTTCTTCCCCCTTTTGCTTTTGCCGCCTTTTAATGGCGAATGAAATCCTAATTGCTATAAAGACCCAAATTGCCAGACCAATTGGTATAGCATAAACGAGCCATTTAAGCGTTTTCATTTGAATTTCACCGCGGTGCCATAGGCAAGAATCTCGGCTGTGCCTTGCATGATCATGGCGGTGGTGAGGCGTAAATTAATTACCGCATCAGCACCTAGCCTTTCAGCGTCCTTGTTGAGTCGGTACATGGCTTCTTCTCGTGACTGCGCCTGTAATTTGGTATACTCGTCAATTTCACCTCCTACAAGGTTTTTAAGCCCCGCAAAGATGTCTCTTCCAACGTGTCTGGCCCGAACCGTACTACCCCTGGCGATTCCCAAAATTTCGCCTACCTCTTTTCCTGGAACAAAATCTGTGGTTGTTACAATCATAGTTTTATAAGTCTTTACCCTGATAATTTACGAAAATAGCAACGCATGGTACATGGCTTACTGGGGAACGGTGTGATTGTTGCCTAATGGGTTATTTCTTTCAGCAATCATTCTTAAGCCCCTCTCTCCACACGATCCCCTGTCACCCCGCACTTGTCGCGGGGTCTTGAGATTCGTAACCGTTGCCGTCTCAAAAACCCGCAGTTACCCCACCTAAAGACCTACCTAACCGAAGGAGGTTGATTTTCACATCTGGCCACCCAGAATGTGAGAAATAGAGCTTACAAGTAAACTGAGTAAAGTCATGGTGTTTTACGCAGGCCTTCGGTAGTAATCTTGCAGCAGATCCCGCAACAAGTGCGGGATGACTACCCAACTAATTAATGTTTAGGTAATTATTCGTCAATCCTTTGATCTCTAGCACTTGTTGCGGAGTCTTGAGTTTCGTAACTTCTCTTGTGCCTAAATACCACAGATACTTCGTTTACATATTAACTAATTGGAGAAATTCAGTTTTCTACACTGGTGTCACGAATAATTTAGAAAGGAGAGTTTACCAGCACAGAGCAGGCATTAATGATGGTTTCACTAAAAAGTACAACTGCTATAAACTCATTTATTTTGAAGAACACAAAGATATCCGTGAGGCAATACATCGTGAAAAGCTGATAAAGAGGTATAAAAGAGACTGGAAGAAGAACCTAGTCGAATCTATCAACCCAGAATGGAAGGACTTAGCGCAGAACTGGTTTGATTGAAACCTTTGGTTTAGCCTCTGAGCAGATCCCGCAACAAGTGCGGGATGACTATCGACTCTATCCATTATTCTTCAGCCCTGTCCCCCCGCACTTGTTGCGGGGTCATGAGCTTCGCAACCGCTGTTGTCCCAAAAACCTCAGTCACATCGCATGGTTAATTGGAGGAGTTTGGTTTTTATCTGGTCACCCACAATGTGAAAAACAGAACTTACAAGTCTACTGAGTACAGTGATGGTACTTTAATAGAGACCTTTGGCGGTAATCTTACAGAAGATCCCGCAACAAGTGCGGGATGACCACCTGTTCAATTAATATTTCAGCAATTATTCTTCAGCCCTGTCACCCCGCACTTGTTGCGGGGTCTTTAGCCTCGTAGCTTCTGTTGTGCCTAGAAACCACAGATACTTCGTTTACATATGAACTAATGGGAAAAATTCGACAATCATTCTTAATTTCACCACATGGACTTAAAAGGAAAAGTAGCGATAGTCACGGGTGTGAGTAAAGGCATTGGACTTGAGACAGTCAAATCCTTGTTGTCAGAGGGGATGACTGTTGTAGGCTGGGGTCGCACGGCTCCCAATTTGACCGATAGCGATTTTCACTTTATTAAAACAGATGTATCTGATTGGGAGAATGTCCAGGCATCTTATAATGAAACTGTCAATCAATTTGGAAAGGCTTCGGTGCTTATCAATAATGCCGGACTGGGCTATACCGGGTTGCTGCATGAAATGCCCATCGAAGAATGGCAAACCATGTTCAATACGAATGTAAACGGTGTTTATCATGGTGCTAAAGTGGCTATTCCCGGAATGATTGAATTGGAAGAGGGACATATCGTAAATATTGCCTCAATAGCCGGAATCACTGGCATTGAAAATATGGCCGGCTATTGCGGGACTAAATTTGCCGTTCGGGGCATTTCTCACGCACTATTCAAAGAAGTGCGCAACTACGGTATCAAGGTAAGCTGCATTTATCCGGGCTCTACCAATACCAATTTCTTTGATGAAATAGAGGGCTACAATGCCAATGAAAACATGATGCGTCCGGAAGATGTGGCGTCAAGTATAATTCATGTGCTGAAAACACACCCCAACTACCACATTGTTGATGTTGAAATGAGGCCGCTTTGGCCAAAAGGAAGACCCAATAAATAGGGATTAATCCCGTTACAGATTCAATGTCCATCGAAGTCAACCAACTCACCAAGGTTTATGGAAATCAAAAGGCAGTAAATGCCATCTCGTTTACTGTGCAGCCGGGTGAAATTTTGGGTTTTTTAGGCCCGAATGGGGCCGGAAAATCAACCACCATGAAGATTGCCACTGGCTTCATTCCTCCTTCTGAAGGCGAAGTGAAAGTGGCTGGTTTTGATGTGGTCACAGAGTCCAAACAAGTGAGAAAGAATATTGGTTATTTGCCTGAGCACAATCCGCTCTATTTGGACATGTTTGTACACGAATACCTCCGTTTCATAGCCTCACTTCACAAGTTGAAAGGAAAGCACAAAATAGCTAGAGTGCAAGAAATGATTGAGCTTTGCGGGTTGACTCAGGAGCAGAACAAAAAGATAGGTTCGCTTTCTAAGGGGTATAGGCAAAGAGTAGGTCTTGCCCAGGCCTTAATACATGACCCGAAAGTGCTGATTTTGGATGAACCCACCACTGGCCTTGATCCAAATCAACTGGCAGAAATAAGAAATCTGATCAAGCAAATCAGCAAAGACAAAACTGTAATTCTATCCACCCACATAATGCAAGAGGTCAAGGCCTTGTGCACACGTGTGGTGATCATCAGTCAGGGAGAAATTGTAGCAGATGATACGGTGGATAAATTAACTGTGAGTAGTGGGGGAAGCATCTTGAACGTGGAATTTCAGCAAGAGGTGCCTGAAGAAGAGTTGAGTCTCTTGTCAGGAATCGAGATAAAAGGTGGGGGAGGCAGACATTATCAACTTCGAAGTAAAAGTACGGGAGACTTAAGAGAGCATCTTTTTAAGTTTGCTGCAGAAAAGGGCTGGGTGATCCTTAGTATGCAACTCGAGGAAGACAGCCTGGAAGAAGTTTTCTATCAACTGACCAAACAGAAGCCTGATGTGGACGATATATCTTAAAGAGATTCGTCAGTTTCTAAACTCCCTGATTGCTTACATCGTCATTGGGGTTTTTCTAACAGGCATTGGTTTGCTAATGTGGGTTTTCCCTGACACCAGCATCCTTAATTATGGTTATGCTGATATGGAAACCCTTTTCACACTGGGCCCTTTCGTCTATATGTTTTTGATTCCTGCTATCACCATGCGCATGTTGGCGGAAGAAAGGAAAACAGGAACAATCGAACTGTTGCTTACAAGGCCTTTATCTGACTTCCAGATCATTTTTGGTAAATACCTGGCGGCATTTACGTTGGTGATTTTTTCGCTGCTGCCAACACTTATTTATTTCTATTCGGTTTATCAATTGGGTAACCCTGCGGGAAACCTGGATATCCCGGGTATCACGGGGTCCTATATAGGCTTGGCACTTCTGGGAGGCGTATTTACGGCAATAGGCATATTGGCCACTTCCTTAAGCGAAAACCAGATTGTGGCGTTCATCGTAGCCGTTTTTCTGTGTTTTGTGCTTTACAGCGGATTAGGTTCTCTGAGTCAAATGTTCTCAGGAAACATGGCAATCTATATCGAAGAATTAGGCATTGCTTATCACTATGATGCATTGAGCAGGGGACTTGTAGACTCCAGAAACCTCGTTTTCTTCCTGAGCACCATCACCTTTATGCTCATATTGGCCTGGCTGAGAATGGGATCAAGAAAGATGTCACTCAAATCAAGTAGCATAAAGTTGATGCGCAATTTTGCAATTGCCTTGGTTTTAATGCTTGCTGCCAACGCTATTTCGGCCAATTACTTTTTTCGACTTGATCTTACTGAAGAAAGGAGATATTCGATTACTGATGCTACCAAAGACTTGTTGAAATCTTTAGAAGAACCAATGCATGTTGAGGTGTGGATTGCGGGTGATCTAAATGCAGGTTTTACCAGGCTTCAAAAATCGATTCTGGAGACTATCGAAGAATTCAATGTATATAGTCGATTCCCGATCACCTACGCCTTGTTTGATCCAACTGAGGGCGAAAGTCAGTCTGTTAGAAATGCTAACTACACCGCCTTAACGGATCGGGGATACGAGCCAACGGTGATTTTTGATAATGAGAATGGTAATCAGGTTAGGAAGACAATTTTTCCATACGCCATAATCAGAAATAGCCAGCAGGGGACCAGTACCCTTATGCTAAAAGGTACACGAGGTGCTAGTGCTGAAGAACGATTAAATCAATCTATTGAAGGCGTTGAATTCGAATTGGCTACAGGAATAAAGCGAATGACTAATATCAACAGAAAAAGTGTTGGATTGGTTAAAGGGCATGGAGAGCTGGATTCACTGAACTTGGCAGGGTTTGCGGCTGCAATTCAAGAATTTTATGCTTTGACACGACTAGACCTAGATCGCCCGGTAAGCACGGAAGCCTTTAATGTCTTGTTAATAGTAAAACCTAGAGAGGCCTTTTCAAAGATTGAGAAATATAACTTGGACCAGTACATAATGAATGGTGGCAAGGCTATTTTTATGATTGATGCCTTGAGTGTTAACCCAAGTGCGGCATCTGGGGATGGTACTCTGGCACTGCCAATTGACCTGGATTTGACGGATTTACTTTTCAGGTATGGGATCAGGCTCAATACAAACTTTGTCCAGGATCTTAATATTCTGGGAAGGTATGGGGTAGTGGCTGATAATTCGGGCACCATTGTTAACCTCCCCTGGCTATTCTACGCTGGGATCAATAGCTTTAGCGATCATCCCATTACCCGAAATCTTGATGCTGTTTACCTTAGATTTTTCAGTACAATTGACACAGTCAAAGCATCGGGGATAAGAAAGACTCCGTTGATGTTTACTTCTCCATTGACCAAGGTGATTGCCCCTCCGGTACGTGTGGCATTTGAAGACATGGTGGCTGAACCAGACCCTAGTAGTTTTAATGAAGGTGTTTTACCGGTTACCTATCTGCTTGAGGGGGAGTTTACTTCACTTTTCAAAAATAGAATTTTGCCTGAGGGAGCTGATAATAGTGGTTTCAAAGCCGATGGTGTTACCACTAAAATCATTGTGGCGTCTGATGGCGACCTGATTAGAAATGAAATCAACCCTAGGAACGGAGGGCCGTACGACTTAGGGTTTAACCCTTATGCAGATCAGGGTGAACAGATTACCTATGCCAACAAGGAGTTTATCCTGAACGCCATTGCCTACCTGACAGATGAGAACGGATTGATCTCGGCACGTTCCAAGGAAATAAAGATTCGCCCATTGAATCGGCTGAAAGTGCAAGAAGAGAGAGCCAAATGGCAACTGATTAACCTGGGATTGCCACTATTGGCTCTTATTCTCTTTGGTATGGTGAGGCATTGGATGCGCTTAAGAAAGTACACCAAGTTTGGGTCTTAGTACTTCGCCAGGGTCGGGTCAATTTCATCAGCATAGGCCAGGATACCACCTTTAAGATTATACAGGTTGTCGTAGCCGTGATTTTGCTCAAGCCATTGAATGACATTGCCGCTACGTGCTCCACTTCTACAGTGCACTATTACTTGCTTGTCCTTTGAGAATTTTTCAACATTGTCAGGAACTGTATTCATGGGAATCAACTCCGCACCGATTTCACAGATTTCAACTTCATTCGTTTCACGAACATCAATCAATTGAAAATCTGCTCCAGAATTTTTCAGCTCCGCAAGCTCTTTGACTGTAATTTCTTTCATATTAATCTTCTTTATCCCCTGTTAGCAGGCCGGAAGTAAGTTGGTTTAATTTCTTGAATTTAGTTTGAAAGTCGCCCGTTAATTTACAGCTAATCCTTTTGAGATTCTCCATTAAGTGGTCTATTTCAGAGGGAATTGGGTTCTCGAGAATGTCACCAAGCCTTTTGCCCAGGGTTAGGGACAGGTTAATAGTAAAGATTTGAGCCAAAATGCATTGGAAACTTATGATTAGAGTCTTTTGCTCCCTTGCATTAAGTGCCCTCTAATAAGCAAGCTTTTAATTCTGTTTAAGGATTTTATTTTTAACTTTATGCGCTTAATAAAAGACCGTAAAATCCAATCTATATGAAGTTTATAGTATCCTCAGCTGAACTTTTAAAGCGCCTCTCAAATATTAATGGCGTTATCACAACTAACCCGGTTGTTCCAATCCTCGAAAACTTTTTATTTGAAATCAATGATGGCTTATTAACGATCACTGCATCTGACTTACAGACCTCGATGATCACCGAAATTGATGTGGAGGCTAAAGAGGATGGAAGCATAGCTGTTCCAGCCAGAATTTTGATGGATACCCTTAAGAATTTACCAGAGCAGCCCGTTACGTTTTCTATAGACGCGGAAACATATAGCGTGGAGATCAGTTCTGACAACGGACATTATAAATTGGCTGGAGAGAATGCAACTGACTTTCCAAAGGTACCTGCCGTTGCTGATGCTTACAGTGTAGATATGTCAACCGACATGTTGAGTAGCGCTATTAATAATACAATTTTTGCCACTAGCAATGACGAACTTAGGCCTGCCATGACGGGTGTCTTCGTTAAGTTGGATGAGACCAACACTACTTTCGTGGCTACCGATGGCCATCGCTTGGTCAGGCATAGAAGGGTAGATGTGGCATCAGATACAGGAATGTCCATCATTATCCCTCGCAAGGCGCTTAACCTATTGAAATCTACCCTGCCTGCTGAGAATGTAAATGTGGTGGTAGAATACAATGCGTCTAATGCCTATTTTCACTTCAATAACATCAGGATGATTTGTCGATTAATTGACGAGAGGTTTCCTGATTATGAAAATGTGATTCCGACTGAGAATCCTATTGAAATGCGAATCGACCGAAACGAGTTTCTTGGATCATTGAAGAGGATTTCGATTTACGCGAATAAAACTACTCATCAGGTGAGGCTGAAAATTACCGGCAGTGAGCTTGTAATTTCTGCTGAAGACCTTGACTTCTCGAACGAAGCTAACGAGCGACTGGCCTGTGAGCATGACGGAGAGGATATTGAAATCGGGTTTAACGCCAAATTCTTGGTAGAAATGTTAAATAATCTTCAAGCCAAAGAAGTTGTTTTGCAGATGTCGGCTCCGAACAGGGCTGGCTTGATTATCCCAGGCGAACAAGATGAAAATGAGGATATTCTGACGCTGGTAATGCCGGTGATGTTAAATAACTACTAAGAACCAATTATTATGAACCCTGCGAGAACTGCGAAGAGGTCTTTGCGGATTGAACAGAGTAATGTGCGAGGTTCGCGACCACACCCAAAAAATTCTGGAGAATAGGACCTTAACGGACGTCTTAAGGAAGCATTAGAATCTTTTTGACTTCATTACCATATGCAAAAAGAAGGATAAATATCTTTTTCGTTTAATGCTCATAAATACCCGGGGCGGGCTCTAAAGAGTGTGGCCTTCATCTGAAGATCCAGGCTCAGTCATCATCGTGGCCCAGCTTTTCCTCTACAATGGCATCAATATCAACGGCTTTTTGATAAGCCGATTCAAAGAGTGTATTGAGGTCTATTTCATTGGAAAGCAAATTGACGACTAGGTTCTTGAATTCTACGCTCTTGATTTTATTAAGTGTAAGGATTTTTTCTTCCCCGAAATCGACTTCTGAAACCAGGAACTCTCCATAGTATTTTTCCTTCATTCTCACATAGTCAGTGACTAGTTCCCTAAGCTCTATATAGTAATTCTTAAGAGAGATTAATTCGTTTTTTAAATCGGTGTTTTTATCGTTGTAATTTGTGTTGAGGTAGAAATTCAATCCCTCATATTGGATTCTGGGTCGGTGTGTTTGGTTAATGTCAAAGAGGTAATGTGAAATGCTATCATCCTCTAAATTTCCTCCAGAGAACAGAATTCGAGCTAGTTGTCTGGTGTCATCTTCCAGTCGAAGTCTATCTTCTATAAGAGATTTGAACTCTGCAATATTTGACTCGTTTTCGGTATGGAGCTTGTCAATTGCCGCGATTTCAAGTCTATTGTCTTTTTGATTTTCATAGAAAATGTTCAATTGATAGGCCACAGTGATACCAAAAATCACAATAAAAATCTCCATGACGTAAGTCAGAAAATTGTTCTTCTTTAATCTGCGAGAAGTCCCGAATTTGACCATTGAATAAAATTACTAAAGGGGAAATTAATAATCCCTGAGTTAAACCTTTAGAATAAAGAGCAAAATATGTTTGAATGGCTGCTTAGCCAATCATTTTTTCAAGCAAGTCACCTACAAAATAAGCGAGAACAGCAGCCGAGCCACCAAGGAAAACCGTTTCCAGCACACTCCTGATTTTATTAGAATTGGTCACAAAACTTTTGGCATAACCTATGAGTACAAAAATTGCAAAAGTCATTACTGAGGAATAGAGAAACATATCTGCAGAAAACCCAAGTGTATAATCGATTACATAAACAATGAGAGGGATAAAGCCCATCACAAGAAATGAGATGAAGGTAACCAGGCCCATTTTGAATGGTGACTTGGATTCTCTTGACATTTCAAGCTCTTCCTTCATCATTACATCCACCCAGCGGTCTTTGTCTTCGGTTATTTTATCTACTACCTGCTCCAATAATTCTCCTTCAAAGCCTTTCGCCTGGTAAATCTCCCGAACTTCTTCACGCTCTTTCTCCGGAAGATTATCTACTTCCCAGTATTCAATCCGCTCGTGTTTTTCATAATTCTCTTTTTCGGATTTTGTAGACAGATAGCTTCCTACCGACATGGCAAAACCATCGGCTATCAGGTTGGCGAAACCCAGAATGATAACAATAGCACTATCTAATTGTGCACCTGCCGCACCGGCTACAACGGCAAAGGTTGTGACGCTGCCATCAATGCCCCCATATATAAACTCACCTATGTAATCTTGAAATTTGCTCAAAAAAGATGAGCGGCCATGCAATCTATCTTCTCCCTCTGGATCATTCATTGTTATTGATTCAGTAACCTATTTACATAATTCTGAACCTCCAAAAGCTTTTCATCCGCTTGTTTAAACAGCCTGTTGATTTCCTGTTCATCTGAAGATTGGTTCCAAATGATATTTTTGAATTTGAGGCCATTGATTTTGTCCAGATCAACTACCCGAGGCTTAGTGAAATCCACAGCATCCTGGAGGTAACCAAAAAAACCATCCATCTTTGCATCTCTGGCTGATAGGGATAACTGCAGAAGCTCCTGAAAATAGGTCTTGAGGCTTAGCAATTCATTTTTCAACTCAATGTTTGAATCGCTGTAATTGCTATTCAAGTAAAAATTGGCTGCTTCTTGTTGCAGGTCAGGTGTTGAGGTTCGTACTAGACGAAAAATATATTTGTTGGCTGAATCCAGTGAAACCTTATTTTCTGATTTTAAGAGATTGAGAAGGGCCAAAGTGTTGGCTGTAATTTGGATGCGATAACTACGTAAGCTCTCGAATTCAGCAACATTGATCTCAATTTCCTTTTTCAGGTTTTGAATGGCCGTAATTTCAAGTTTATGGCTTACCCGATTTTCGTTAATAATGTTTAACTGGTAGGCAATGGAAATCCCGAATATTACGATGAAAAGCTCCAGGATATAGACTTTCCAATTGAGCTTGTTTAGAAATCGACTGACTCTCATTTTGGGCTATTGTTGCTCCCATCAAGTTAGTCACTTTTTGAATCTAAAGCCACATCCGTCAGTTCTTGCACCTTAATCAACATATCATAAGATTCCTTGTATAGCCTGTTTTGTTCAATTTCATCCAGAAAAAGACTCCATATGTCGTTTCTGAATTCTAAGCTGGAAAGTTTTTGGATTGATAGTATTTGCCTGTTGGCGAAATCAACTTCATCTTTCAGGTAGTCGAAAAAGTACTTCGATTTCTTTTCCCAATAGTGATCAGTCAGGTCCTTTAGTTCCTGGTATAAATTTCTAAGGGAAATCAATTCTTCAGCCAACGCTGACTCATTTATAGTAAAATTGCTATTTAAGTAAAAGTTCATGGACTGTTCTTGCAGATCGGGAGTGGATATGCGCTGAAGGTCAAAGAGGTAATTGGACAGGCTGTCTACATTGTTTTTAAATGGAGAATCCAGAATAGCCAGGAGAATGCGCGTGTTTTGCTCCATATTCACTCTATAGGCCTGCAAACTTTCAAACTCGCTGAGATTAAGCTCATTTTCCAGATACAACTTTTGAATGGCACTTTCTTCCAAACGTTCCTCGACATTGCCCTCATAATACAATTGAACCTGAAAGGCAATGGTGATACCCAGAATCACGATAAGCAATTCCATGGTATAGATTGAAATAATTCGTCCTCTTAATTTGTTCCTGAGCATTATCCCCATGTTTGAGTATTTAGATAGACGAGCAGATCAGGAATTGATTACGCTTATTCGGTTCGTTGAATATTTGCACCAAGTGCATTGAGGCGAGAATCTATATTTTGATAACCCCGATCTATCTGCTCAACATTGTCAATAATACTGGTTCCCTCAGCGGAGAGGGCTGCAATAAGCAAAGCTTGTCCGGCACGGATGTCGGGAGAGGTCATTCGAATTCCTTTTAACTTCTGAATTCGATCCAGCCCAATAACTGTCGCTCGATGCGGATCGCAAAGAATAATTTGGGCGCCCATATCAATGAGTTTATCCACAAAGAACAAGCGGCTTTCAAACATCTTTTGATGAACCAAAACGGTCCCCTTTGCCTGGGAGGCTACCACTAAAACAATACTCAATAAATCTGGAGTAAGGCCGGGCCAAATGGCATCGGCAATGGTCATAATCGACCCATCTATAAAAGACTCTATTTCATAATGGTCTTGGGAGGGAATGTAAATGTCATCACCTCTGAACTCTAGTTTAATTCCCAATCGCCTGAATGTGTCAGGGATCATCCCAAGTTGGTCAATGCGACAGTCTTTAATAGTGATTTCAGACCCTGTCATTGCCGCCATGCCTATGAAGCTTCCAATTTCGATCATATCGGGCAGCATGGTATGCTCCGTGCCCGAAAGTGCGGTTACTCCTTCAATATGAAGCAGGTTGGAACCGACACCGGTGATTTGCGCACCCATACGGTTCAGCATTTTGCATAATTGCTGAATGTAAGGCTCGCAGGCCGCGTTGTAAATTGTTGTTTTCCCTTTGGCTAGAACAGCAGCCATTAAAATGTTGGCCGTACCAGTAACCGAGGCTTCGTCCAAAAGCATATAGGTGCCTTTGAGGTCGGAGGCATCTATTTGATACATGCCGCTATCTGCTTCATAATGGAAGCGTGCGCCTAAGTTTTGGAAGCCTAAAAAATGAGTGTCCAGACGTCTCCTACCTATTTTATCGCCACCTGGTTTTGAAGTTTTTGCTTTTCCGAAGCGGGCAAGCAAAGGCCCTAAAATCATTATTGAACCACGAAGAGAAGAGGCTTTCTTGCGAAACTCTTGCGTTTCCAGATAGTCGATGTCGATATTCTTTGCACAGAACTCGTACGACTCCTGCCCAAGGAAATTTACCTCTACACCCATGGCCGCCAAGAGCTCAATAAGCTTATTGACATCCCGAATGTCTGGAACTTTGTTGATTTTTACCGTTTCAGGAGTAAGTAGAACAGCGCATAAAATCTGTAGTGCTTCATTTTTGGCTCCTTGAGGAATGATCTCTCCCTTAAGCGCGGAGCCACCTTCTATGACAAATGAGGCCATTAATTCCTTCTGCGATTTCTGTTTTGGTTTTGGTTTCGTCTTTTGTTAGAACCACCTCTCCTGGTGATTTCTTCCTTACCTGACTTTCTTTCTCGGAGGCGTGAATTAAAGAGTTGACCTTCCTTAACCTTATCAACGTCAATGGTAAGTAGTCCTTTAGATAAATCTTCGATGTTTTTGATCAGAACAGCCTCGTCAATATTGTCCTTATTCCAACTGGCGTAAAAGCTCTTCATCAATTTTCCGATGTAGATCACCGCATCTTCTTTGTCTTCAGGTTTTTCCATTTCTATGGCCTTCTGAATCATGAATTGGATGTTGCGTCCGTAGTGACGAAACCTGATATCTCCTTCTTTGTAAGCTAATCTTTTCGGTTTTTTACCAATGGCAGATTTCTCTGGCATGGGGAAAGGACTTTCAACATCAAGGTCAAAATCAGCCATGATATACAAGTCATCCCATACCTTCTGATCATACTCTGGGTTGTCTTTCACAGCCAGATTGATCTGTTTCATTAAATCGGTCATGGTCGCGGCTTGCTTGTCACGCGTTTCCTTATCCTCTATCTTTTGCACATGTTTTACCAGATTCTGGATGTTGCGTCCATACTCCTTAAGTATCACATCTTCTCTTTCCGTATTGTATTCTAAACTCATATTAGATTATTTTTCGCGCTTAAATTAGTTATAAATATCCGCTAATCTGCGATTTACTCCACTATTCTCAATTTGGCAAAGGTCAGCAATAAAGTTTTTTCACCAAAATCTTCGAAGATGACTTTTGCTTTTCTATTTGCCCCATCAGTATCCATCTTAGCCACTTTCCCAAAACCAAATTTTGGATGCTCCACTTTCGCACCCTCTTGCAACTCAGAAGTATCGCTCGGCTTAAAATCGGGCGAAGGCTTATGATACTGAAGAGGTTTTTTCGTTTGAGCCTTTCTACTCTGAACAAGATTCCTGGCATACCTTGATGAAACTGCCGGTGTCTCGAACGATTGGCCTAGTTTAGGCTCCCTACTTCCGTACCTGGTATTTACTTTTAGGTAGCTTGGGTCTACTTCTTCAATAAACCGGCTGGGCTCACAATTGAGTAACCTGCCATAACGGTACCTGGATAACGCATAAGAGAAGTATAAATTTTCTTTGGCCCGGGTTATGGCCACATAAAAAAGTCTGCGCTCTTCTTCCAGGTCAGCACGGCTGCTGAGCATCATTTGAGACGGAAAGAGATCTTCTTCCAACCCCACAATAAAAACATTCTTAAATTCCAGACCTTTGGCTGAATGGATGGTCATTAAAGTCACAAAATCAGTGTTCTGATCATTTTCATTATCCTGATTTGTAAGCAGTGCTACTTCCTGAAGGAATGCACCGATGCCCTTTTCCTCAACTTCGGGAGTATCAACATATTCTTTAATGGCGTTCAAAAGCTCCTGAACGTTTTCATATCTGTTTAGGCCTTCAATAGTTTTGTCATCATATAACTCTTTGATCAAGCCAGAGTTTTTGGCAATATGACTGGCCGCCTCATGGGCATCTTTGGTCTCTACTGATATTTTGAAGCTCTTGATAAGCGTTACAAAATCCTTTACCGCATTAGCGGCTCTGCCGGAAACAAAATGCTCCACGTTAGTGAGCACTTCCCAAAGTGGAATGTCATGTTCAAAGGCAGCCACTATCATTTTTTCAACGGATGCGACCCCAACGCCTCTTTTTGGAAGATTCACTATCCTTCTGAAAGACTGCTCGTCATTGGTGTTTATGACAAAACGCAAATAGGCCAGCAAATCCTTGATTTCTTTGCGCTGGTAGAAGGAAAGACCTCCATAAATTTTGTAGTGAATACCGGATTTCCTTAAGGCTTCCTCTATGGCCCTGGACTGGCTGTTTGTTCTGTAAAGTACTGCAAAGTCGCTACTGGCATATCCCTTTTGCGCCTTTTGTTCAAATATGGCTGAAGAGACAAAACGGCCCTCCTCATTGTCAGAGACGGATTTAATGAGCTCTATTTTAGACCCTTCATCATTGGCAGTCCAAACAGTTTTCTTCAGCTGGCTTTTGTTCATGTCAATGACAGAATTGGCCGCATTAACAATGTTCTGAGAGGATCGGTAGTTCTGTTCGAGTTTGATGATTTTCAGGTCAGGAAAATCCTTTTCGAAATTGAGTATGTTCTCAATGTTTGCTCCACGGAAAGCGTAAATACTCTGTGCATCATCACCCACAACTGCAATGTTTTGACTCACAGAGGCCAGTTTTTTAGTAATGGTATATTGAGACACATTGGTATCCTGAAACTCATCCACCATTACATATTTGAAGCGGTGCTGATATTTGTTCAGTACATCTACATGATCCCTGAAAAGGACATTAGTATTAAAAAGTAAATCATCAAAGTCCATAGCGTTGGCTTTGAAACAGCGCTGGCAATAGGTTTTGTAGAGGCGTCCCATCTCAGGTTTCATAGCCGTATCGTCATCAGCCTTGTAGAGTGGGTTGGTTGTGTATTCCTGCCAGGAAACTAAGCGGTTTTTGGCTCCAGATATTCTGTTTAGAACAACATTGGGTTTATAGACTTTATCATCCAGGCCAAAATCTTTGACGATAGCCCGAATCAGGGATTTAGAGTCTTCCGTATCATAAATGGTAAAGTTGCTTGGATAACCCAGTCGATCGGCTTCTGCTCTGAGCATTCTGGCAAAAACTGAATGGAAAGTACCCATCCACAGATTTCGGGCATCATTGCCGACTACACTCTCAATCCTTTCGCGCATTTCTCTTGCGGCTTTATTGGTAAAGGTGAGTGAGAGGATATTGAATGGGTCTATGCCTTTTTCTTTAATAAGATAGGCAATGCGATAGGTGAGTACTCGGGTTTTTCCCGAACCCGCTCCGGCAATAATCATTGCCGGTCCTTCCGTATTTACAACGCCTTCATATTGGGGTTCATTAAGAGAAGAAAGGTAGTCCATCAGCACATTAAATCGACTTGCAATTTAATGGTTCTGATCAAGCAAACTAGTGAAGTACTGCTCGTAATTTTTGATTGTATTTTCTATGCTAAAAGTTTCGAGGGCCGTTACCTTTCCGGCTTGAATCAGTTTGGTTCGCAGTGCAGCATTTGAGCGGAGTAATTTTATTTTAACTGCCAATTGCTCCGCATCACCATCTTCAAAAAATAATCCGTTTTGGCCATCCTTAATAAGGTCCAGATTACCAGCATAGGCTGTGGCGATAACCGGTGTGCCCAGAGCCATGGCTTCCAACAAGGACTGAGATAAGCCTTCCATAGTTGAGGCCAGGATTTTGACATCAAATATTTGATAATAGCTCAGGATTTCTTCTGATGGAACTGCTCCTTCAAAATAGACCTTATGATCGACCTGGAATTCTTCCAAATGTTGCGTGAAGCGTTCCTCAGCCTCTATTCCTGCAAAGATCATTTTGACAGGTTCCTTGATAAACTTGAGCGCGTTTAAAATTTGCTCTTGTTCTTTTGGTCTTGAAACACAACCAATCACAAAGTCACCTTCTTTGATGTTATATTTTGCCTTTAACTCTGCAACTAAATTGGGGTTTGGATGTTCATATTTTTCTTTGGGGGTGCCATTGGAAATAACGGTAATGTGAGGCTCATTGAAGCCAAGTTTAACCAAAGCATCTTTTACCGGTGTACTGACAGCCACAATACCTGCGGTTTTTTTGTTGTATAGCCATTTTTGAACGGGTCCCCCCATACTTAGGGGCATCTGCCTTCTGGTGTGTACTACTTGGGTCTTTAGCCTGTAAAACCAATTGGCAAAAATACTGGTGTACCGATCGTGGCTTGACTGGGCGTTGACTATATCGATTTTATGCGCCCTCACCAGATCCCGGATTTCTTTCCAGTTTTGAAAATCAAACTTGCCGTTGATTCTCATAGCAACCCTGGTGATTCCGGGATGATCCATTTCATTCCAGATGGGCATTTCTTCTCTCATACCTACAAAAATCTCGTGGCCCCGTTCGGCCAGCCCTTTGGCCAAATAGATTATGGAAAGCGTAGAACCCGCCATGCCACCTTGATAGGTGAGGAATAATATATTGAGCTTCTTATGAGTCATTGACGCAACAAAAAACACCAATACAAAATGATTTTACAAGTTTAGGTTTAAAGGTTCTCGCATTCATACTCTAAGTTCCATTATGATTCAACTTATGCCTCAATACATTAAGCTTCGAACTAATAATTTCCTATTTTTGGCGCATGTCTGAAGAGTCGACAAAAAAATATACAGAGCAGGAAAAAGGAGAGGTCTTCAACAACGAGTTTATGCCTCATGTAGATTCGATGTATAACTTCGCTTATCGCTTGACTTTCGATGAGGATGATTCAAAAGATCTGGTGCAAGACACTTATTTAAAGGCTTTTAGGTTTATTAATTCGTTCGAGCGAGGAACTAATGCAAAAGCATGGTTGTTCCGCATACTGAAAAATAGCTTCATCAACGAGTTTAGGAAGAAGAGTAAGCAGCCGGCCAAGGTTGATTACAATGAGGTTGAATCGTATTACAACTCAGATGATGTAGACGCTAACATTACCACCGATTTGAGAGTGGAAACTGTTCAGCATATGATAGGCGATGAAATAACCGGAGCCTTGAATGCTTTACCAGTTGACTTCAGAACGGTAATCATACTAAGTGATCTTGAAGGTTTTACTTACGAGGAGATGGCCAAAATATTGGATATTCCAATTGGCACGGTGAGATCAAGGTTACATAGAGCGCGTAACATGTTGAGAGAAAAACTCACTGGTTACGCAACAGAAATGGGATACAACTAACCAAAATAAAAAAAGCCATGAGTGATTTCTCGGTATGGTTTGAGGAAACGTTTAAGGAATGCTATTGCGAACATCGCGGACTCGTGGATGAAAAAAGATTCACGGAGCTAGTTCAAGTAATTCTGGACAATGAGGCTGATGATAAATCAAGGGCCATATTTGAACACAAGATTAAAACTTGTATCAAATCCAGCAATTGCTTCGAAGATGAAAAGTGCATTCAGGAGGCAATTAAAGACAAGCTTGTTGAACACAGGTCAGTTATTCCAAACGATTTAGCTCAATCCATTAAGAAAAGCATCAACCTCTAAATGCGAGAAGGAAAGGCGTTTATTTTTGCTGCACCTTCCGGTTCAGGCAAGACAACCATTGTCAAGCACCTTCTTGAGCAAAACCCAAAACTGGGATTTTCCATTTCTGCCAGTACGCGCGACCGCAGAGGCCGAACCGAGGAAAACGGCAAGGACTATTACTTCCTATCCAAAGAAGAGTTTAAACAAAAGATTGATGAAGATGACTTCATTGAATGGGAAGAGGTGTATGAGGGTAATTTTTACGGCACCCTAAAATCAGAGATTCAGAAAATTTGGGACTCCGGAAAGCATGTCGTTTTTGATGTGGATGTGAAAGGGGCGCTGCACCTCAAACAGTACTTTGGTGATAAAGCCTTGGCCGTTTTTGTTAAAGTGCCTTCAATCGAAATTTTGAAAAAAAGGTTGATGGATAGGGACACAGAGTCTCCAGAAAGCCTGTCCAGAAGAATCTACAAGGCTGAATTTGAGATGTCGTTTGAGGATAAATTTGATGTAACTTTACTCAACGAACATTTGCCAGAGTCGTTCGCCAAAGCAGAAAAGCTGGTTGAAGACTTTGTAGAGAAAGCATAAAATTTTGAAAACAGGTCTCTTCTTCGGCTCATTTAACCCGATCCATATTGGTCATCTAGTGATTGCCGATGTTATGGCAGATCAAACCGATTTGGATGAAGTCTGGTTTGTTGTTTCTCCTCAGAATCCTTTCAAAAGTAGTAAGTCCTTACTTCACGAATTTGACCGTCTGAAAATGGTGGAATTGGCCATTGCCAGTAACTATAAGTTCCGTGCTTCAGATATTGAGTTCTCTATGCCAAAGCCTAGTTATACTGTCGATACGTTAACTTATCTAACGGATAAGCATCCAGATAAGGAATTTGTATTGATTATTGGTGAAGACAACCTGGTACATTTTCACAAATGGAAAAACTATCAGTCTATTTTGGATAATCATGGCCTTTACGTATACCCCAGGCCGCAGGTAAACAAGGATCAAATTCAGGTGAGTCATTCAAATATTCGCTATGTGGATTCACCAATGATGGATATTTCGGCCACTTTTATAAGAAGTGCAATAAGCAATAATCACTCGGTGCAATACTTATTGCCTGAGGTTGTAGTGGACTACATCAGGGCCAAAAACTTTTATCATTAGCATAAGTTTTACTTCGTTAAAATAATTGTTTTACAAATGGGTAAAATTAATTTTGAGACCAGTGCATACCTTTCACCGTTTATTACGTCTAATTATTGACTGTTAAAAATGGTTAAGGTATACATGCCTTTGGCTTGTTAATTGTTACGAAAAGGAAAACTCAAACCAAATGACCAGAATTTTCATCTCCACTATAATTTGCCTATTGAGCATTTCATTTGTCTCAGCACAGGGAATCAGGGGAACGATCAAAAGTGATGAAGGCGATATTTTGCCTTTCGCTTCAATTTATGTCAAGGAAGTCGGCACAGGCACCTCATCTAATCTCGATGGCTTTTATGAATTGAGACTAAATCCCGGGAACTATGAGATCACTTTTCAGTACATGGGCTATGAAAGCCAGGTTAGGAAAATCAGTGTTGGCAATCGCTTCGAAACGATCAATATCGCGATGAAAACTCAGGTCATTTCATTGGCTACGGTAGTGGTTACGGGTAAAGCGGAAGACCCCTCATATACTATCATGAGAAAGGCCATAGCTAAAGCGAATTACCACCTCTTACAATTTGACGAGTACTCAGCGGAGGTCTATATGAAAGGGACGGGGCAGATCACCAAAATTCCCTGGTTTATAAGAAAGACCTTGGCCAAAGAGGGGGTAGATACCAGCGCGGTTTTCACCTCAGAGTCTGTGAGCGAAATTTCTTTTGAAAGGCCTAATACTTTTAATGAAAGGGTCATTTCTGTGAGAACTTCAGGGGAGGGCAATGATAACGCCAACCCTAATTCATACATCAGTAGTAGCTTTTATCTACCGAAAGTGGATAATTCCATTTCGCCTTTGTCCCCACGTGCGTTTTCTTATTACAAGTTCAAGTATGAGGGAAGCTTCAGAGAACGTGGATATGAGATCAATAAAATCACGGTAACACCAAGGTCTCGAGGAGACAATTTATTTGAAGGGGAGATTTACATCAGAGAGGATTTTTGGAATATCCACAGCCTTGATTTGACTACAAGTATTTTGGGCTTTGTACTACAGGTGAAACAAATTTTTGCCCCGATTGAAGGGGAGATATGGATGCCGGTTACGCAGCAATATAATTTCTCAGGCTCGATTCTTGGCTTTGCAGGGGAATACAAATACCTGGCTTCGGTCAGTGACTATACTGTTACGGAAAATGCGGACCTGGATGCTTCAGTGATTTTGGTGGATGAGAAAATTGAGCAAGCTCCGGAAGAAATTGCGGCCATAAAGAACAAGGATGTAGAAGGAGGGGTGAAAGAGGTTTTTGAAGATGATAAAAAGGTCTCCAGAAAACAATTCAGAAAGCTGATGAAGCAGTATGAAAAACAAGAGCGTGAAGAACAGGACGAACCCGATTTATTGTCTGTGAGGACGTATAGGGTAGATTCCTTGGCTCATAGAAAGGATTCCATTTATTGGGCTGACATCAGGCCGGTGCCATTGACCAACAAAGAAGTGGTAGGATATGAAAAAGCTGATAGCACCTATGTGGTAGAAAAGGAGAAGGCCTTGGCCGATTCAAATCGCCTCGACAATGGCGATCGCTTTAAGTTCGGGCAACTGCTGACAGGAAGTTATTATAAGCTCGGTAAAAGGCTTCGATTTGACTATGATGGAGTGCTTAAAACAGTTCGATTTAATACCGTAGAGGGTTGGAACTTTGATGTTGGCGGGACATTTCTTTGGAGAAACGATACTACTAGCCGATTGAGAATTACACCAAACATACGGTATGGATTCGCAAGTGATAAGTTATACGCCCGGGTTCATACGGTTTTTGGAATAGGAGAGAGGAACAAAAGAAATACCTTCAGAATTTCTGGTGGGCACTACATTGCACAGTATAATCCGGAAGCTTTAGATCCATTTGTCAATACCATCTACAGTTTGCTTTATGAGAAGAACTTCATGAAGCTATATCAGAAGGATTATGTAAGAATAAGTTGGGCCAGACGCTTTAACTATAAAGTTACAGTCAGCACAGGGGTAGAGTGGGCGAATAGAACTGAACTTTTCAATACTACTGGCTACAGTCTTTTCAATAAGGAGGACCGGGCCTTCAGGCCTAATCGTCCGGTGAATGATGAAGTGAGCACAGGCAATTTTTCGAATAATCGTGCGGTCATCGCCAACTTGAACCTGACACTTCGTCCTTGGGTGAAGTTCAGAAGTTATAATGGTAGAGTTTATCCGGTCCAGAATAACGCGCCTACTTTTAAAGTTGCCTATCGTAAGGCCATTAACAACCTATTTAATAGCCAGGTTAAATTTGATCACTTGGAGATCGGTTCTGAATTTGATTTCGATTTAGGGGTAAGGGCGAAAATTGACTTTGAGGTAGAAGCAGGTACTTTCTTTAACAAAGGAGGGATGCAGTTCCCCGACTTCAAGCACTTTCAAGGAAATAGACTGGAATTTGCACCTCTGGATGTTACAGGTGGATACCGATTATTGGACTACTATCAGAATAGCACACAGCAAGAATACCTCTCTGTATTTTCCCATATCCAATTCAGGAAATTCCTGTTTACCCAACTGCCCATGCTAAGGTTTAGCGGTTTGAAAGAAAATATTTTTGTTAACTACTTAAGTACGCCTACCTCTGGTAATTATACTGAAGTAGGTTATGGTATTGACAACATTTTCCGTGTGCTCCGCATTGAGTTCGTGCAGTCATTCAGAAATTGGAAGGCTTCAGAATTCGGAGTCAGAATTGGTGTAGCTGCTATCTTTGGAGATGATAATTAGTGAGAGTGCTAGGAGTATTCCATGATCTGCAGTCCAAAGAATAGAGTACTTTTCTGGGAGAGGCGTTTGAGGAATATTAGACCATAGACCATAGACCATAGACCATGGACTATTGACTCCTGAAGTTGACAAATTAATCCACTTGTACTGGCAACCAACCCTCCTATATTTTAAACTATTTGTTTAGTTGATTAATAACTATTAAATTAGTTCTTTAACTAATATTTTAAATCAACCAACAATGGCTTACAATAAAGATCGATCCAAACAAGAGGTAAATGCAGGCTCAATGGCGGATATCGCCTTTTTGCTACTGATATTCTTCTTAGTTACTACGCAAATTGCTACGAATAAAGGGCTAACGATGGTATTGCCGCCCAAAAGGCAACCCGAAGATCCGATTATCAAATTACATGATCGGAACATTTTTAAGATTCAAATCAATACTGAAGACAAAATATTGGTCGAAAATGAAATCTTGCAAGATTTGGATCAGATCGATGATATGGTATATGCCTTCGTTTTGAACTTTGGCCAGCCTGGAGCCCAAAAGAAGGGGGCATATAAAATGAGTGATCAGGAAACTTTCCAATCATTGCCTGCTGCTATGCAAGCTAAAGTTCGCACAAGCTATAGTGATATAAACTCGTCAGATGGTCCGAGTGAAGCTGTTGTTTCGCTTAAGACAGACCGTGGCAGTAGCTATGAGATGTTTATCAAGGTATTCGATAAAATCAACGAAGCTTACTACACTATTTATGGAGAAAGGGTAGGTCTCACCGCGGAAGAATACCGTAAGCTAAACCGCAATGATCCACGGCAGCGCTTTCTATATGAGCAAGGTAAAAGAGGTATTAACAAAGGTATTTCATTGGCCGAGCCTACTAAGCAAGGGGGCTAGTGTTATTCATTAACTATAAATCTTGACTGGTCTATCTGCTAAGGGCAGATAGACCAGTCAAGATTCAGTGCTTCTTTTTACTTCAACAGCTTTCGAACCTTTCTGGTCTTATAGTCCATAATAAAGAGGTCCGATGAACTGCCATCGGCCTTAGTAGTGGCAAAGACTATCTCAGCACCATCAGGTGAGA
Source organism: Roseivirga sp. (assembly GCA_029262895.1). Classification (GTDB taxonomy): domain Bacteria; phylum Bacteroidota; class Bacteroidia; order Cytophagales; family Cyclobacteriaceae; genus Roseivirga. The sequence continues at coordinate 39,948 of JAJCYM010000086.1, forward strand.
AGGAGGGTAGAAATACGTCCCTGTTGCCATCAGTGATGGCCTCCACCTGTCTGGTATCCAAATTCAACACATGAATGTCCACCCCGTTGTCAGAATATTGGGCATAGGCCAGCTTGTTTGAACTGAAGAATGGTGCAGGGGTCGTTTGATGGTGAGTTGATTTATAAAGGAGAATTACTTCAGACCCATCAGGTTTCATGCTATACAATTGATAGGTTCCGGAACGCTTGGACTGGAAGAAAATGAGCTTACCATCTCTGGACCAGATAGGACGAAAATCGTTTGCTTCGTTCTGGGTCAGGTTTTTAATATCGGTACCATCCGACCTGCTGATATATACATCCCTTGGCCCATCCCTTTTCGATTCGAACACTATCCACTTCCCATCAGGGGAAAGTCTTGCGCTACTTTCATTTTCAGGAGTATTTGTGATTTGTTTTATTTCTTTGGTTCCTAAGTTATAAGTGTAGATATCGTTATTGCCATTCCTTTTGGATGAGAATACAAGTCGATCTCCGGAAGCTGAGAAAGCTGGTCCAGCATCGCTGGCTTCGTGCGAAGTGATTTGCCGAAGGTTCGATCCATCTTTGTCAACTATATAGATGTCATAATTGCCTTTTAAATTAGAATAAAATGCTATTCTGCCATCAGGAGACCAAACGGGATCGTAGTAAAATATCTTATCCTGAGCAGCAAGTTGACCCCATAGAAAGAGAAGAAAACCTAGTGTTAAAAACCGCATTTGCTCAATTTAAACTTCTTTAATTAGATTATCCATTCAAGTTGAACTGATATGTTGAACTGGACAAAAAGTGATGATCCGGAAGTTGCAAGCGAGCTTGAAGGTATTGGATGACAACAAAACGCGAGTTGCATGTGCTTTTTTCACAAATCTGATGGTAGCCTGAACAGAGGTCTCTACTATAGAAAACCTATCAGGTCTATTTGCACCCTGCAGATAGACCTGATAGGTTTATAATGCTGTTCCAGTGTGGTTCTAGTGTCTGGCGAAGGCGATCGTTTATAAAGCTTCAACCAATCCAAAGCCTCAGCGAGACGCTAAGATTAGAAGGAGTTTCTGCAGCTCTCGAGACGAAATCAGCCATGTCTATCTGCATATTGCAGATAGACATGGCTGATTTTAACGGCTGGTTTTAAAACTGTTCTCAAAACTATTTTGTCAGAGATTGAAGCCAAAAGCGATGATGGAAATACTATCCTTTTTCCAAAAATCAATCTTCTTTAAATGTTCATTTTTAATATCCCCAATAACATAAGCCCTTTTGCCATTCGAGTACTGCTCATGTACTTTGGAGAAAATCAAAAGGTCTATTTTTTCATCTTTATCAAAACCGATATAATAGGTGCCAAAGGATAAATTGTCTGTTTTGGAAGCCGTACTTGTGCCCTTTCTAAACTCGTATTTATAATTATAGCGCAGGGCTGAGATATCGCTTAACACTGCAGAAGCTGTAGGGAATCTCCCAGCACCTTTACCATATAAAAATTGTTCATCCGCCAGGGAGCTACCTACCAAAACGCCATTGTATTCATTGTCTACCTGGCTTAAGGTGCTTTCCGCTTTTACAAATGTGGGGAAGACCGCATGGTGCTGTTCATTAGCGCCATTCTTGGTGGTGGTAGCATTGGCTAATAACTTAATTTTTAGCCCTTTTTCTTTTGCAAACTGGAAGTCTGCGGCAGAAAGGGCCGTAATGCCTTTGCTCAAAATCTGTTTGTGGTCGACAAACTTCCCAAAGGCATGCAGGGCAATAATGCTGAGCTTATGTACAGCATCGGTACCATTTACATCTAGTGTAGGATCACTTTCCGCAAAGCCACTTGATTGGGCTTCTTTTAAGGCTTCTGCATAACTCTTTTGCCCTGAGGCCATCTTCGTCAGTATATAATTGGTAGAGCCATTGACAATTCCACTCACCTGGCTGAGCATATCATTGTCGAAATACTCTTCCAGGTTCCTGATGATAGGGATACTACCACATACAGCAGCCTCGTACAGCAAAGAGACCTTATGTTGTGCCTGCAATCTGATAAGTTTCGAATGATTTTCTGCAATCATCTTCTTGTTGGCGCTTACCACAGACTTACCTGATTGAAGCGCCTTCTTTACCAATTGGAAAGCAACCGTGGCATCATTAATTAACTCCACCACTACATTGATTTCTGGATCGTTTAAGATTTCTGAAGCATCATCTGTAAAGAACGCTGCTGGACCATTTCTTCTTTTGGAGATGTCTTTGATACAGATTTTCTTGATTTGGCAATTTAGCCCTGGTTTGTCCTGAAGCACTTGGTAGATGCCTTCACCCACCACTCCAAAACCGAATAGGCCTATCGTTAGATTTTTCATACGGCTACAACAGGTTTTGATTTCTTCAATGCTCTGAAGGCGTTTTCCAAATCAGCGATTAGGTGTTCGGCATCTTCTATACCACAGGAAAGACGAATAAGTGAATCCTGAACTCCTGAAGAAAGTCTCTTTTCTCTGGGCACCGAAGCGTGTGTCATTTGAGCTGGATGACAAAGCAGGCTTTTGACACCGCCAAGACTTTCAGCAAGCTTGAAATACTTGGTATTGGTTACAAAGCTTACGGCTGCATCCTGTGTGTCATCAATGAGACTAAATGATATAATGCCACCATAAACCCCATTTTGCTGCTTTTTAGCCACTTTATGGTTTTTATGTGATGGCAATCCTGGATAATAGAGTTGATCCACCTCCGGTCTGTGACTAAGATATTGAGCCACCTTTAGGGCAGTAGCACTCTGCTTTTCCACCCTAAGGCCAAGCGTTTCAATTCCCCTGATAGTTAAAAAACAATCCCATGGTCCAAGGATACCACCGGAGGCATTTTGAATAAATTTAATACGCTCAGAGAGTTCCTCGGTTTTGGTGACCACCAAGCCGGCAACTAGATCAGAGTGGCCTGCCAAATATTTGGTGCCGCTGTGAATCACAATATCAGCACCAAGCTCAAGCGGTTTTTGTAAGACAGGACTAGCAAAGGTATTGTCTACCACAAGTAGGGCATTGAAGCACTTGGTGATATTGGCAATCTTACGGATATCTGAGACTTTCAGTGTTGGATTGGTTGGAGATTCTATCCAGACCAATCTGGTTTTGTCATTGATATATTCTAGAATATTCTCTGCATCTGTGGTATCCACATAATGGATTTTGATACCCAATTTCTCATAAACATGAGTGAAGAGTCTGTATGCACCACCGTAAATATCATCTACGGCTACGATTTCATCTCCGGCTGAAAGTAGCTTGATCACTGAGTCGATGGCTGCCAGGCCAGTAGCAAAGGCAAAGCCGGAATGCCCATTTTCAAGTTTGGCCATTAAATCTTCCAACACTTTACGTGTGGGATTATTTGACCGGGCATAATCGAAGCCCTTGTTGACACCAGGCGCCTCCTGAACAAAGGTGGAGGTTTGATAAACTGGAACAGAGATAGAACCGGTAAGTGGATCTACTGGAATCGAATGAAGAATTTCTGTTGTACTGCACATGTTGATAGTTTTTAAAATGTTATTGTTAAATCCTATCAAGAGCAGCATCGGATGGAGCATAAAAAAAGCTCCTCCGATAAATCAGAGGAGCTTATATATGTTTTTTATCTAAAGCTATTTCTGGACTTATCTGTCCCACATTGTGGGCTGGACGTAGCACCTTCCGACAATTGTCGGGGTTGCTAAAGCTTCAACGGGCCATTACCCTCAGCTTTTCTTGATAAGAAAATGTTAAAGAACGTATTGAGCGCAAATGTAACGATGAGAATTTCTATTCTCCAAAACTTATTTCAAAAATCTTTTCAATTGAAACAAAATTGTCAAATACACGCTTTTACAAGCAGCACATTATTAGTAGCTTCGTTCGAAAATTTGATTGATAGAGATGAGAAAGATAATCGTAGTGATTTTTTTGGGTGTTCTGGCTTTCAGTGTAGAAGCCCAGTACGAGGAAGGTAAGCATTATGAAGTGGTGAGTGAAACAAAAACTGAGAAGCCAACCGTAACTGAGTTTTTCTCTTTGTTCTGCGGGCATTGTTATGAATTCGAACCCATGATCGGAACATTCGCGAAAGGGCTTACGGCCGGCACAACTTTTGAAAAATCTCATGTAGATTATATTCCCAGAGATAATAAGGAAGTAAGCGTAGGAATCGTTAAGGCATTCCTGACTATGCAGGCTCTGGGAGTGGAAAAAAGACTTGTACCTGCTGCTTTCGATTATATTCATGCCCAAAGAAAACCGGTCGCCAATGAGGCAGATATCAAGGCTATATTCCTTGCCTATGGAGTGTCTTCGGCAGATTTTGATAAGCACTACAATAGCCCCAAAACTGCTGAAGGCGCAAAGAAAATGATTGCTTTATGGCAGGAGAAAAAAATCACTAACGTACCAACCTTTGTGGTTAATGGAAAATACAAAGTCCACACTGCAAGTGTGTCCGGTTGGGCAGAACTAATCAAACTGGTGAACTACCTGCTTGAGCAAGATTGATTTTGCACAAATCTGCGTAAAGCGCATAAGCTAGGTTTAATTTCAATATTTGGTCCGTGATTTATTGATCACACCATCGACAAAATTCCACTTGTTAGCAAACAGGAGAATTGTCATCTTAGGCATTCAACCTTAAATGAATTCCTGATGAAAAAGCTCTTTTTCCTATTCCTTATAGTTGCGGTTTCATGTAGCCCAAGTGGCAATGATGAATTGTCCAGATGGCAGGCCCATGCCGATAATGTGACCATCATTCGAGATGATTTTGGAGTCCCTCATATTTACGGGAAAACGGATGCTGATGCGGTCTTCGGGATGCTTTATGCCCAAGCTGAAGATGATTTTCCTCGAGTAGAACGCAACTATTATTGGGCGATTGGAAGGCTTGCAGAAGTTGAAGGAGAAGGTGCAATTTTCAGTGATTTGAGAGCAAGGCTCTATATGACTGTGGATGAGGCCAAGGAGGCCTACAACTCGGCTCCTCAATGGTTAAAGGATTTATGTGATGCCTATGCCGATGGCATCAACTACTATCTCCATACTCATCCAGAAGTGAAACCTAAATTACTAACCAGATTTGAACCTTGGTTCCCAATGTTTTTTAGTGAAGGCTCCATCGGAGGTGATATAGAAAGCGTTAGAACGAGAGGCATTGCGGCCTTTTATGGTAGAGGAGAATCACTGGCCTATAACGAAATACAGGAATCACAACCGATTTATGACCCAAATAAAGAGCCACAGGGGTCTAATGGTTTTGCCATTTCGGGCGAGCATACAGCTTCTGGTGATGCGATGCTTTTGATCAATCCTCATACCTCCTTTTACTTCCGCGGAGAGTCGCAGGTGGTGAGTGAAGAGGGCCTGAATGCTTATGGAGCAACCACCTGGGGGCAGTTCTTTATCTACCAGGGATTCAACGAAAACACCGGTTGGATGCATACTTCGACTCGCGTGGATTTTATGGATGAATTTGTCGAAGACGTGAGTGAAGTAGATGGCAAGATGATGTATAAATATGGCGATGAAATGCGGGAAGTAGAGGTGTCTGAAGTGACTTTGAAGTATAAAGAAGGGGAGGAGATAAAGGAAAGAACATTCCCGATGTATCACACACATCATGGCCCAATCACCCATAAGATCGATGACAAATATGTGGTTACCAAACTTAACTGGGATCCGGTGAATGCTTTGATACAATCGTTCACTCGAACCAAGTTGAAGAATCATGATGAGTTTTGGGAAATGATGAGAATCAAACGCAATTCATCTAATAACACGGTTTTTGCAGATTCGGAAGGAAATATAGCTTACTACCATGGCAATTTCATCCCGAAACGCGATCCTCAGTTCGATTATTCAAGACCCGTTGATGGTAGCAATCCAGCAACAGATTGGAATGGCCTCCACACGGTAGAAGAAGCGATCACAATTGTTAATCCCGAAAATGGTTGGATTCAAAACTGTAATTCAACTCCGTTTACTGCGGCAATGCAATTCAGTCCAAAGGCTGAAGATTATGCTATCTATATGGCTCCCGATTTGGAGAACTATAGAGGCCTGCATGCGGTGAAGGTTTTGAAAGACGCCAATAACCTGACTTTGGATGGACTGATTGAATTGGCATACGATCCGTACTTGCCTGCTTTTGAGAAGTTTATTCCCGGACTTGTTCAAGCCTATGATCGATCCAGAAATAAAGACCCGAAATTAAGAGGGGCGATTAATGTGCTTCGCAACTGGGATTTTAGAACAGGTCTGGAGTCGGTAGGAATGTCTCTCGCGCATTATTATGGCTTAGCTTATAACAGGGGGGGTAAGAATCCTCAAGGTCTGAGAGGTAACGATCGCTTTGACTATTTCGGAACAGGTTCTCCCATGGCAGAACGCTTGGAAATATTTAGCAAAGCCTTTGATCAGCTCGAAGCAGACTTTGGCAGTTGGAATACACCTTGGGGGGAGATTAACCGATTCCAAAGACTGACCGGGGATATGAATCTGAAATTTGATGATAACCAGGAAAGTATACCGGTTGGATTGTCCTCGGGAAGATGGGGAGCTTTGGCCTCTTTTGGTGCTAGCAAGAAGGCGGGAACGAACAGAATTTACGGCACTTCTGGAAACAGTTTTGTTGCGGTTGTAGAATTTGGTGACAAGGTAAAAGCTAAAAGCATGCTGGCCGGTGGGCAAAGTAATGATCCCAATTCACCACATTTTTATGATCAAGCTCAGCGATATGCTGATGCACAGTTTAAAGACGTGGCGTTCTACAAGGAGGATGTTCAGGCCAGAGCCAAACGGACTTATAAGCCGGGAGAACGAAATTAGGAATTAAGAAGTACGAAGTAAGGTTTTGCCTTATACCTCGCAAATTCCAATTCAGGCACCGAAACCTTAGCGAAGGTGCCAATACCAAAACTCAAAATTTGAGCTCCCGTTTTCCTTCTAAAGTCTAAAGTCTAAAGTCTAAAGTCTAAAGTCTAAAGTCTAAAGTCTAAAGTCTAAAGTCTAAAGTCTAAAGTCTAAAGTCTAAAGTCTAAAATCTAAAGTCTAAAGTCTAAAGTCTAAAATCACTCATACCTCAATGATTCAACGGGATTGCGTTTTGCCGCTCTCCAGGTTTGTGACACCACTGCAATAAATGCCAATGTGAACAAGATCAGCATGGCAATGAACATTTCAAATAGGCCAACACCAACACGATAGTGAATCTCGGCTAATATTAACTTGTCCAGCACCAGGTATCCGATAAAGGCCCCGATCACTCCTGAGATTAATATGAGACTGATGAAACTCTTTGAAAGTACCATAATGAGATTGCTCACACTGGCGCCAACTGCTTTTCGAATACCGATCTCCTTAACTCTTGTTTCGGCATTAAAGACTGCCATACCCAAAAGACCAAGGCAGGCAATACTGGCTGCAATGAGTCCAAGAAAACCGAAGACTCGGGTAAAAATGAGTAAGAATCCACTGGCCTCTTCTAATTGAGTGTCTAGAAATTTGATACTAGGATCATTTTCTTCGTCCACCGCTTTCCAGGCGCTTTCAATTTTCTCAAGTGTGCCTACAATATCACCGCCTTGAATACTCATATTGATAAAACCCATAGTGTTTGTGGATTCCATTAGGATTAAACTACGAATTGGTTCTTCGATATATTGATAATTGAAGTCCTCAATTACCCCTGTTATGGTCATAGGTCGGCCTTGCACATAGAATATCTCACCTAAGATGTCCTGTGGAGAGTCATAACCATGAAATCGTGAAAACTCCACATTCACCATCATCTTGCTCAAATTATCTCCGATTTGTCTGGGTTCATAGATACTCCCGGCAATAACATCAATATCATGAAGGTCAAAATAGGATGGCGTAGCTGAGATAAAATTTGTGAATAAGGAGTCATTAGTCACGGGGTTTCTAAGCATAAGCGTGCGGTTTGACCCTGAACCTACGACCATAGATGAGGCTGAAATAGCTGAGATTTCTGGAATTTTTTCTAACTCATTAATGAGTCTTTCATGATCGTTGCCAAAGAGGGACATGTTCAGGATATTTTCCTGTTGGAAGCCCATATCAAAAGCCATGGTGAATCGGTACTGTTTTAGAACTACAGTCATAGCAATAAGGAAAAAGATTGAAATGCTAAATTGAACAACGATGAGCACCTTTCTGATGTTAAGGTGGGAAAACAGTTTCATTGAAGCGTTGCTCCTTAGTGCCAATAGCGGCTTGATCTTGCTGAAAAATAAGGCTGGGAAAACGCCAGCAATTAAGCCAATGAATATGGCGAATAACAAGAAATAGACCATCAGCACCGGTGGATTTTCTATTTGCATTACTTGATCGATCCTGGGGATACTACTGATAAATAAAGGTTTGATCACCATAAAGATGAAAACTGAAAAGAACACCGCAATCACAGTAACCATCACAGTTTCAATGGTGAATTGATTAAAGATTTGACGCCTTGAACTACCCACAATCTTTCGCACTCCGATTTCCTTGGATCTTCTAAGTGCCCTGGCAATACTGAGGTTGGTATAGTTGAAACAGGCCGACAATACAATCATCATGGCAACTGCTCCAAGGATAATAAGTGGTAATGGAGGGAATTCCGTGCCGAGTTGATTGTTTAGGTTCTTTCCAGGTACAATTTGCGTTAGCTTTTGCGTGTCGAAGTTGACGAAGAAGTTTTCATCATCAGCGTAGGCTTCCTGGCCCATGCGATTAAGCCAACTCTGAACGTTATCCAATGTTTGTCCTTTCTCCAATAGGAAATACACATATCCAGCTGAGAAATCACGCCAATTAGTCGATGCTTCGGCCAGAATGTTTTGCTCTTCCAAGGGCTTTACCGAACTGTATGATACGAGGGCGTCAAACTTAAAATGAGAGTGTTTTGGAGGATCGGCAACAATGCCTGTAACCAAATATTCACCTCGCTCTGGAATCGATAAGACCTTTCCCATAAGATTTTCCTCAGGCATGAGTTTTTCAGCCAGTGTTTCTGTGAGGATGATTGAGAAGGGGTTGGTTAAGGCAGTAGCCGGATTGCCCTGTTGAAGATCAAAAGAGAAGACTTTGAAGAAGTTTTCATCCGCATAAACTCCATTAGCATAGATGCTATTATCGTTCAGTTTTAAATTTCCAAAGAACCATCGTCTGATTTTAGCTACAGCCTCTATTCCCGGAACCTCCTCAGCCATTTTTTCTCCCAGAATGTTAGGTGCAGCGGCCCCTTCATTCCATCGGAAACCCACTTGAACAGGTTTGCTTGTAACTCTGTGAATGCGCTCTTTATTTTCATGGAACTGGTCAAATTGAACAGCATCAAAAACCAGGTTAACTATGAGTAGGCCCACGGACATACCAATAGCCAAACCAGTAACATTAATGAAAGTGAAAAGTTTGTTTTTGGACAGGCTTCGGAAAGCCACTTTTGTATAATTTCTAAACATAGCGGTGTTGTTGTAATACTTGTTACTGTTTTTGAATTTCTTGATAACTGATGGGCGAAGCATTTTCAAAACTTCCTTTTTGTATATCCACCTAGCCTTGGTTGGTCCTAACTCCTCTACATTCAAGGAGAATTCTTCCAATAAGTCACCTTGCAACTCGTAGTACAGTTCCTTGCGACAAAACTTTTGAAATAGTTTGCGGTAAAGAGAAGGCGGTAAATTGACCGGGTTTTTCATATACCTAATCGAAGTCGACTTTTGAGATGATATTTTGAAGAGCGACCATTCTATTCACTTCTCAGGTTTTTCACTGGGTTTGCCAACGCTGCTTTGATAGAATGGTAACTAACAGTGACCCAGGCAATAGCCAAGGCGATAAGTCCACCTGCAATGAAAGAAGTCCATGTTTGGCCAATTTGAATGCGATAGGCAAATCCTTCAAGCCAACCACTCATAAACCAAATGACAAGAGGTACGGACAAAATGATGGCTATAAGCACCAGGCGATTGAAATCATGCATTAACAGTATCAAAACACGTTTGGTACTTGCACCTAATACCTTTCGTACTGCGATTTCTTTTACTCTGCTTCCTATGACGAAGGTGGCCAGACCGAACAAGCCAATACAGGCAATGAGGATGGCGATTCCGGTAAAAACCAGAAAGAGGTCTCCGGATTTTTTTTCAGTAGCGTAGAGTTGACTCAGGTTTTGATCTAAAAAACTGTATATCAATGTCTGATCTGGTGCTTGCGCCAGCCACAGGTTTTCAACCGATCTGATGATATTGGAAGACTCGCGTATATCTGCTTTTATAACAAGGTTTGCCAGGCTCCCCGATAAATAGCGCTCATTGTTGAAAATGACCAAAGGCGTAATTTCATTGTGCAGAGACTTGTAGTTAAAGTCCTTAACTACACCTACGACTCGATATACCTTATCACCTTCCGGGTTACCGGAATCCTGATTGTTCATCACCAACTGGCCAATCGGATCGTTCATAATCCCCAGAGATCTTGCAGCCGATTCATTCAAAATCAAGGATAATGAATCTTCAAAATCCTTGGAAAAGAATCTTCCTGAGGTCAAATTCATATTCATGGTATGGAGAAATTCATCTTCTACCACCATGCAATTCAGAGAGATTGACTCAGTAGCACCGGTGACTTGAAAAGCACTGCCAAAGAATAGCTCACTGCTTCCTGGTAACGCACTGGAACCTCCGATACTTGATACTCCCGGAATTCTCTTCACTTCAGTTTTAAAGGTCTCCAAGTCTTTAATTCCTGCGGTGCGTTGAAGCACAATCACATTCTCCCTGTCAAAGCCTAAGTTCCTGTTCTGCATGTATTTCATCTGTTGGCCGACTATCAAGGTGCTGCAGACCAGCACTATTGAGATCAAAAACTGAAATACAACCAAACCGTTCCTGATCCACTGTCCCTTTTTGCCCCGAATTATTCTACCCTTTAAAATGGCAACAGGCTGAAATGAAGAAAGGAAAAAGGCGGGGTAGAGGCCGGCAAATAAGCCAAGCAATACGGCAAATAGGCCAAACAGTACAAGTGTCGACAGACTTATGAAATCCTGAAAAATGATAGTCTTATCGGCAAAATTGTTAAAAGTTGGTAGGAGTAAGTACGCGGCTACCAATCCGATGATTGTGCTGCTGACAGTGACAAAAATGGACTCCGCCAAGAATTGGCCAACGAGTTGCTTTTTGAGTGAGCCCATCACTTTTCTGATGCCCACCTCTTTGGCGCGCTCAGTTGATCTTGCAGTGGCCAGGTTTATAAAATTCACTACTGCCAGAATTATGATAAAGACTGCAATTGCCGAGAAGATGTAGATATAGGTGAGGTTACCATTGACCTGGAATTCTCCTTCGAGGTGAGAGTTTAGGTGAATGTCCTGAACTGGTTGGAGGTAGTAATTGTAGCCATTACCAGAGGCTTTGTAGTCAGCAAAAGACATTCTCAGCCTTCTTTCAATTTCTCCTGCCGCGTAGTTTTCTACCAGTTGATCGAATTTCTTATTTACAACATCTACGTCAACCCCTTCTTTAAGAAGTAGGTAGTTGAAAACACCAAAGTTTAGAAAATTGGGTTTTTGCAAATAGCCCAGATCAAGAATTTCAAAGTCGACCATCACATCAAACTTGAAATGAGTATTCTTAGGCGTATTTTCGGCCACTCCTGTGACAATTAGGTCACCAAGGTCTGAACGAAGGATCTTTCCGATAGGGTCATCATCTCCAAAGTATCTGACTGCCGCGTTTTCAGAGAGAATTGCTGCATTTTGTACACTGAATACCTCGTTTCTTTTTCCGTTAATCAGATTGACACCGAAAACCTCAAAGAAGTTTCTATCTGCAGCGATGAAATTGTTTTCCAGAAAGGTTTCATTGTCATAAGTAACATTGACCCCTCCATTGTTTAGGAAAATTTTGGAGTAAGTCTCTATTTCAGGAAAGTCAATAGCCGCTTGTTCGGCCATGGATACCGGAGTTCTCGCATATTGAGAGACATGATCTGGGTAGGTGCGATCTACTGCAAGACGATAGAGCCTGTCCTTGTTAGGGTGGTAACTGTCATAGGTAGTCTCACTTTGGACGTAAAGCAGAATTAAGGTGGAGACAGCGATACTCATGGCAAGACCACCAATGTTTATTGCGGTGTAAAGCTTTTGTTTGAGCAGACTTCTAAATGCGAGTTTTATATTGATTTGGAGCATACCGAAAAATGTTGAGTTGGTTGTTTTTTTTAATGCTTTTACTATTGATGGTCGAATCATTTTTAAGACTTCTTGTCTATAAATCCACCTGGCTTTGACATGCCCAAACTCTTCGACATTGAGAAGGAACTCTTCCAGCAAGTCGCCCTGCAATTCCGGATACAATTCGTTTTTGCAAAACCACTTAAACACCCTAGAATAAAATCGAGGTGGCCGAGGCGGAGATTCAGGCATAGTTATGTTGTAGTCTTAATTTTGGCACCTCGTTCCAAAGTTGATCCCGAATGTCTTTGGCATCTTTAAGCGCAGCTATGCCTTTGTTGGTGACTTCATAGTATCGCTTTGGCATTCCACCACGCTCTTTATTCGCTTCGCCCTGCCAGGATTTAATGAGCCCCTTATCTTCCATTCGGCTCAAGGCAGTATGCAGTGCACCTCGGCTGATAGCCCGATCTGCTCTTGATTTGATCTCTCTTTTTATGGAAACACCATAAGCGTTTTCATTTAAAACCATGATAGTGAGCAAAACAATTTCTTGAAATTCTCCCAGATGTGTTCCTTTCATTTTGGTGGTTAATTTAGCACGTTCTAAAATGTAGACGTGCTTCACGTGATTTTGTTTCCGGAAATTGAGAAAAACAAAAAAACGTCCCAAACCATATGATCTGAGACGTTTTAAATTGGAATTAAAATGAGTTACTACTCATTTCTCAAATTCTCAGCGGGGTTTGACTTTGCTGCTTTCAGAGTTTGAGAACTGATGGTGAAAAATGCAATGGCAATAATAAGCAAGGCACCTCCTGAGAGTTCCCAAAATCCAATACTGATCCTATTCACACTCTCAGCCATAATCGTTTGCTGAAACATATAGTAAGCAGCTGGAATGGCAATAGCAGCTGAAATAATGAATATGGCTAAAAAACTTTTGCTCAACAGGAGAACTAGGTTCGAAATTGTGGCGCCTAGTACTTTACGTATCGTCAATTCTTTTAATCGGATTTCGGTGGTATAGACAGCCATGCCTAGCAACCCTAGAATTGAAATAGAGATGGCTACACCTGCAAGCAGGCCATAAGTTTTCACAGAAGAGGAAACTTCAGAATAAGCTCTTTCAATTTCATCACTATAAAACATGGCTTCTAAATCATGATTCGGATCGATTTTGGTCCATGCTTCGCTGACTTTTGACATTGTATTTGTTATGTCATTTGTCGCTAATCTTAGGTTGATATAGGATGGCCTGAATTCGCCTGACCTGAAAATAAAAGGTGCCATGGGCTCATTTACCATGCGCGCATTAAAGTCTTTAACCACACCGATGATTGTCCAATCTTTTTGAAAATAGGTGATCTGCTTGTTGAGCGCTTCTATTGGTGTACCTAGGTTGAGTTGTTTGAGAAACATTTCATTAACGACCACCTTTCCATCTGAACTGCCTTTGGTGAAGTCATTTCCGGCTATTAATTCATGACCCATATTGGATAAATATGCTTCATCGACATTAAAAGTATAGGTGATGACTGAATCTGAAGGGTCATCAGCCTTTGCGAAAGCATATTGAGATGAACCGACACTCGGCAGCATGGTTGAGGTGGAAATACCGGTTACCTCAGGAAACTGTTGGAACGCATTAATGAGCAATTGATGATCATTTCCATTTACGGAAACATTCAGCACATTTTCTGTACTAAACCCGAGGTCGTAGTTGAGGGCATAACGGTACTGTTTAGAAACTAATGTTACCAAGATAAAAAAGCCCATGGAGAGTGTAAATTGAATGGCGGTGAGGACCTTTTGTAAGCCAATACCTTTTCCTGATATAACCGAAGAGACACCTTTCAATATGCTTACTGGCTTCAATTTACTCATCATACTGGCCGGGAGTAAACCTGCCAATGCCCCAACCAAAATGGCGAAAGCAAGGAAGTAGAAATAGACTTGAATGGTAAGCTCAAGAGAGGTAGTCCTGCTCACATAAAAGTTAAGTGTTAGAAACCCCGGTTTGATCAATTTAAATAGGAAGAAGGCAATAACAAGGGCCAACAATGAAACCATGATGGCTTCTATCATGAATTGACTGATCAGTTGAAATCTTCTAGCGCCAACAACCTTTCTAACACCAACTTCTTTTGATCGTTTGATTGATCTTGCAATCGATAGGTTAGTGTAATTAAAACATGCCGCTAAAATGACGATGAGCGCCAACACCATTATTGAATTGACATTCTTAGAAGGCATCACTGTCCCAAATTGGTTTGACCGAGGCCTCCCTGGGAAAATATCATTCATTGCCTCTAAGCCTGGAGTAATTGTGTATCCTTTTACTTTTGCATTCTCTTGTTGGGCTAGTTGATTCAAATCTGATTGAATGCGATCTAATTTTTGTCCATCTGGGACTAAAATATAGAGGTAACTCGCAGTATGACTTCTCCAATTGGTTGCCACTGAACTATTTCTAACTACCAGTGTTTGGAGGGCACCTATCGCGTCAAACTGCAAATGTGAATTTCTAGGAGGGTTTTTTGCTACACCAGTGATCGTGAGTTGATCTTTTGTAGAGTATTCTAAAACCTCGCCCACAACATCAGTTTTCCCAAAAAGCCTCATAGCAAGGTCTTCTGTTAAAACTACGGTATAGGGTTCTGATAAAGCTGTTTCAGGATTGCCATAGAGTAAGGGAAATGTGAATATGTCGAAAAAGTCATTGTTGGAATAGATGCCCTTTATGGAAATGACGGTTTCTTCAAGCGTCAAATCACCACTCATCCCTCTGAATATTGGGGCAACTTTTTCGGCACTGCTGAACTCTTGTGAATATCGAATACCAGTGAGAATGGAGGAAGTTGCATAGAAGGTTGTGCCCTGATTATCTCTTGAGATATCACTTGTCACTCTATAAATACGACTGCCATTTTTGTGGAAGTTATCATAGCTATAGATTTCACTAACGAAGGTGATTGCTAGTAGCCCAACCGCCATACTAACGGAAAGGCCTATAATATTAATAGAAGAGAAGAGCTTATTTCTCATCAGGCTTCTAAGGGCTACAATGCTATAATTTCTGAACATGGCTGTGTGGTTATAGTGTCGTTGAGATTTGAATTTTTTAATAACAGATGGGCGGAGCATTTTAATCACCTCTCTTTTATAAATGCGATGAGCATGAGTTTTTCCCTGAGTGCGATAATTGATATTAAATTCTTCTTCTAAGTCACCCTGGAGTTCATCGTGTACGTTTTCCTTACAAAACCATTCAAATAGTTTCGAATAGAAAGAGGGGGGCTGTTGGCGCTTATGAGTCATAACCTGGATGGAGTTTAAGCCTTGGTATCTTACCCCAAAACTGATCGCGAATTTCTTTTGCTCCGTGAAGAGCAGCGATGCCACGATTGGTCACAGTGTAATACCTTTTCTTTCTGCCGCCACGATCTGGATGGGATTCTCCCTGTTCCGAAGTAATGAATCCCTTTTCCTCCAGTCTTGTAAGAGCAGTGTGCAATGCACCTCGACTTATTCCTCGATTGACCTTTTCCATGATTTCCTGCTTTATGGTTACCCCATAAGCATTGTCATCAAGGGAGAGAATGACTAGTAAGACGATCTCCTGGAATTCGCCCAGGTGTGTTCCTTTCATCTATATCAATTTAATTCTAGATGCATGTTCTTAAATGGAGACGACAAAGTCAAATTTTTATTACTTAAAAGGAGACTTGGGTGTAAAAAAAAATACCGAAATAGGGTTTAGGTATTCTACATATCGTTTCTACCATCAAAATTATTCGTGCCGTAGATGGTCCACTGGATTTGAACGAGCTGCTTTAATGGTTTGGGAACTGATGGTGATCAACGCAATTGCTATTATGAGTAGCGCTCCGCTGGTCAATTCTAACAGTCCAACTTTGTTTTGATACACAACATCTGCCACTATAATTTGTTGATACATATAGTAGGCAAGAGGAATAGCAGCACCCGCAGATAATATGAAAATGACCAGAAAATTACGACTTAGCAAAGCCAACAAGTTGGATATGGTGGCGCCCAATACCTTGCGAATGGCTAACTCTTTGACCTTGGTCTCTGCTGTATAAACGGCCATTCCTAGTAGTCCGAGAATCGAAATACAAATTGCAATACCCGACAATAGGCTGAAAGTTTTAAGGGATGTAGACACATCTGAATAACTGTTTTCAAAAATTTCATCATAGGACATGGCCGACAAAGGATTGACAGGGTCAACCTTTTTCCATGCATCATCCAATTTGCTCATTGTGCTTACCCTATCAGTAGAGTTTAATTTAACGTTGATTTGAAAGTGGTTTTTATTAGTAATGGCAAAGAAGAAAGGACCAATTTCTTTGTGGATTGTGTTGTGATGGAAGTCTTTAACAACACCCACAATTATCCAGCTTCTATCTAAAAAACTGATGCGTTCGCCAATAGCGGTTTCTGGAGAACTGATGCCCAGTTTTTTAACCAAGATTTCATTGACTACTGCCCGACTATCTGAACCCTCCTTCTCCAAATCGGAGCCTGCTATTAATTGATGACCCATGTTTGATAGATAATTTGGGCTAATATCAACTTTGGAGGTATTGACGGAGTCTAATGGATTTTTATGTTTAACGTGGAATGAACTTGAACCCCGTCCACCCAAAATACTACTAGAGGAAGATACTCCTAATACCTCAGGAATAGCTGCAAATTGGCTTTTCAAAACTTCAGGATCGTTAGATTGAGTAGCTACATTGAGTATGTTCTCTGTAGTGAAGCCCAGATCGAAATTTAGGGCATACTCATATTGCTTGTATGTAAGTATAACCAAAGTGGCACAACCCATGGAAAGGGCAAACTGGATGCCCACGAGAATTTTTCTCAATCCAATGCCCTTGCCTGTTTTGGCTGAAATGCCTTTAAGAATGTTGACGGGAAGAAACCTGGTCATAACAATGGAGGGAAATAAACCCGCCAAAATACCTACTGACACCGCAAAAATCAGAAAATAGAGATAAGTGATTGGTTGAAGAGTTAGTGTCGCTGTCTGTTGGATATAATAATCAAGTGCGAGGAATTCATGCTTAAACATTTGAAAAAGACCAAATGAAATGATGGTTGCGAATATTGAAACGAATACTGCTTCCAATATGAACTGGAGGAATAAATGACCTCTTTTGGCTCCTACGACTTTTCTTACTCCAACCTCCTTTGAGCGTTTCAATGAACGAGCGAGTGACAAATTGGTGTAATTGAAACATGCAGAGAAAAGGACAATTAAGGCTAAAATAACAACAGAAGTCACCTGCTCCTTTGCTATCACAATTGCGAATTGATTAGAACGCTCATCACCCCCCGGGAAGATGGAATCGAGGCTTTCAAGGCTCATGAACAATTCCCAATACGCGAGCTTGGGATTTTCTTCCTCCGATATTCGATCCAAACTACCCTGAATTTGCTCCATGTTGGGATTCTCTGGTAGTAGTACGTAAACATAGCTACTCCATATGGTCCTGAAATGCGTGACTGTTTCGCTTCTACGTTCTTCCAGCGTTTTGAGCGATGCGATGGCTTCGAATTTAAGATGAGAATTGATTGGAATGTCCTTTAGCACGGCCGTCACTTTATAAGGCATTTTTCCGAATCCCTCCAGGACTTCACCAATCACATCCACTCGATCAAATAGTTTTAAAGCAGTGGTTTCGGTAAGTATGATTGAGTATGGTTCGTTTAAAGCCGTTTTGGCATTTCCAGAGTGCAGAGGGAAGGAAAAAATGTCGAAAAAGGCTCCATTGGCGTATATTCCTTGAATATCAATGGTCGATTCACCCTTCTGAATATCTCCTGATAACCCTTTGGAAATGGGAGCCACCGCTTCAAAACCAGCAAAATCTGTAGCGAGTCTATTACCCGTATAAACAGATGCCGTTGCAAATTTGGATATGCTGCCGTCAGCACGATGCATGTCGCTAACCACTCTGTAAATTCTTTCACTCTTTTGGTGGAAGTTGTCGAAGCTGTGCATCTCACTCATAAAAGTGATGGCCAGAAGTCCTACAGTCATACTGATTGAGAGGCCCATGATGTTAATGAATGAAAAAAGCTTGTTTCGCGCTAGGTTGCGTAATGCAACGATGCTGTAATTTTTCAACATAGTTGTTTGGTTGAGTTGACTTTGAGTTTCTTGATTACTGAAGGGCGGAGCATTTTAAGACCTCTTTTTTTATACCACCTATTGGCCTCTTTCAATCCGTAACTTCTGAATGTTCAGATTAACTTATTCTTCCAAATCTTCTGAATTCCCCCAGATGTGTTTCTTTCATGTGTTCATTTTCAACGACTGCATGGAACCTTTGATGACCAGGACAACCATTCCATTGTGATTTGAATAATCGTCCTAATCATGGCGATTTCATTGGTCTGCATTTAATTTTGAGATACATGTTCTTAAATGGAGACGAAAAAATCAAATTGTTATCATAGAAATGGAGGCTAGGCCCGGAAAATCGCAGTAAAAGCTTGATTATTGCAGGGAACCAGGGGTGATTAACAGATTTTACCAGCCTAAACTTCACAATCTAACTTTGCCAATCCTCTAAAGGTGGGCAAAGTTAGATTTATGCGTTTCGGAGATTTTTGGCAGGATTAGAACGTGCTGCCTTCAGGGTTTGTGAGGTGATGGTAAGAAGGGCAATAATGATAATAAGAATCGACCCACTTGCCAACTCCCAAAAACCTATATCAATTGTGTACTCTATGTTCTTTAAGATCAAATTTTTGAACATATAGTAAGTAGAGGGAATTGCGATACAGGCAGCGATAACGAAAATTGTCAAAAAACTCTTTGACAAGAGGCTTAGTAAACTACTTAAACTTGCCCCAAGAACCTTTCTGATTGTGAGTTCCTTTATTCTGGCCTCTGTCGTAAATACGGCCATTCCCAAAAGCCCTAACATTGAGATGCAAATGGCTACCATTGCAAGCATTCCAAAAGTTTTTGCTGAAGATGAGAGGTCGGCATATGTTCTTTTAATATCCTCAGAATAGAAGCTGGAATTGAGTTTATACTCTGGGTATATTTCGTTCCATGCATTTTCCACCTGTGCTAAAGTCCCTGGCATATCGTTGGAAGTGACCTTCACATTGACATGATACAGGTATCGTTCGGAGTCCCAGAGAAAGGCAAAAGGTCTAATCTGATTGTAAATTGTGCCGTAGTGAAAATCTTTCACCACCCCGACAATAGTTCTGTTTTTATCATAAAAATTAAGCTGCTTACCTATAGCTTCATTAGGATTACCCAGTTTAAATCTACTCAAGAGGGTTTCATTGATAACCATTTGAT
The DNA here is from genome assembly GCA_029262895.1 of Roseivirga sp. Classification (GTDB taxonomy): domain Bacteria; phylum Bacteroidota; class Bacteroidia; order Cytophagales; family Cyclobacteriaceae; genus Roseivirga. The sequence goes on from JAJCYM010000086.1 coordinate 59,511, forward strand.
CTGTGGGACCCTCAGCTTTGAAGTTTTCGCCAGCCAGTAATCTATGACCCATATTGTTCAAGTATTCGGTATCAACGTAGTTGTTATAGACAGTTGCAGAATCGGTTCCTTCCAGATTCTTGGCAATGTCAGAATTTAAAGTCCCCGTACTATGTTGAAAGTTGGACGCGGAGACACCCTCAATTCCTGGGATTTTTTCGAAGGCGGTTTTTATCAATGTTATGTCGCGTTCTTCCCAGTAGATATTGATGATCTTCTCAGTTTCGTAACCTAAGTCAAAGTTTAGTGCATGTTTATATTGCTTTTGGGTTAACGTGACGATGATGACAAATCCCATTGACAACGTAAACTGAATTCCAATCATGATTTTTCTAAGGTTCAATTTATGATTAGATCCTATCTGTGTTACTCCTTTTAAAATATTGATGGTTTTAAATCTTGTCATTAAAATGGCCGGGAGTGCACCCGCCAAGAAGCCAATAAGTATGGCAAACCCAAGAAAATAAAAGTAGGTCCTTGGCAGAAGGTCAAGTGTTGTAGTCCTTGAGGTATAGGAATTGAGCGCTAAGAATTCTGGCTTGATCAGTTGAAACAGGAAAAAGGCGATAACCAATGACAGGACGGAAACAATCACTGCTTCGGACACAAACTGTATAAAAAGTTGGTTCTTTCGAGCTCCCGCCACCTTTCTCACCCCTATTTCTTTAGCTCTTTTTAATGATTTGGCTATGGAGAGATTCGAATAATTGAAGCAGGCGGAAAAGAGGACAATCAATGCTAAAATGACGATTTGATTGACGTTCTCTTTAGGCATAACCGTACCCATTTGGTTGTATTTTCCACTTCCTGGAAAAATATCGGTTAACGCCTCCAACCCTGGTTTGATTTCATAAGCCTTCTGTTTGGCGTTTTCTTGTTTGGCAAGTAGATCCAATATTTCCTGACCATGCTCAATAGTACTATTTGCTCCTAGCTGAACATAAACATAGCTGCTCCACATGGTTCCCCAATCGTTGAAAAAACGAGCCCTGCTTGGCTTGGCTTCATAGGTTTTAAGCGAAGCAATTGCATCAAACTTGATGTGAGAAACAGATGGTGGTTGTTGCATAACTCCGGTGATTGTGAACTGATCACGACCACGTTGAATTATCTCTCCAACTACATCTTTTTTTGAAAAGACCCTTAAGGCGAAATTTTCAGTAATTACAACTGAGTTTGGTTCCTTTAGAGCTGTTTGTGAATTTCCATAAAGCAATGGGAATGTAAATAAGTCAAGGAAGTCCTCACCTACCAGTTGACCTCTCACGCTGAATCGATTCTCACCGTATTTAATATTTCCATTGAAGCCGTTTAAAACTGGAACGACTTTTTCAAAGACAGTCGAGTTTTCTTTAAGCCAAACACCGGTTAGAAGTGAGGTTGTAGCATATTCTTGCGGACTCTGACCAAGATTTGTACGGGTGTTGACTATTCTGTAAATGTGATCTCTGTTTTCATGAAATTTATCGTAACTATTAATCTCACTAACAAAGGTGATGGCCAAAAGGCCAACAGCCATGCTAATGGCCAATCCAATAATGTTGATTGCTGAAAACAGCTTATTTCTAGAAAGGTTGCGAAATGCAACAAGCGTATAATTTCTAAACATGGCAGTGTTGTTTAATTGACCTTGAGTTTTGACTTTTTTAACGACTGAGGGCCGTAGCATTTTGAGCACCTCCTTTTTGTAAATTCTGTTGGCTGTCTTAATTCCTTTTTGATGGTAGTTGACTTCAAATTCCTCTAAGAGATCTCCTTGCAATTCAAAGTATAAATCTTGATTACAAAACCACTCAAAGATTTTGTTATAGAACTTGGGAGGGGATATTTCTGTCTCAGACATAGTTTAATTCCATCCTTACGCTTGGTATTCTTTGCCAAAGTGCATCTCTCATTTCTCTTACTTCTTGCAGAGCCAGTTTCCCTTTATTGGTTACCTGATAATACCTTCTAGGCATACCTTTTCTTGATTTTATAGAATCACCTTGTGTGGATGTCAAAAAACCTTTGTCTTCCAAGCGTGATAATGCCGTGTGAAGTGCTCCACGACTGATACTTCGTTTCCCATCCATATTGATCTCTGTCTTAATGGAAACACCATAGGCATTGTCTCCCAAAACAAGGACGGTTAATAATGCGATTTCTTCGAATTCGCCCAGATTTATCCTTTTCATAAAATTAACGTTCTGTTTTGTAGACGTATAGATTTAAGAAAGGTTCTGTTTTGTAGACGCTATTTTTAATGTCTCTTTTGGGCTTACTCGTTTTTCAGAGAATCTACTGGGTTTTGCACTACAGTCTTCCAGGTTTGGCTAGAGACAAGTATAGAGATAAGAATGCCGAATAAAACGAATGCCCCGGCAAAGTGATAGAATTTAAGAGATAAAGGAATAGAGAAATTTGGTGAAGCATTCTGAAATACAAGATAAGCTGCAGGGCAAGCAATTAGTCCAGCAATGACTAATTGCACGAAGGTAGACCTTAGGAGCAGTTGAATGATTTGCTGAAAACTTGCTCCGAGCACCTTTCTTATTCCAATTTCTTTCTCTCTTGTTTTGGCTTGATACATGGCCATGCCAATTTGTCCCATAAGTGTAATGGCAATGATACAAGAAAAGACAAAGATTAATGCTCGGACAATATTCTTGAACTGATTCATGCTTCTGGCGAGCACATCATCAAAGAAAACAGGGTGGAAGTCAGCATTGGGATAACGAATTTTGTGCAGCCCACCAATTTCATTCAGTGTCCTTGCAAAAGAGACTTCATTCAGCCGTACCATCAGCGTACTAAAAGGGTATTCATGAGTGATCATAATTGCAGCTGGTTCCGCTGTTTTAATAGGGTCTGAGAGGCTCAAGTCATTTACTATTCCAAGTACAGGATAATAATCACGGCCAAGGGAAAAAGTGGCTGCATCAAAAGTCTTAATAGAGTCACTCATGTTTTTAGCAAAGGCTTCATTGACCAGGTAATATGGACGTTCTTTTACTATCTCCTTGTTGGTTAGCCATTCTATTGATTTATCAAAAGTTGATAGAAAGCCGCTATCTGCTCGAAGAATAACCGCGGGATATCGCTCCTTTTTGTCCTTTTGGTGATGCTTTGTTACACCATATTTTCCAAATAATGTCTGGAAGGGTATGCCACCAAGTCCAGCTACTGATTCAACGCCGTTGATCTTTTCTACTTCAGTTCTGAACACGGTACTTAAACTATCGGATTCTGGGAGATCTATGGCCACCATATTGTCACCGCTGAAAGGTGTTGTCTGATTAAGAATCAGATTTGATTGTGTCAGTATAAGAATACCTAAGGTAAAGACCATAAGGCTCACTGTCACCTGGGTAATGATCATGCCTTTTTTAAGGCCACTAATGGATAACGTGTTTCGACTGACTGGTTTCTTAAACAAGCTAAGAATTGAAAGCTTGGAAAAGAATAGCCCAGGGATGAGTCCTGAAATGATACCGGTCAAAGTTGTGAATACAAGAAAGATCAAGATTTGCTCTGTGGTGAGGGTTTCTTGAAACGCGAAGTCGGTGAAAGAAGCTACAGAAGGTGATAGTAGCTTAAAGATTAATAGTCCAAAGCAAAAGCCGAAGAGAGATAGAATAGTAGTCTCGATCAAAAACTGATATAGGAGTGAGTGTTTGCCGGTGCCTAAAACTTTGCGGATGCCAACCTCTTTTGTTCGGCTAATGGCGCTGGCCATTGCTAGCGTGGTATAATTGAACGTCACAATGAGGAGAGTAATGACGATAAGGGCCATTACAATTCGTTGACTACCACTGTCTAACAACGCCCCCTGGCTGAATGATGCCCTAGATTGTGCAACATCTGCCAAAGGTTCCAGCACATAGTTGTAATTAATCCCTTCATCAACGTTATTCAATTCATCATTAATACTGGCTGAAAGCCTGACCAGTTTTTCTTTTATGTATGTGAGTTCTGTTTCCGGAAAAAGCTTCAAGTACAAATGTTGCATAGTATAGGCCTTCCAACTTGTATAGAAAGCCGAAGCGGTGTGATCTTTGTATTCACCATGTAGAAATTGAAAGTCCAAATGAGAAACCTCAGAAGGGGTTTCTATCACACCGCTGATGATAAATTTTCCTAAGATCGAACCGATGACCGTTTCTTTGGAATAGTATTTATCCATCACTTCTCTGGTGATGATGATGTTTTTAGGGTTGGAGAAGAGGCTCTCTGTGTCACCTAAAATCATGTCAAAATCGAATATTTCAAAAAAGTCTTTATTTATTCCTTGCCCTAGTAGATTTCTTTGTGATCCTTTTAAGTAGGCGGGTGTGTACATCACTTGGTGTTGGATAATAGCAATGTTTTCCGCCTCTGGAAGAGCTTCCTGAACTTTCTGATAAAGGGATATTTGAGTTGTGGCACTTAGGCTTGGACCAGTTAATCCCTCTAATTCAAGATTTATACGGTAGATTCTGTCTGCGTCAGAAAACTTTTTATCAAGTTGTTGATTGGAATAAATCGCATTGATACAGAACAGGCATACGGCTATTGCTGCTGCAAAACCAACTGTATTTAGCAAGGAGTATGAGAAATTCCGTTTAAGATTTCGCAGACTAACCTTAAAAAAGTGAAAGAATAAAGAATGACTGAAGAGTCTAGGTAAAATAGCCTTTTTGGTAACTGAGGGTCTGATCATTTTAATTACTTCTTTTTTGTAAATAAATTTTGCTTTGCGCTGACCATAGTGCTGAACATTTTGATAAAACCGCTCTTCTAAATCACCCTGCAATTCTTCAAAGAATTCATCATCGCAGAACCTGCGAAAAAACCGCGTTAGCCATTTTGGAGGCCCCATGTACTTGCGGTTGCTATTCATTTCTTAAATGATTGACCGGATTGGTTCGAATAGCTTTCCGAGTCTGTGATCCGATAGTGAGCAGAGCAATGATCAGCACAATCAGGGCTCCGCTGCCTAATTCGAGTGCACCTATGTCAATTACATACTTCATTTGGGAAACGACCATTTCCTTGAAAGCATAGAAAGTGACTGGGATGGCTACGGCTGATGCGGCCAGGAATAATAGGATGAAATTTTTTGAAAGGAGGGAGATCAAGTTGGTGCCATTGGCTCCCAGAACTTTTCGTATAGTCAATTCCTTTATCCGCGTTTCCGTTGTATACACGGCCATTCCCAATAGACCAAGCATGGAAATTGAAATGGCAATTAAAGCCAGGAGGCCCAAAATCTTCATTGAAGAAGCCAGCTTAGAATAAGCCTGTTCTATACGATCATCATAGAAAATGGCCTGAAAAGGGTGAATCCCATCAATTTCTATCCATTTTTCTTCGAGCTTTTGCATGGTAGCAACTATGTCGGTTGACGCGACTTTGAGGTTAATCATGTTGAATTCATTAGGGTCACCCAGGAAAACAAAGGGCTCAATCACATTGTCCAACATGCCGTAGTGAAAGTCTTTCACCACCCCAATAACATTCCTGGCTTTGCCCTGAATTCGAATGGTCTTGCCAAGTGCATCAAAAGGTTCACCCATTTGAAAGCGTTTAAGCAATTGTTCATTGATAATGATCTGGTTTCGTCCCTGAGTTTCTGAGAAAGTGGTTCCGGCAAGAAGGGTATGGCCTAAGTTGTCCAAATACTCCGGGCTTATATGGAGGTTGTATAGCGACAAAGAATCATTGCCTTCGATATATTTCCCTCTGTCCATCCACATGCCTCCGGTACTTGGAACAGCACTGGCTGCGGATATCTCACTGATTTCAGGAAGCTGCGAAAAACTGTTGATCAATGTCTGCACATCATTTCCTTGAAGGTTGATATTAAGTACATTTTCTGAGGTAAAACCCAAATCATAACCAAGCACATACTTGTATTGTTTGTAGGTAAGCGTTACCATAATTACAAAGGCCATTGATAAGGTAAACTGAATGCCTATTAACAGTTTTCTGACGTTGAACTTGTTATTCGCCCCTATGCCAGAAACCCCTTTGAGTATGTTGGATACCCTTAGTTTGGACAGTGCAAGGGAAGGAAGGAATCCTGCAATCAATCCAATTGCAAGAGCAAAAAGGAAAAAATATAGATAGGTGGATAGTGCTAAGTCCAAAGTGATGTAGCGCTGGATATTTCTATCCATAGCAAGGAATTCTGGTTTGAGCAACTGAAAAATAAAGAAGGCAAAGAACAATGCCAATAGTGAAATTATGATTGCTTCGATAATAAACTGAAACAAAAGCTGTGCTCTCCTAGCTCCAATCACTTTTCGCACACCTACTTCCTTGGCACGTTTTAATGTTCTTGCAATCGAGAGATTGGTGTAATTGAAGCAGGCAGAGGCTAAAACAATCAGTGCCAATATCACAATGGAGTTCACTGTTTTCATGTCCATGCGAGCCCCAATTTCATTATAGAGTTTTTTGCCCGGAAAAACTGAACTCATGGACTGTAGTCCCATTTCAATCGACCAGTTCTTGAGTTTTGCATTTTCTTCTTCTGAAATTTTGTCCAGGCTGGCCTGTAGGGGAGCGATGCCCTCGCCTTTTGGAAGCAAAGCATATACATGACTGTTCCACATGTTTTCCCAGGACATAAATGAGGGATTGTTACGGTTCATGAGCTCCAGAGTGCTGAACGAACCCACAGCATTAAACTGAATATGTGACTTTCGTGGAGGGTTTTGGGCCACACCGGTCACTGTAATTTGAAGTCCTCGGTCCCATTCAATAATTTTCCCAACCACATCTGTTTTTCCGAATAGCGCCAATGCTGAGGTCTCAGTGAGTACCAAAGACATCGGGTTTTTGAGAGCCTGAGCCGGATCACCATAAATCAGCGGAAACGTGAAAATGTCGAAAAACTCTTCGGTTGCGACTAAACCACGAATGGAAACTGTATTGTCACCTTTCTTTGCGTCTCCATTGAAATTTCGATAAATGGTTACGACCTTTTCGAATCCTGCAAACTCTTCTTTTAATCGTTTTCCGGTAAGGGGGGAGGTGGTTGCATACAAGCCAGGGTCTTGGTTGGGTTCATAAGCTGTGTTGATTACACGATAGATTCTATCTGCATTGATGTGAAATGTATCATAGCTATTGAGCTCTGCCAGGAAAGTGATGGCCAGTAGCCCAACGGCCATACTGATGGCCAGGCCCACAACATTAATGGCTGAAAATAATTTGTTCCGGGCAATACTTCGGAACGCGATTAGGGTGTAATTTTTGAACATAGCGGTGTTGTTTAATTGAGTTTGTGTTTTGACTTTTTTAATTACTGAGGGTCTCAGCATTTTTAATACTTCATTTCTATAAATTGATTTTGCTTTACGCTGACCAAGGCGCTTCATATTGATGAAAAACTTCTCTTCTAAATCTCCTTGTAACTCTTCAAAATACTCCTGATCACAGAAGTATTTAAAGAAGCGCTCAGCACGCCTGGGTGGCCCTATGTTAGATGGGTCAATCACTAGCTTTGGAAGGCAATTTTGGGTACCCGACTCCACAATTCATCTCTTATACTTCTCGCTTCTTGTAATGAGCTTTTTCCGAGATTGGTGACTTGATAATACCGTTTTCTTCGACCTCCTCTTTCGGACGTTGCTCCTCCATATGCTGAGGTAATAAATCCCTTTTCATCCAGTCTGGTCAATGCGGTGTGCAAAGCACCACGACTCACTGGCCTCTTCGTTTTTTGCTCGATTTCGTCCTGAATAGTCACACCGTAGGCATTTTCTTCCAAGACCAGGATGGTCAAAAGAACGATTTCCTGAAACTCTCCTAGATAAGTTCCTTTCATATCTTAGCGATTAGATTCTTAAATGAAGACGAAATATAAAACATTTATTACTTAAATGAAGACCAAATAGAAATTTCTTATCAACCTTGGCTGAGTAGGGACTAGTTTCTGGATAAAATCAAGACAGGGTTTCTACTGGCCGATCTCCAGCACCGCATAGAGACAATTGACAAAATAAACCCAACGGTCGTCAGGAGGGGGATTAAGATTAAGGTAACATCAATCCCGATCTTATATGTATAAGTGGAGAGCCAACTCGTGCTGCCCCATAGCACCAGCGGGATGGATATGATCGCTCCATAGAGCATTAGGATTGCAAAATCGTAGTAGAGGATTAATAGAATATCGAAGACCCTTGCGCCTAGCACTTTTCTTACGCCAATTTCCTGGTTTCTTTTTAAAGTTGTGAAAGATGAAAGGCTATAAAGTCCGATACCAGCAATAAGGAGGGCGATGATGTTTGAAACAACAAAGAAATTGAGCACTTCATTTTCCGATTTGTAGAGCTCTTCATATTGTTCGTCTAGCAGATAAAAATAGGGGAACTGGAACCTAAGTCGCCTTTCCATATTGTTGAGCGCCTTTTGCATACTCTCTCCTGAAGTGCCTCTCACTTGCATTTTAAGGTAGAAATAGGTCAGGAATCTCAGGCCTGTTTTGTACATTTTAGGAGGATCATCATCCTTCTCATTTTTGATGATCCCAGAGATTATTTTAAAGCCATTAACATCATCAGCCAATTGGCCAATAGCTTCTTCAGGACTTTCGTATCCGATTGCCCTCATGGCTGCTTCGTTGACAATCACACTGCCATAGTCAGATGAAAATATTGGAGAAAAATTTCTACCTGCCAAAAACTTCAGTGAGTCCTTTTTGAAGTACTCATAATCAATAATGAAAAGCTGGAAATCTCCTTTGTAGATTTCAGAAGTGTCCATATCAGGTTTCGATAGCGGAACGGCCAAGTAGGTGTTCTTCAGCACGCCACGATAAAGGTTGGACAGCTTTATTTCATCAACGTATCCACCTGATTTCAGGTCGTTATAAAGCTTGGCAAAGCGTCTGTTATAGTCATCATCGGCCCCTATTATGCCAGGAAAAATCCCCTCTAGTTTGAGTTCGGTAATGCTAAAATTGTTGTTTTCGAGATAGCTTAATTGTTTGTGGACAATATAGAGCGCTGAGACAAAAAGCAATACAATCCCCAGTTGAAGAATCAGAAGGCTTCGAATTACCTTAGAGCCCTTGTTGGAATGCTTGGTTTGAGCAACTTGCAGACTTCCCCGAAGTGACTCCACTGGTTGCATCTTAGACATCAAGAGTGCAGGGTAGATGCCTGATACCAAACTACTCAAAAAACAAAGTACAAGAAGAAACAGGAGGTTCTTGCCAAAGCTTGACTTGGCAAACTCAACTGGATAGTCAATAAAATCAAATACTTCAAGGGATCTTAATGCAAAAATAACGAGGAACACGGCCAGAAAGGCACCAATAAAATTGATTAACAACGACTCTGCCAGAAAAGTGAACGTGAGCTGAACAGGCTTTACGCCAAGAAGTTTTCTAATTGCGACTTCCTTTATACGATAGATAGAGGTGATCAATGAGGAGTTAATATAATTGGCCCAAACCATGATTAATATGATTATGCCAATGGCGAACAAAAAGGAGATCATTTCTTTGTTGGCACCCAGTTCGGCTTGGTTAGCCATGGCTTCGCCAGAATGAATCTCTGTTATGTTTCTGATGTCAATACTGAACTCGATCTTTTCGGAATTTGAACGATTATATTTTTTCAGGTCATCTGCACTTAAGGTCTCATTGGTGTTAAGTTTGACGTATGTATATAGGTTTTCTCGAGCTCGGCTGTCAGCAATACTTATGTTAGACTTGGGAGAGGACAAGGAGATGAGTGCATCAAACTGGATATGCGAATTTTCCGGTAGATTCTGAAAAACGCCCTTTAATACAAACTCTGTTTCATTGAGATTTGTATAACCACTTTTAAATAGGGTACCGATGATCTTTTCATTTTCACGCCAGGCTGGCCCAAAAATTTTGTAGGCATGTGCTTCAGATATAAGTATAGCGTTGGGTTCGCTCAAAACCGATTCAACATCTCCCATGGCCAGTGGAAAACTGAATACCTCAAAAAACTGATCATCCGCATAGAAAACATTATCCGCATAAACTCTATTGACTACCTCTTCACCAATTGTGATCCGAAAAAACCCGTCTCTGTTCTCTGAAAAGGGCATCAATCGGGTAAGCGTGGTTACGGCAGACTGATCTTCTAAGATTGCTTCACCAAGATTATAATTTGTATAAGCATCTTTGGACTTTTCTCCGATCTGATTGACCTGAACAGTTTCTAGTCTGGATATTCGATCCACATCCCGATGAAACTTGTCAAAAGAAAGTTGATAACTGACATAGCTATAGATTAAAACACAGGCTGCCATACCTACTGTAAGGCTTAGAATACTGGGCAATAAAGAACCACTACCTTTTATGTTTCGGAATGAAATTAGCAGGAAACTCTTGAGCATGCTGTGGTTTGATTTGGGTCTTTAAAATTTTTCATATACCTGTCATAGCTCTCCTGAGATTGTCTGTGACTCCAATGACATCTATTTTCCCAACACTATCCTCTGGAAATTGGTACGGATTTGACTCCGTTAACGGGACAGCTGAATGTTTGTTTCTAAAAAGAGAATAAACATTGACTAATGGCTGGATACGCAGTTTTATGCTCATAAAACGCAATCCTCGCATAGGAGTGGGTGTACACTAACCTCACTGCTTTTTTCAGAATCACAAAAAAGAAGCCCGATTGATCCAATCAATCGGGCTTCTTATGTGCCTGTGTTATCCTATTCACTTCTTAAGTTCTTCACCGGATTGGCCAAGGAAGCTTTCACAGTTTGCGTGAGAATTGTAATAGCTGCAATTGCCGCCAAGAGTAAAATGGGGAACACAAATAGCTCTACACTAATGGGAATGCTAAACGCAAAATCTTGTAACCAGTTTTTCATTCCAAAATAGGCAATTGGGATTGCTATTAAGTTGGCAATGAAGATTAGCAGCATGTACCGTTTGGAAAAGAGCATTGTGATATGTGAACTGCTCGCTCCCAGCACTTTTCTAATGCCAATTTCTTTTGCCTTTTGAATTACGCTATAAGATGCTAGACCAAATAAACCGAGGCAGGCCGCGAAAATGGCAAAGCCGGCAAATGCATTAAAGATCTTGCCAAATTGCTGGTCTTCGGCATACTGTCTATTGAAAAAATCGTCTAGAAAGTAATACTCCAAAGGATTGCCAGGAAATGACTCTAAGTACTGTATTTCTGCTTCTTCAATTACAGCTTTGGCGTTTTGCGTATTAATTCTGAGAGAAAAGTAGTTGGTTGTACCAGAGGTGAAAAGAAAACCGCTAGGTGCAAATTCTTTATGAAGCGATTGCCAATTATGATCTTTGACAACTCCACGTATAAAAACAGTATCAGTTCCTAGAATGAGCGAACTTTGAACAGCCTCCTCAGCTGAGCCTAAGGAATACGCTTTAATGGAACTTTCGCTTATAAGCATTCCATTTGGTCCCTCGACAGTCGCCTCGGAAAAATCCCGCCCTGCCACCAATTCCAGCCCATAAGTTTCCATAAAACCCTTATCAATCCAGGTGATGTCAATTCTTCGCTCTGTGCTTAATTCAGCATTTTCATTTCTTGCGGAGGTGGCAAAATTGTAACCATTTCCAGGAATGCTCCTTGAGGAGGCAAACTTTTCGACCGAAGCAAAACTGCTAATATTGCTTTTGAAAGATTCGAACTTTGCTCTTGTGGCATCCACACTGGGCCCTTTGATAACCAGCACCTGAGACATATCCAGTCCGGTATCCTGGGTCTGCATAAAATCGAGCTGTTTGGATACCACGAAAGTTCCGGCAATCAATAGGGTGGAAATCACAAATTGAAAGACGACAAGAATTTTTCGAAGCGAAAACTGATGCTTCAATTTTGTAGAATCAGACCCTTTGAGGGCGTTCACAGTTTTGAAAGAAGAAAGCACAAAAGCAGGGTAGAGACCTGCCAAAACTGGTCCGATCAGTATAAGAGCAATCAGCCCAATTTGAATGACCGGACTGCTGAGTTGCAGTGTTAAGGGCTCATCAATTGTGTTGCCCAATACCGGAAGGAGCAGGTAGGACAATCCAAGCGCCAGGCCAATAGCCAGTAAGTTGATCCAGAAAGATTCGGTTAAGAATTGAGCAATCAGCTGTGGTCTATGTGCTCCCATTGCCTTTTTTATTCCCACTTCCATCCCGCGTTCAGTGGCCTTCGCTGTTGAAAGATTGATAAAGTTGATCCAGGCAATGACTAGGATGAACCCTGCAATCAAAATCATGAAGTAGATAGAATTGATGTTTTTTGTATCTGAAAACTCTCCATCTCCATCATCGGGAGCTGATTTGAGGTGAATGTTAGTGATCGGCTCGAGCGATAATACTTGTCTCAACGAAGCCTTTTCAAGGTCTTCAGGTGTGTATTGATGCATTAAATCACCGATTTTCTCTTCAGCAAGCTTTTCCGTTGTCTGAGGGATCAACTGAGCATACATCATAAAGTTGGTCCATCCCCAATCAGAACCTTCACGCGTATATTGGTTACGCTCCAAAAGTTTTTGAATGGGTAAAAGGAAGTCAAACTTAAGATGTGAATTGCCGGGTATATCCTTAAATATTCCAGTGACATTAAAGCTTCCTCCGGCCCAGCCACCAGTGACTTTCAGGGTTTGGCCATAGGCGGTTGTCGCATCGGCCCCAAAATATTTAGCAGCCATTGACTCACTTATCATTATGGAATGAGGGTTGTCAAGGGCTGTATTTCCATCACCTTCTAAGAGATCAAAAGAAAACATATTCAGAAATGCCGGCTCAACAAAGAGCACATTCTCCTCACGAAATGCAGTGGCATCAAGAGAGTCAATTACTCGATTGATAATGGCACCATTATAATAGGGGTGTATTCGACTATAATTCGCTATTTCCGGGACATCCCGTTTTAATGCCGGACCCAAGGCATAGCCACAGTAGATGCCGGTTCCGGCATATTCTTCATTTTGATAAGTCGTGACGTTGACACGATAGAGGCTTTCTGCATTTTCATGAAAACGGTCGAAACTGAGCTGAAATGAAACATAATGTGCAATGATCAGGCAAGCGGCTATACCTATAGCCAGACCAGTAATGTTGATAAGCGAATAGAGCTTGTTTTTTGCCAGGTTTCTAAACGCAATTCTTGTGTTGATTTTAAACATGGGATTGAATATTTGAGTTTTTGAAAAATTTCGGATGGCAAAGGGCTTGAAAAACCGTATGACATCAAGCATGTAGTAAAACCGGGCTGACCTTGCACCCGACTTGGTATATCTTTTATTAAAGTCTTCCTGAATATCTCCCTCAATATCTTCCAGCAGATTCGGTTTGCAGTACCATCTTAGGATACTGCGAGGTATGCGCGGAGGGTTATGACCTCTAATAGTCTGATTCATTCAAGTCAGAATTTAAATAATGAGCATACGATCCTTTTCATCACGGAATGACGCAGAGCCCTCTTACCTGGTAACATTTGACGCTCATTCATTTCTTAAAGAATTAGCTGGATTGGTTCTGGCAGCTTTCCATGTTTGAGAACCGATGGTAAGCAGTCCAATACCAAAGAGAATGAGCAGACCTGATACTATTTCAAGTACTCCGATCTCAATTCTGTTTGCCGAATCCACTAATACCACGGAATCAAACAGATAATAGGTGATAGGCACCGCCAGCACTGAAGAAATGATCAGCAGCCAGAAGAATCCTCCTCCCAATAATTTGATCAGCTGCATCTCCGTGGCGCCAAGTACTTTTCTAATGCTAATTTCTTTGAGCCTTGTTTCGGAAGTGTATACCGCCATTCCAAGAAGGCCGAGGGCGGCAATTGATATGGCAATGAAAGCCAAAAAGCCTACGATAGTATACATGATGGAATACTCTGAGTAAGCAGCTTCAATATCTTCATCGTAGAAACTAGATTCAAGCCCATGGGCTTCATCCACCTGCTCCCATGCCTCCTCCAATTTGGTCATCGTACTGATGAGATCGGTGGTGTTGATTTTGAGATTGACATGGTTGTAACTGTCTGGGATGTAACGGAAAGCAAATGGCTCTATATCATCGTTGATTGTCGCATAATGGAAGTCTTTCACAACACCTACGATCCGCAGCCTGTTTTCTTTATCGGCACCTACTTGAATCATCTTGTCAATAGCCTGTTCCGGGCTTCCCAGGTCAAACCTTTTTAAAACTTGCTCATTGACTATAATGGACTCTTCCTGCTTTTGAGATTCATTGCTACGAAAATTAGAGCCTGCCAGAAGTTCATGTCCCATCAGAGGAACATAATTTTCGTCAATGATATTATAATGGAGTGTTGCCGAGTCAAGAGGGTCATCGTACTTGACAATTGTACCGAATCTGCTGCCAACACTAGGAATGATTGCCGATCTTGATATAGCCGTCACCTCTGGAATAGTGGAGAAGGTGTTGATGGCCTTGTCATCGTCATGTCCGTGCAGACTTACATTGAGCACATTGTCTGTTTCGAAACCCAGGTCAAATTCAAGGGCATAACGATATTGTTTAAATGAGATAGTTGCAGAAATGATAAAGATCAGCGATAGGGTGAATTGAACCACCAATAGCACTTTCTTCATATTCAATCTCTTGAATAACCTTGTGCTGTTTGCACCTTTCAGCACTTGAATGGCCTGTAATTTTGAAAGAAGTACGGAAGGGAAAATACCGGCCATAAGTCCGACAAACACAGCAAAGATCACAAAATATGAAAACAAAGATGGCGAGGTAAGTAGCTGTGTCGCCTCCTGGATCTGGGGATCAATATTCAGAAATTCAGGCCTTATGATATAGAATATCAAAATGGCAAAGATCAGGGCGATTAGGGAGGTAACCACAGATTCTACAATGAACTGAAGGAATATTTGAGTCTTTGAGGCTCCCACTACTTTTCTGGCGCCAACTTCTTTAGCCCTTCTCAAAGATCTGGCGATGGACAAATTTGTATAGTTGAAACCTGCTGACAGCATTACGATAAGTGTAAGTCCTCCGAGCATCCATAGTCGATCGGCATTCATGGTCTTGCCAATATTGTTCACCAACTCCGGTCCCGGTGTAATGTCCAACATGGCTTGAAGCTCAAGGTTGATAGAAGCATTTTCGAATTTTGAATTCTCTTCTTCGCTAATGCGGTTTAACTCCTGACTAACTAACCCGGTACTTGCTTTTTCTTCCAGAAGCACATAGACATAGTGCGAGGTAAAATTGCGCCAGGAAGAATAACTAGTTCCGGCATTGAGTTTTGTTTTGTTTTCATGGGTGATCATAGAGCCCAGGGACTCAAAAGTAAAATGGGAATTGTGTGGAGGCTTTTTGACAATCCCGGTGACCTTATAATTTTCGGTTGGGGTTAAGGGTATTGACTTACCCATTGAGGCTGTAGTTCCAAACATTTTCAAGGCTGCTTCTTCTGTCAGAACAATGGAATATGGGTCAGCTAATGCCATTTGAGGATTTCCTTGCAGCAGCTCAAATGAGGGGAAGACCTTAAAAAAATCTTTGGAGGCCCAGAACCCACCAAGATGAATGGTCTTGTCACCCATCTGTGCATCACCTCCGAAACGCTTGTTGAGCATTACTGTAGCTTCGATTCCTGGGATTTCGGATGAAATGCGTTTACCGGCTAGCCCTGAAGTG
Organism: Roseivirga sp.; assembly: GCA_029262895.1. Lineage (GTDB taxonomy): Bacteria > Bacteroidota > Bacteroidia > Cytophagales > Cyclobacteriaceae > Roseivirga. Next base: position 75,154 of record JAJCYM010000086.1, read on the forward strand.
GAAGCAAATGGCGGCCGGCTGTGTTGCGTTGTTAGGTTTTTGGTAATCACTCTGTGAATCTTATCTCCGTTCTTATGAAAGGCATCATAGGTATTGAGTTCGGTAATGAATGAAATCATCAACAAACAGACTGACATGCTTATGGAAAGTCCTAAAATATTAATGGCAGAAAAGAGCTTGTTTCTTGCTAAGCTTCTGACCGATGTCTTAAAGTAGTTTTTGAACATTGGATTGTAGAATTGAGTTTTTGGTAAATTTTTAATGGCAAAGGGCTTAAAAAACCGGATGACATCCAGTATGTAATAGAATCGGGCTGACCGGGCCCCGGACTTGATGTATCTTTTATTAAAGTCCTCCTGAATATCACCTTCTATATCTTCCACCATATCCGGTTTGCAATACCATCTTAGGATAGTGCGCGGTAGGCGAGGGGGGATATGATTCGGGATTTGTTGGTTCATCCCAGATTCACTTGAAAAACGATATCAGGAATTGAATCCCATAATGATTCTCTCTGCCTTTTAGCTTCTGAGAGCATTTTAATACCAAAGGCTGTGATGGTGAAATTGCGTTTCCGTTTTCCACCCCGAATATTGGTGGCTTCACCAAGATCACTTTTTACGAGTCCTTTTTTTTCCAACCTATTGAGTGCGGCATGCACCGTACTTAATGTCACCTTCCTATTGGTGTGGGCATAGATTTCTTCCTTTATAGCCACGCCATAGGCTTCTGGATGCAGCGATCCTATAGTCAATAAAACTAGTTCTTGAAACTCTCCGAGATTAGTTCCTTTCATGATTTGAGTGTATTTAATTCGTAAATGACGATTAAATATAACAAGATTAAATTCGTAAATGACGATTATATAAAAAAATGAATAGTCGCCAACTGTTTATTGGGATGATCGAAGCCCCTGAAAAGTTGTATTGAATCGGATCGGGGTAAAACAAGACAGGTCTATCTGCATAGTGCAGATAGACCTGTCTTGTTTGTTTATAAAGGTTTGACAACCCTATGCCACCAGATTATTCCGACCTCAATGTTTCCGCTGGATTGGATTTTGCTGCCTTCCAGGTTTGAGAACCAATCATTAGAAAGCCAATGGCAAATATCACGATGACCCCGGATGATAATTCCACAATGCCTATGGAAATTCTGTTAACAGATTCAGCCAGCACAACCGAATCAAAGAGGAAGTAGGTTGCTGGAACAGCTATTAAAGAAGAGATGATCAATAGCCACATAAAACCTCTGGTTAAGAGCTTAATTAGACTTCCTTCTGTTGCACCCAGCACCTTTCTAATACTAATCTCTTTGAGTCTTGTTTCAGCGGTATAGACAGCCATTCCAAGTAGTCCGAGCGCGGCAATTGAAATAGTGATAAACGCGAGAAACCCAATAATGGTGAACATCACAGAGAATTCAGAATATGCCTGTTCGATTCTTTCATCATAGAACATAGCATTGAATTCGTGGACATCGTCTACCTCTGTCCAGGCTGATTCCAGCTTTGACATCGTGCCGATAACATCCGTTGTGCTGACTTTGAGATTTAAATATTGATACTGACCAGGTCTATACCTGAAGCCAAAGGACTTGATCTCTCTATCTACGGTTGAATAGTAGAAATCTCTAACGACTCCTCGAATACTGACTTTGTCTCCATTGCGATTGATTTGTATTTTTTTGCCAATTGCCTCCTCTGGAGTTCCTATGTCAAATCTTTTTAATAGTTGTTCATTGACTATTATGAACTCTTCTTTTTCCTGTTCAGGTCGGCTCTCAAAATTTGAGCCTGCGATGAGTTCATGCTTCAATAATGGAATATAGTTCTCGTCAATGGTATTGTAGTACATGGTAGCACTGTCAAGTGGGTCCTCATATTTAATGGTATTACCATAGGTGCTGCCCACACTGGGTATCATCATTGATCGCGAGATTTCAGCGATTTCCGGAATTTTTTCAAAGGCGCTTGCTACCGTATTAACATCGTTTCCTTGGAGCCTTACATTTAAGATGTTTTCAGTTTTAAAGCCTAAATCGAAGGCAAGCGAATATTTATATTGTCTAAATGCGATTGTAGCAGAAATGATAAAGGCCAGTGACAATGTAAACTGTACCACAATCAGCACCTTTCTCATATTCACTTTCTTGAACAATCTTGTCGAGCCGGCATCTTTAAGTACTTTGACTGCCTGGAGTTTTGACAAAAATATGGCGGGGAAAAAGCCAGCCATTGAACCAATCAGGACAGTAAAAATAATGAAATACGCAAAGAGGCTTGGAGTGGTGAGCAGACGTGCTGCACTCTGAATTTCACCATCAAGGTTAAGGAACTCGGGCTTTATTACATAAAATAGGAAAACCGCAAAGATTAGTGAAATCAGAGAAATGAGTATGGCCTCTGTCATAAACTGGGAAAAAATCTGCTTCCGCCTAGCGCCTACTACTTTTCTAACTCCTACTTCCTTAGCTCGTCTCAATGATCTTGCAATAGACAAATTGGTATAGTTGAAACCAGCAGATAGCATCACAATGAAGGTAAGGCCGGACAGCAGCCATAAGATTCTGGTGTCCATACCTTTCCCAATGTTATTGGACAAATCCTTTCCAGGCATGATAGAGAGTAGAGGTTGAAAGGAAATATAGTTTTTAACCCTATCGTCCTTTGCGTTTTCCTCAGCTACAATTTTGTCCATGCTCGCACTCACCTGCGCGATGCTTGTATTTTCATTTAAGAGAACATAGACATAATTAGACCAGATATTATTCCAGCCTATCCAATAAGTGTCATCCGGTGTCTCTTTACGCTCATTTTCATAGGTGATCATTGAGCCAAGCGACTCAAATGTGAAATGAGAATTGTGAGGTGGCTTTTTGATGATTCCTGTGACCGTATAGATGTCTTCCTTTCCCAGTTTTATGGTTTGCCCCATGGCCTCATCATCACCGTAAAGCTTGGTTGCCGCCTCCTCTGTGAGTACTACCGAATAAGGTTCTGCCAATGCAGTTTCAGGGTTGCCTTGAAGGAGCTGAAAGGCAGGAAAAACACCGAAAAAATCTTGGGTTGCCCAAAGGCCACCTATGGGAATGGTTTTATCCCCAATTTTGGCGTCACCACCAAAGCCGTTATTCATAATTACAGAGGCCTCAATGCCCGGCACTTCTTCTTGAAGGCGTTTACCCGCCAGAATGGAAGTAGAGGCAAATTCGCTTGGATCTCTTTCCAGAAATTGATTGGTTGTCATCAATCGATACATCCTATCCGCATTTGGATGGAATTTGTCATAACTGAATAATTCCGAAAGAAATGAGATCATCAGCAGGCAAACAGACATGCTGATGGCCAAGCCAATGACATTTATCGCAGAGAATAGTTTGTTTCTTGCAATGCTTCTGACCGAAGTTTTAAAATAGTTTTTGAACATGATAAATGGAGTTATGTTGTTGAATATTTCAAGTTTCTTAATGGTGTATGGACGCATAAATTTGAAGACGTCCAGTACAAAGTTTAGACGAGCTCTGAACGGGCCCTTCTCTTCAAGATTTCGATCAAAAAACTCATGCAAATCCCCTTGAAGGTCTTCCAGAACATTAGCTCTGCAATACCATTCCAAAAGCCTTTCGGCCCATTTTGGAGGAGTATGAGTTTTATTTGATTTCATACAAGTTTGAGCGTGAATTCTGGTATTAAGCTCCAGAGCTGATCTCTCTGTTCTTTGACCTTGTGAAGCGTGGCTTTGCCGGCATGGGTAACAGTAAAGAATCGCTTCCTTCTACCGCCTCTGACTTTTGTGGCTTCGCCCAGATGGGATTGCACATAGCCCTTTTTGTCAAGCCGATTCAACACAGCATGCACCACCCCAAGCTTGACTTTTCTGTCTGTGATTCTCTCAATTTCATCACAAATTGACACGCTATAAGCATCTTTTATCAAAGCAGCGATGGTCAGTAAAACCAGTTCTTCAAATTCTCCCAGGTTAGTTCCTTTCATTTCTTTCTTATTTATTCACTAAATGTATAAAAAATAGATCCGAGAAAATTTATTTTATATACAAAACATGAATATTGTTGTGAGACGTCTCTCCATAGATGCTAGTTAGCCCCGAAAAGTTGTATGGAAAAGTCAAACGTATTGAACTGAAGAATGGGAGTAGTGAGTTGTCCAGAATTTACAATTATTTGAAGTTCGAAATGTGTTTCTTGCCCTAAAAGCACATTGATATGAGACTCGTTCTAAAAGTCATTCTTCTTTTGGCAATAACGCCTTCTGTTTTTAGTCAAAGTCAGCCTTACGGTCGAAACGTTGACAAGGGACGAATGATCCAAGTGAATGGTATTCCAATGTATTATGAAATGTATGGGGAAGGGCAGCCCCTGCTTATCCTCCATGGCAATGGTGGTTACAGTGGTTCCAGAGCCAATATTATGGACGAACTGATAAAGCAATATCAGGTGATTGTGTTGGATCATCGCTGTCATGGCCAAAGTGGTTGCAGTGATGAGTTGAATTATCGCTTAATGGCCAGTGATATCAACGAATTTCTCGATCAGGTGAATATAGATTCGGCTTTGGTGTATGGCCACAGTGATGGAGGCATCATCGGTTTAATAATGGGCTTTGAATACCCGGACAAAGTAAAAAAACTGGTAGTTAGCGGGGCTAACATCAAAAAAGATAGCACAGGTCTGGAGCCGCTTTTAGTAAAGATCATGCAAAATTACGAAACCATCGAAGACACCAAGATGCGGAAGCATATTAAACTAATGGTCGAACATCCGGATATTGAGTTTGATGAGCTTGAAAGGATATCTTCACCTACATTAATTATTTCAGGTGATCGTGATGCCGTCAGGCTCTCACATAGCATCCGGATATTCCAGAGCATCACCAATTCAAATCTAAGTGTACTACCGGGAACAACTCACTTTGTAGGAGAGGAACACCCGGAGATTTTGATCAGATTGCTGCGAAATTTTTATGATCAACCCTTTAGAAAACCTTCAACGCTGGATTGGGCTAAACAAGTGGCTGAACAAATCATGCCAGGCCAAAAATATTGAATGCCTCTGATGCATTTCCGTTGAGTATTCAGAATTCTGCTATTCATTTCTTAGATGATCAACAGGATTGCTCGTGGCCGCCTTATAAACCTGGGATCCCACGGTAATTATCGAAATGATAAAAATCAGAAGTATACCAAATGACAACTCCATGGCCCCAATTTCAGTGTGATTTGTGGAGCTAGCGAATATAGCCTTGTCAAAAATCATGTAGGTAATTGGCAGCGCAATGAGGGAGGCAATGATCAACATCCTCACAAAACTCCTGGAGAGTAGTTGCATTAGAATTTGTTCACTGGCACCCAGGGTTTTCCTGATACTCACCTCTTTCATTTTGGTTTCGATGATATAAACCGCCATGCCTAATAATCCTAGTGCAGCAATGGAGATAGCAAGGAATGAAATGAATCCAATGACTTTTGAAAAAATAGAAAATTGGCCATAGGCTTGTTGTATCCTCTCATTAAAGAACTGAGTTTGTATCTCATGCATGGGGTCTACTTTCGTCCAGGCCTCTTCGATTTTTGCCATTGTGGTGGGTAGATCACTTGATTCAATTTTCAGGTTGGCCCAATTCAGCAATTCTGGCGTATATCGCAACAAGAATGGTTCAATGGGGCTATTTATTCGGTGATAATAAAAGTCTCTAACCACAGCCTTAATTATGGCCTCTTTTCCATCAACACTAATTATTTCGCCAAGAGCTGCCTCAGGTGATTCTATTGAGTAATACTTTACGAAAGCCTCATTTACAATGACTTGCTGCAGCGAGTTTTGTCCTTCCCTTTCCTCAAAATTCTCCCCAACGATAAGATCAAACTTGTGAAGCGCAAGGTAATTTTCGTCTACACCCAGATCGTTCATATCTATGGAGTCTAGAGGGTTTTTGTATTTAATTGATGAAGAGTACGCTGACCCTGTGCTGGGAATAAATTGTGAAAACGAGACCTCTTCAACTCCCGGAACGTTAGTTAGCTGATTAAAGACTGTCTGTCTGTCATTTCCTTGAAGTGGAATATTCAAGACATTGCTCGTCTCAAAACCTAAGTCGAAATCCTGAACAAATTTAAATTGCTTGGACATGATGTAGGTAGCATTTATAAAGATCAAGGAAAGTGTGAACTGTACAATCAGAAGCACTTTTCTTAGATTAATATGCCGAAACAGTTTAACCCCGCTAGTATCTCTCAAAGCGGTTATAGGCTTAATTTTCGACAAAATAAGAGAAGGAAGTAACCCGGCTAAAATACCTACTGCCAAGGCGAAAAGAACAAATTTAAGAATAAGCACTGTCGAAATTTCCAGCGAAAATAACTGTTGCATTTCAGGAGCTAATCCCAGAAAGAGCTGCTTTACGAAAAGAAAAAGGCCGTATCCGAGCACCAAGGCACCCAACGAGATCAGCACCGACTCTAATACAAATTGACTCAGAACCTGTCTTCTTTTTGCACCCACCACTTTTCTTATACCCACTTCCTTGGCTCTTCTTATTCCTCTGGCAAGAGAAAGGTTGGTATAGTTGAAGCCTGCGGTGAGCATAATCAACAGGGTTAGGACGCTAATAATGATAAGCACTACTGGTGGTAGTGATAAACCAAGCTGATTTGACAGCAAGGGGCCCGTCATGATATTGTCCAGACGCTGTAGCGAAAATGCCATCTTGGTTCTTGCGTTATCTCTAAAAACAGGTTCTACCGTAGTGTTTAATCGCTCTTCAATATTTTCAATGGAGGCTCCTTCATTGATCTTTATATAGACATAATTCTGATATATATCTGACCAATTGCTCATTTTGCTGGTCACATCATCTCTTAGTGCTAAACTCTCTATTGTGCTCAGCGAGACAAGTGACTCAAATTTGAGGTGAGAGTTCCGAGGAAGTTTTTCGAACAGCCCAGTCACTTGGTAGGTGTCCCCCTCATGAATGGTCAACACTTTACCAATAGGGTCCTCGTCTCCAAACAACTTAATGGAGGCCTCTTGAGTCAGAACAATTGAAAAAGGTTCGGCCAGGGCTGTTTCTGGATTGCCACTGGCTAAAGGAAATGAGAATACATCAAAAAACGCGTTGTCTATATAAATACCGGACAAGGGTAGAATTCTGGAACCGGTATCCATATCTCCCGAAAAGCCATCTCTCATGCCAACGACTGTCTCAATTTCCGAGAATTCTTGCTTCAGGTTTGGTAGCATCGCCAGGGTGGTGGAGGCAAAATCACCTGTAGCATTGTCTAAAACTGTTCTGTGAGTGATTACCCTATAAATGGCGTCTGAGTGCGCATTGAATTTGTCATAGCTCTTAATTTCGGTGATTAAAGTAATGACCAAAAGGCACAACGACATGCTGATTGCAAGTCCGATGATGTTGATCAATGAGAAGAGCTTATTGCGAGTGATACTCCGAATGGAGGTCTTGAGTAAATTCTTGAACATGGTTTGAGTTTTGTCCTTGGACTACTCAATAGTAGCAGAGGTTACAAGGTGATAGATGTCAAAACAAAAAGGCATCCACGAGGGATGCCTTGAATAACTAAATTTCTATGCTAAGGCTTAAACCGTCATAATCTCACTTTCCTTATGGGCCAGGAGATCGTCAAGTTGCTTGACATATGAGTCTGTAATCTGCTGAACCTCATCTTCGGCTCGTTTAATAATATCCTCTGATGCACCATCTTTCTGAAGTTGCTTCAGTTCATCATTGGTTTCTTTACGCGCATTTCGCAAGCGTATTTTGCCGTCCTCTGTAACTGTTTTTGATTGTTTTACCAGAGAGATTCTCCTTTCTTCAGTCAACTGAGGGATGTTGATGATTATGTTTTCACCATCGTTTTGAGGGTTCAGACCTAGATTGGCATTGACAATGGCTTTTTCTATTTCGGGAATAATTTTCTTTTCCCAGGGTTTCACGAAAAGTGTTCTGGCATCCGGGCTTGTGATACTGGCAGTTTGATTGATAGGGGTTGATACCCCGTAATAATCAACATTGATACCGTCAAGCATGCTCGGCATGGCCTTTCCTGCTCTAATCTTAGCAAGGCCAGCTCTACTCTGGTCCATAGCCTTTTCCATCATCTCCCTGGCTGTTTCCAGGTACAATTCAATTTCTTCCATTTTATTAAGAGTTACTAATCAGTGTTCCCACCGAATCTTCTCCGTTCATGAGCCTAAGAAGATTTCCTGGCTTATTCATGTCAAACACAATTATAGGAACATTGTTTTCCTGACACAAGGTAAATGCCGTCATGTCCATAATATTATATCCTTTACGGATTACTTCCTCAAAAGATAGCTCCGAAATTCGAACAGCGTTGGGGTCCTTTTCAGGATCTGCCGTATAAACACCATTGACTCTAGTACCCTTTAATACTACTTCTGCCTCAACTTCTATCGCCCTTAGGCTGGCGGTTGAATCGGTGGTAAAGTAAGGATTACCAATTCCGGCTCCGAAAATGACGACCCTTCCTTTTTCCAGGTGTCTTACGGCTCTTCTTCTAATAAACGGTTCACAGACTGCTTCCATATTTATGCCGGACATAAGCCGGGTGTACATGCCGGCTTTCTCCATAGCGCTTTGTAGTGCCATGGCGTTAATTACGGTGGCCAACATGCCCATATAATCTCCCTGAACCCGATCGATCCCTGAAGCTTCAGCCTGAACACCACGATAGATGTTTCCTCCGCCAATCACAATGGCGATCTCAATCCCTTCGTCTCTTATCTGCTTAATCTCATTTGCATATTGTTCAAGTCGTTTGGGATCAATACCGTATTGTTGGTCACCCATAAGAGCTTCACCACTGAGCTTGAGAAGAATCCTTTTGTACTTCATTGATTATTGCGGTCTATCTGAATTCAGAAATTTATTAGAACTTGATTTTTTTCTACGCTTTGCCCTTTCGACACTTCAACGGATTTCACAGTGCCATCTCCCGAAGCCTTTAAAACATTTTCCATTTTCATTGCCTCCAGTATCATGAGTTGATCACCTTTTTTCACTTCCTGGTTTGGGGTTACTAAAATGTCCAGAATCAGGCCGGGCATCGGGGCTTTAATATCTTTAAGGTTGCCTTCGTCAATGGAAGAGATGCCCATCTTTTCGAGGAGTAGGTCCATCTTGTCTTTGAAGCTTACCTTGTGAATTTTTCCTTGCACCTTGATTTCAAATTCCTTTTTCTTGAAATCGGCATTAACCACCTCGGCTGTTATTGACTTATGATCTTTAATAATATGGAAATAACCCGGTGATATTTCCGAGCAATCTAAGGGTAGTTTTTGGCCGTCAATTAAAATTGTGTCAGCGTCTTTTTCAATGCTTACACTTTCACTGTCGTTGACCTTAGCTTGGTACATAAATCCGATAGGAATATCTGTGAAATAAACTCCGCAAATATATGTCAATATTTTTAATCATCAGGCCTGAGATGTGGCAGACTTTGCACATATGGTTACTCAATGATTTTGGTAGAATTTTAAAACAGGAAAATGGCCCTAAACGATACCTTAGAGGCGTTTTTTTAGGATTTTAAAATACTTCATCTTTTTCAGTCAAATATTTGAATAAAATAAAAAAGGGTCTAATTTTGCACTTCCTTTCGCTGAAAGGATTTTTTATGTCGTTCTTTTACTTAATGTAAATCGAAAAGGGGGGATACCAAAGCGGCCAACTGGGACGGACTGTAAATCCGTTGTCTACGACTTCGCAGGTTCGAATCCTGCTCCCCCCACATAGCCTTCCGAAGCTTTAGCGAAGGGAGGCAGGCATTGTAATGGAGGTGAGTTGAGATGATACAAGTTCATCTTCACTAAAGTTACAATGAACAAGCGGGAGTAGCTCAGTTGGTAGAGCGACAGCCTTCCAAGCTGTAGGTCGCGAGTTCGAACCTCGTCTCCCGCTCGATTCTTTGAGTTGCGAGGTCAAAGTTCCAGGTTTAAAGTTGAACTTTGAACTCGGAACAATAAAAGCCGATGTAGCTCAGGGGTAGAGCGTTTCCTTGGTAAGGAAGAGGTCACGAGTTCAAATCTCGTCATTGGCTCTAATATAATATAGCAGTGGCAGCACTGCGAAAGAAATTGAATTATTGAATTTAATATTAACTAAACTAGGAATTTTCAAACATGGCTAAAGAAACCTTTGACCGTTCGAAGCCGCACGTTAATATTGGTACTATCGGTCACGTTGACCACGGTAAGACCACTTTAACTGCTGCAATTACTAAAGTACTGGCAGACTCAGGTCTTGCTGAAAACCGAGACTTCTCTTCAATTGATAATGCACCTGAAGAAAAGGAAAGAGGTATTACTATTAATACTTCACACGTAGAGTATGCAACTGAAAACAGGCATTATGCACACGTTGACTGTCCTGGTCACGCTGACTATGTAAAAAACATGGTTACGGGAGCAGCACAGATGGACGGAGCTATTCTTGTTGTGGCTGCTACAGATGGCCCAATGCCGCAAACAAGAGAGCACATACTTTTGGCTCGTCAGGTAGGTGTTCCTGCCTTGGTAGTATTCATGAACAAGGTTGACTTGGTTGATGATGAAGAACTACTTGAGCTAGTAGAGATGGAAATTAGAGAATTGCTTTCTTTCTACGAATTCCCAGGAGACGACATTCCGATCGTTCAAGGTTCTGCCTTGGGTGGATTGAATGGCGAAGCACAATGGGTTGAGAAAATCAATGAACTGATGGCAGCTGTGGATGATTACATTCCACTTCCTGAGCGTTTGACTGACAAGGATTTCTTGATGCCTGTTGAAGATGTATTCTCTATCACTGGTAGAGGTACTGTTGCAACTGGTAGAATCGAAAGAGGTATTACTAATACTGGAGATGCTGTTGATATCATTGGTATGGGTGCTGAAGACATGAAGTCTACTGTGACTGGTGTGGAGATGTTCCGTAAGATTTTGGATAGAGGCGAAGCTGGTGACAACGTAGGTATTTTGCTCAGAGGTATCGAAAAAACAGATATCAAAAGAGGAATGATTATCTGTAAGCCAGGTTCTGTAACTCCGCATGCACACTTCAAAGCAGAAGTTTATGTGCTTTCAAAAGAAGAAGGTGGACGTCACACTCCATTCTTTAACAAATACAGACCACAGTTCTACTTGAGAACTACTGATGTAACAGGTGAGATTTTCCTTCCTGCTGACATAGAAATGGTAATGCCTGGTGATAACGTGACTATCGAAGTAAAACTGATCAATGCTGTAGCACTTGAGAAGGGCTTGAGATTCGCGATTAGAGAAGGCGGTAGAACAGTAGGTGCTGGTCAGGTTACAGAGATTCTTGACTAAGTAATTCTTTACTGAAAAATAAATGGCAAACGCGTTTTCGATTTTCGAAGACGCGTTTGTTTCGTTAATAATTATTGTCTAAATTTGCAGCCCGTTTTGGGCATGTATCCAAGCGGGAGCGTCACATTAGGTGGTTTTCACCAAAGGTTACGTCTAGGGTTAAGGGGTTGTTTTACAACACTTTAGGATGGAGAAAACTTGTTTGGAATAGATAGACGGGTGTAGCTCAGTTGGTAGAGCAGTGGTCTCCAAAACCAAAGGTCGTGAGTTCGAATCTTACCACCCGTGCAGATATTAAAAAGTAGAATCAATGAGTAAAGTTGTTTCATTCATTAAAGAGGCTTATGACGAGATGCTACACAAAGTGTCTTGGCCTAAGTACTCCGATCTTCAGAGTAGTTCGGTTTTAGTGCTTGTCGCTTCCTTCATCTTTGCAGTGTTAATCGGTGTAATTGATTTAGGCTTTAACAACATGATGGATTGGTTTTATAATATAATAAAATAAGAATCAGATGGCTGAGCTAAAGTGGTATATGGTCAGAGCCGTATCTGGTCAGGAAAGGAAGGCAAAGGATTATTTAGATAATGAAATTGATCGTGAAAACTTTCAAGAATTCATTCCTCAAGTAATCACACCTTCCGAGAAAGTATACGAGATGAGAAACGGTAAGAAACGTTCTCGTGATCGCAACTTATTCCCTGGCTATATAATGGTACAAGCAGACCTTGCCAATGGTGAAGTTATTCATATGATTAAAAACATCCCGGGTATTATAGGGTTCTTAGGTCAAAAGGCTGGCATGGCTTCCACTCCGCCAGTCCCATTGCGTCAAATTGAAGTCGACCGTATTTTAGGTAAGGTTGAAGAGATTGATGAGTTTGACGAACAACTAGATACACCATATATAGTTGGAGAGTCTATCAAAGTTATGGATGGACCCTTCAGTGGTTTTACGGGTACTATAGAGGAGGTATTTGAAGAAAGAAGAAAACTTAATGTTATGGTTAAGATTTTCGGAAGAAATACCCCTGTTGAATTAAGTTACATGCAAGTCGAAAAAGAAGATTAAGATGGCTAAGGAAATATCTGGTTATCTGAAGTTACAAGTCAGGGGAGGCTCAGCCAATCCATCTCCACCTGTTGGTCCGGCACTTGGTGCAAAAGGACTCAACATTATGGAGTTTTGTAAACAATTCAATGGACGGACTCAAGATAAAATGGGACAAGTACTTCCAGTACTCATTACCATTTTTGCTGACAAGTCTTTTGAGTTTGTAATCAAAACACCGCCTGCTCCGGTATTGTTATTGGAAGCAGCGAAGTCCAAAAAAGGATCCGCAGAACCTAACCGAATTAAGGTTGGTAGTGTATCCTGGGATCAGGTGAAGGTGATTGCCGAGACTAAAATGACCGATTTGAATGCGTTTACTGTAGAGTCTGCCATGAAAATGGTTGCAGGTACAGCGAGAAGCATGGGATTGAGAGTTACAGGAAAGGCTCCTTGGTAAAAAAAGATTTGTACAGATGGCAAAGTTGACAAAAAAGCAAAAACAAGCTTTAAGTAAATACGATCCAACTCAACAGTACTCACTGTCAGAGGCATCAAATATTTTGAAAGAGATTCACTCTGCAAATTATGATGCTTCAGTTGACCTTGATATTCGTTTGGGAGTGGATCCTAGAAAGGCAGACCAGATGGTGAGGGGTGTTGTTGCATTACCTCACGGTACGGGTAAAAACGTAAAGGTACTAGTGCTTTGTACTCCTGATAAGGAAGAAGAAGCAAAAGAGGCCGGAGCGGATTATGTTGGTTTGGATGAATTTATCACAAAAATCGAAGGCGGTTGGACCGACATCGATGTGATTATCACCATGCCTACAGTAATGGCAAAAGTTGGCCGTTTGGGACGAGTACTCGGACCAAGAGGCCTGATGCCAAACCCAAAGTCTGGTACGGTTACTCTGGAAGTAGGAAAAGCAGTAAAGGATGTTAAAGGCGGAAAAATCGACTTTAAAGTTGATAAGTTCGGAATTATCCACGCAAGTATTGGCAAAGCAAGCTTCTCAGCTGAGAAGATTGCAGACAATGCAGACGAGGTAATCCAAATGATTTCCAAATTGAAGCCCTCCTCTGCAAAAGGTACTTATTTTAAAAGTATCAGTATGTCTACTACACAGAGTTTAGGTGTAAAAGTTGATAAAAGCACAATTTCCGGTTTATAGTTATGAACAGAGAAGAGAAAGCAATTGTAATTGATGAGTTGGCTCAGAAGTTTTCTGAGAATACCAACTTCTATGTCACTGATGCTTCCGGAATGACGGTTGCAAAAACGAACGCATTAAGACGACTTTGTTTCGAGAAAGGAATCGAATACAAGGTATTTAAGAATACGCTTATTCAAAAAGCATTGGAACGTATGGATACGGACTATGCTCCATTTGATGATGCAGTGTTGAGAGGTTTTTCTGGAATTATGTTCTCAGGTGAGAACGCTAACATTCCAGCTCAACTGATCAAAGAATTCAGAAAAAAATCAGGCGGTGAGTCGCCAATGTTGAAAGGTGCTTCCATCGATACCGATCTTTTCATTGGCGAAGAGAATCTAGATGCGCTGGCTAAGTTGAAGTCTAAGGCTGAACTTATTGGCGAAGTGATCACCCTATTGCAGTCTCCTGCTAAAAATGTTATCTCTGGTCTCCAGGGTGCAGGCGGCAAGCTTTCGGGTATTCTCAAGACCTTGTCTGAACGTGAAAATTAATTATTAATCAAGAATCTAATAAACAAAAACTAAAATGGCAGATTTGAAAGATTTCGCAGAGCAGTTGGTAAACTTGACTGTGAAGGAAGTAAACGAATTAGCTGATATCCTTAAAGAAGAGTACGGTATCGAACCTGCAGCTGCTGCTGTAGCTGTTGCTGGACCTGCTGCCGGTGGCGGTGACGAAGGTGGAGCTGAAGAGAAAAGTGAGTTTGATGTTGTCTTGACTGCAGCTGGTGCTTCTAAACTAGCGGTTGTTAAGCTGGTAAAAGACTTGACTGGTCTTGGATTGAAAGATGCTAAGGAAATCGTAGACAGCGCTCCTAAAGCGATTAAGGAAGGAGTTGCTAAAGACGAAGCGGAAGCGCTTAAGAAGCAACTTGAAGAAGCTGGAGCTGAAGTAGAGCTTAAGTAATTTGACTAGCCATAGTATTATGGCAAAGGAACAGGCCCTGGTCCCAGTCCCGATGAATATCGGGGTCGGAATCACGGGTCTTTTCCTGTTTGTATACATTTTTAGGCAAATGTATCAATAAGCAGTGTACGCTTTAAGTGCACAAAACTGGATTTAGTTACAACTAAAAATTTATGGCCTTGGCTATTACAGCGAATAAAACCGGAAGAAAAAATTTCTCCTCAATTAAGTCTGTACTTGACTATCCTGATTTTCTGGATGTTCAAGTGACCTCTTTTGAAGACTTTTTCCAATTGGAAACCCCAGCAGAAAAAAGAACGCAAGACGGACTGTTCAAAGTTTTTTCTGAAAACTTCCCAATTTCAGATTCCAGAGAAAATTTTGTTCTCGAATTTGTCGACTATATGGTTGACCCTCCAAAATATGACGTGGCGGAGTGTATCGATAGAGGACTTACCTACTCAGTTCCTCTAAAAGCAAAATTGAGATTGTCTTGTAATGATGAAGACAATGAAGATTTTGAGACCATGGAACAGGAAGTGTTCTTGGGAAATATCCCATACATGACCATCAAGGGATCTTTTGTTGTTAATGGAGCAGAACGTGTAATTGTTTCTCAGTTGCACAGATCTCCAGGTGTGTTCTTTGCACAAAGCAAGCACACCAACGGTACTGCACTGTATTCAGCAAGGATTATTCCTTTTAAAGGATCTTGGATTGAATTCGCTACAGATGTCAACTCTGTGATGTATGCCTACATCGACAGAAAAAAGAAATTCCCTGTAACGACATTATTGAGAGCTATTGGTTTTGGTACAGACAAGGATATTTTAGATTTGTTTGGACTGTCTGAAGAAGTTACAGCAACCAAAGCTCTGCTTAAAAAGGCCAGTGGAAGAAAACTAGCAGCCAGGGTGCTTAAAACCTGGACGGAAGATTTTGTTGATGAAGATACTGGAGAAGTAGTTTCTATTGATAGAAACGAAGTGCTGTTGGAAAGAGATTCTGTACTGGCTGAAGAAGATATTGAGCTGATTATGGACTCTAATGTTGAATCAATTATCCTTCACAGAGAAGATATCAACATTGCAGATTACACCATTATATATAACACGCTTTCTAAGGATAACTCAAACTCAGAGAAAGAAGCAGTAGAACAAATCTATCGTCAGTTAAGAAATACTGAAGCGCCTGATGAACAAACAGCACGTGATATTATCACCAGCCTGTTCTTTTCGGACAAGAGATATGATTTAGGAGAAGTTGGTAGGTATAGAATCAACAGAAAGTTAGGCCTCGAAATTGATTTTGACAAGAGAGTGTTGACCACTGAGGACATCATCTCTATTGTGAAATACCTAATTGGTCTGATCAATTCAAAAGCTGTGGTCGATGATATTGATCACCTTTCAAACAGAAGGGTAAGAACAGTAGGTGAGCAACTCTATGCTCAGTTCGGTGTTGGTTTGGCCAGAATGGCCAGAACAATTAAGGAACGAATGAACGTTCGTGACAACGAGGATTTCAAACCCGTTGACTTGATTAACGCCAGAACCTTGTCTTCTGTGATTAACTCGTTCTTCGGAACCAACCAGTTATCTCAGTTTATGGATCAAACCAATCCACTGGCCGAGATTACTCACAAAAGAAGAATGTCTGCATTAGGACCAGGTGGTCTTTCAAGAGAAAGAGCTGGTTTTGAGGTGCGTGATGTTCATTATACACACTATGGTCGCCTTTGTACTATTGAAACACCTGAAGGTCCAAACATTGGTTTGATTTCTTCACTGTGTGTTCACGCCAAAGTGAATTCAATGGGTTTCATTGAAACACCATATAGAAAGGTACATAGCGGAAAAGTAAACATGTCTGATGACGTGGTTTATTTAACTGCTGAAGAAGAAGATACCCACAACATTGCACAGGCCAATGCACCTATTAAGGACAGTGGTAACTTTATTAATGATAAAGTTAAAGCCAGGTTTGAAGGTGACTTTCCCGTAGTAGAGCCAAAAGAGCTTACCTACATGGATGTAGCTCCTAACCAGATTGTTTCTGTCGCGGCTTCATTGATTCCTTTCCTTGAGCATGACGATGCAAACCGTGCCCTTATGGGATCGAACATGCAGCGTCAGGCCGTTCCATTGATGACTCCTGAAGCACCTATTGTTGGTACTGGCCTTGAGGCACGTGCGGCTATGGACTCCAGGATGTTGATTATTGCTGAAGGAAACGGAGTGATAGATTATGTGGATGCCAATAAAATTGTGGTTAAATATAACGAGGATGATGATGATCGACTGATCAACTTTGACACCGAATATAAGACCTACAACCTGATCAAATTCAGAAGAACTAATCAGGATACTTCAGTCACTTTGAAACCAATTGTTCTTAATGGTGAAAAGGTGGTCAAAGGACAAGTGCTTTGCGAAGGATACTCTACGAAAGGTGGAGAGCTTGCTTTGGGAAGAAACCTAAGAGTGGCTTACATGCCATGGCAGGGTTATAACTTTGAAGATGCAATTGTTATCTCTGAGAAGGTAGTGAGAAATGACGTGTTCACATCAATTCACATTGATGAGTACGAACTTGAAGTAAGAGATACTAAGCGAGGAGAGGAAGAATTAACCTCTGAAATTCCAAACGTAAGTGAAGAGGCGGTTAAGAACCTTGATGAGAATGGAGTTATCAGAATCGGAGCGGAGATTAAGGAAGGTGACATTCTAATTGGAAAGATCACTCCAAAAGGAGAAACTGATCCTACTCCGGAAGAGAAACTTTTGAGAGCCATATTCGGAGATAAAGCCGGAGATGTAAAAGATGCTTCTTTGAAAGCCTCTCCATCCTTGAATGGTGTTGTAATTGATACCAAGCTATTCTCTCGACCTAAAAAGGACAAAGACCTTAGGGCTAAGTCTAAGAAGGAAGTTGAAGCACTCAAAGCCCAGTATGGTAAAGACCTCACAGTTGTGAGAAACCAAGTGGTAGACAAGTTTACAACTTTGTTGCAGGGAAGAACTTCTCAAGGCGTTAAGCATAAGTTTGGTGATGAGATCATTTCCAAAGGAGTGAAATTCAACAAGACGAATATCAGTGAGAGTATTTTCCCGGATAAGAACATCTACAGAGATGAGTCTAACTATAACGTACAGGAAGAAGTTAACCTTATTTCTGACTTGAACCTTGATAACTGGACTACTGATGATCACATCAATAGTGTGATTGTAAAGTTGGTTAAGAATTATAACCTCAAGCGAAATGAAATTTCGGGCGAATTCAAACGCAAGAGATTTACCATTGAAGTTGGAGATGAATTGCCTACTGGTATTGTAAAACTTGCAAAGGTTTATATAGCCAAGAAGCGTAAGCTTAAGGTGGGTGATAAAATGGCTGGACGTCACGGAAACAAAGGTGTTGTTGCGAGAATAGTGAGAGAAGAGGATATGCCATTCCTTGATGACGGAACCGCCATGGATATTGTATTGAATCCATTGGGTGTACCTTCCAGGATGAATATCGGTCAGATTTATGAAACCGTATTAGCATGGGCAGGCCTTGAATTGGGCAAAACATATGCTACTCCGATTTTTGATGGGGCTACCATGGAAGAGGTACAGCACGAACTGTCAGAGGCAGGATTGCCAGATGCAGGTAGAGCTTATTTGAACGATGGTCTTTCGGGCAAACGCTTTGATCAGCCGGTTACAGTAGGTATTGCATATATGCTGAAATTAGGTCATCTGGTTGATGATAAAATGCACGCAAGGTCTATCGGACCATACTCATTGATTACGCAGCAACCATTAGGCGGTAAAGCTCAATTTGGTGGTCAGCGTTTTGGTGAGATGGAAGTGTGGGCATTGGAGGCATTTGGTGCTTCTCATGTATTGCAGGAGATTTTGACTATTAAATCTGATGATGTAGTAGGAAGGGCTAAGGCATACGAGGCCATTGTGAAGGGTGAAACCATTCCAAAACCAAACATTCCTGAATCATTCAATGTATTGGTTCATGAACTGAGAGGATTGGCATTGGAAATCACTTTAGATTAATACCTGAAAATTTTTGGCTTAGGCCTGAAAACAAGAACACAAAAAAGCTATGGCATTTAAAAAGAATAGAAAACTTGTTAGCGACTTCGAAAAAGTTACTATCAGCTTGGCGTCACCGGAATCTATCCTTGAGAGCTCACATGGAGAAGTTACTCAGCCGGAAACGATCAACTATAGAACTTACAAACCTGAAATGGGAGGATTGTTCTGTGAAAGAATCTTCGGCCCGGTAAAGGATTGGGAATGTCACTGTGGCAAGTACAAAAGGATTCGATATAAAGGGATTATTTGCGACAGATGTGGGGTTGAGGTTACCGAGAAGAAGGTAAGGAGAGAGAGAATGGGCCACATTGAATTGGTGGTTCCTGTAGCGCATATCTGGTATTTCAAATCATTACCAAATAAGATCGGTTATCTTCTTGGATTGCCAACCAAGAAGCTAGATCAAATCATTTACTACGAGCGATATGTAGTAATTCAAGCAGGTATTAAGGAAGAAGAAGGCATAGTCCACATGGATTTCCTTACTGAGGATGAATACCTGGACATTCTGGATAAACTTCCTCGCGAAAATCAAATGTTGGACAACGATGATCCACAGAAATTTATCGCGAAGATGGGAGCAGAAGCTTTGGAGATGTTATTGGCCAGAACGCAACTGGACGAGCTTTCCTATGCCTTGAGACATCAGGCAGCTACTGATACATCTCAGCAGCGAAAAGCTGAAGCCTTGAAGAGACTTAAGGTAGTTGAGGCATTTCGTGATGCGAGAACCAGAATTGAAAACCGTCCTGAGTGGATGATTATCAAAATGGTACCAGTTATCCCACCGGAATTGAGACCGTTGGTGCCGTTGGATGGTGGTAGATTTGCAACCTCCGATTTGAATGACCTTTACAGACGTGTGATCATTAGAAACAACCGTCTTAAAAGACTAATAGACATTAAGGCTCCGGAAGTAATTCTTCGAAATGAGAAGAGGATGCTTCAGGAAGCTGTAGACTCATTGTTTGACAATAGTAGAAAAGTCAATGCAGTAAGATCAGATGGTAACCGTGCTTTGAAATCTTTGAGTGATATGCTTAAAGGAAAGCAAGGGCGATTCCGTCAGAACCTTTTAGGTAAAAGGGTAGATTACTCCGGTCGTTCGGTGATCGTGGTAGGCCCTGAGCTAAAACTGCATGAATGTGGATTGCCTAAAAACATGGCAGCCGAGCTTTTCAAACCTTTTGTAATCAGAAAACTGATTGAAAGAGGAATTGTGAAAACTGTGAAGTCTGCAAAGAAAATTGTAGATAGAAAAGATCCTGTGGTTTGGGATATCCTGGAGAATGTGTTGAAGGGCCATCCTGTACTATTGAACAGGGCTCCTACATTGCACAGGTTAGGTATACAGGCATTCCAGCCAAAGCTGATTGAAGGAAAAGCGATTCAGTTGCACCCATTGGTATGTACAGCATTTAATGCTGACTTTGATGGTGACCAAATGGCTGTTCACGTGCCGTTAGGGCATGAGGCCGTGATGGAAGCTTCCATGTTGATGCTTTCTTCTCACAACATCCTTAACCCTGCTAATGGAGCACCGATTACTGTACCTTCTCAGGATATGGTATTGGGGCTTTACTACGTAACCAAGGGTAGAAGATCTAGTGAGGGAACTAAGGTGCTTGGTGAGGGCATGAGATTCTACAGTGCTGAGGAAGTGATCATCGCCATGAACGAAGGCAAACTTTCTAAGCACGCCTATATTCATGTAAGAACTAAGGTTCGTGAAAATGAGGAACTTGTAGAAAAAGTAATTGAAACCGTTGCAGGTAGAGTGCTTTTCAATGAATCAGTTCCTGAAGAAGTAGGCTTTGTTGATGAATTATTGACCAAGAAGAAACTTCAGCAGATCATTTCAGGGATCTTTGCTATTACCGGAATGGCCAGAACAGCACAATTCCTTGATGATATCAAAGACCTAGGTTTCCAAAGTGCATATAAAGGAGGTCTATCCATGGGATTGAATGATATTCATATTCCTGATCATAAAGAAGAATTGGTAGAGGGCGCCAAAGTGGAAGTTGAAGCTGTATGGCAAAACTACCTTATGGGTCTGATTACAGATAACGAAAGATACAATCAGGTAATTGACATTTGGACTCGTGTTAACACGCGTTTGACCAATGATCTGATGAATCAGATGGAGCAAGATCAGGAAGGATTTAACTCTATCTACATGATGATGCACTCAGGAGCAAGGGGTTCCAGAGAGCAGATTCGTCAGTTGGGCGGAATGAGAGGTTTGATGGCTAAGCCACAAAAGAACCTTGCCGGATCAGTAGGTGCTATTATCGAAAATCCGATTCTTTCAAACTTTAAAGAAGGGCTGGATGTTCTTGAGTATTTTATCTCTACTCATGGTGCACGTAAGGGTCTTGCCGATACCGCACTGAAAACAGCTGATGCAGGTTATCTCACCAGAAGATTGGTAGATGTTGCGCAGGATGCTGTGGTGAATGAATCTGATTGTGGAACACTTAGAGGACTGACTGTATCTGCATTGAAAGATAATGAAGATATCGTTGAGCCACTTTCTGAGAGAATTATAGGTAGAGTATCTGTACATGACATATATAATCCGCTTACAGATGAGTTGATTGTTGAAAGTGGTGAAGAGATCACTCAGGCAACAACTGAATTGATTGATGAGACTGCAATCGAAGAAGTTGAGATCAGGTCAGTACTGACCTGTGAGACTAAGCGAGGCGTTTGTGCCAAATGCTATGGTAGAAACTTATCTACAAGCAAAATGGTGCAAAAAGGCGAGGCAGTTGGTGTGATTGCAGCGCAGTCAATTGGTGAGCCGGGTACACAGCTGACATTGAGAACCTTCCACGTTGGGGGTACGGCTTCGAACATTGCAGTTGATGCAACAGTAAAAGCCAAGTTTGACGGGATTATTGCTTTTGAAGAAGTAAGAGCCCTGGAAACTGTTAATGACGATAAAGAGAAAATAGAGGTTATCATGGGTAGAACTGGTGAAATCCAGATTCTAGAGCCTAAGACTAAGAAAGTCTTGATATCCAATCACGTACCTTATGGTGCTTTCCTTGAAGTGAAAGATGGTCAGAAGGTGACGAAAGGAGATCAGCTTTGTAGGTGGGATCCATATAACGCTGTGATTCTTTCAGAATTTGCAGGTACGATTGAATTTGAGTCTATCGAAGAAGGAATTACCTACAAGGAGGAGTCAGATGAGCAGACGGGTCACAGAGAAAAAGTGATTACCGATACTAAGGATAAGACTAAGAACCCTGCAATCATTGTGAATGCCAAAGACAACGCTAAGTCTTATAACATTCCTGTAGGTGCTCACTTGGCGGTTGATGAAGGAGATAAAGTGAAGGTAGGTCAGCCAATGGCTAAGATTCCAAGAACCATGGGTAAATCTCGTGATATTACAGGGGGGCTTCCAAGGGTGACTGAGCTTTTTGAAGCAAGGAATCCTTCTAACCCAGCTGTTGTATCTGAGATAGATGGTGTTGTGACTTACGGAGGTATCAAGCGTGGTAACCGAGAGGTCTTCATCGAATCAAAAGATGGCGTTAAGAAGAAGTACATGGTGCCTCTCTCTAAACATATTCTGGTTCAGGATCAGGATTTTGTAAGAGCAGGATATTCGCTCTCTGATGGTGCAATTACTCCAAATGACATATTGAATATTCAAGGGCCAACTGCGGTACAAGAATACTTGGTGAATGAAATTCAGGAAGTATATAGACTACAAGGTGTTAAGATTAATGATAAGCACATTGAAGTGATTGTGAAGCAGATGATGCAGAAAGTGGAGATCATAGATGCTGGTGACACTAACTTCTTGCCAGGTCAGGTTGTGGACAAATTCGTTTTCAGAGAAGAAAATGATGCCGTGCTCGACATGAAAGTGGTGATGGAATCTGGAGATTCAGAAGGATTGAAACCAGGTCAGATTGTTACGCCAAGAGAATTGCGTGATGAGAACTCTACGCTGAAAAGGAAAGATTTGAAAACCGTTGACATGAGAGATGCTCAACCTGCCGTTTCGAAACCGAAACTACAAGGTATCACTCAGGCTTCATTGGGAACTGAAAGCTTTATTTCGGCAGCGTCATTCCAGGAAACCACTAAGGTATTGAGCGAAGCTTCAATTAGAGGTAAAGCTGATAAATTGATGGGCTTGAAGGAAAATGTGATCGTTGGTCACTTGATTCCTGCAGGAACTGGCTTGAGAGAGTACGAAGATCTGATTATCGGAAACAAAGAAGAATACGAAAGATTGATGGAAGCAAAGAGTGCTTACAGATCTGAGTCTTCTGAAGAGGAAGTAACATTTGGATAAAATGGCTGAGAAAGAACAAAACCAGGGACAACTGAATATTGAGCTTTCGGAAGAAGTTGCCGAAGGTCAATATGTGAATTTAGCGATGATAGCCCACTCCAATAGTGAGTTTGTCATTGACTTTATCAAAATGATGCCTGGTGTTCCAAAAGCAAAGGTGAAGTCACGTATTGTGATTACCCCCGAGCATGCCAAACGATTGTTACACGCTTTGAAAGACAATATCGAGAAATATGAAGCGACATTTGGCCCTGTAAAGCAGAGCGAGGACCCACCAAAATTCCCAATGAATTTCGGAGGTACCATTGGTGAAGCTTAAATCTTGACGATTTTTAAATATAAAAGAGGCTGTCCCAAAAGGGGCAGCCTCTTTTATATGATGTAGTTTTTCATAATAAAGATTCTGCACATGGGTAATAATGTCAGTATTTTCTGTGGTATAAAGCATTGAATTATCTGTCAAAAGAGGCTATAAGTTCTTAATTTATAGGCAATGAGATTGCTCAGCATCTATCATTTTTCAACAATTATCCCATTAGTGGCGATTTTGAGTTTATATACCTATGACTTAATCCGAATCCAATGGTTCGTTATATTTATTGGTCTCTATTCATTTGTGTTCAGGCCATGGTTGGACTACAAAAGGCTTCGGAGTTTGGGGTTAGTTGAGGCAAAAGACTGGAAGAAGTTTCTGGGTCTGGGGTTAATTCGATTCAAGTTCTACAATCAGTTAATGTTTGATAAGAAAGCGAAAGATCAATCTGGAATGAGCAATGGAGTTTGACTTCATCAAAATAATACACGGTGTTCTGCTAACATAATTTCAGTTTATCTTTAGGGAGTAAATCTTGAAACATGCAAAATCGAAAAGTACAGATCTTTTTTTCCACAATATGCGTGGCATTCTTTTTTTACACCTTCACAAACATGACATTTGAAAGTCTTATGACTGACCTGACGTCATTTGATTTTTATTTGGACGTCTTACAAAGCTTATTTATGGGGATAATCCTCTCTTATATGGCGTTTAGAAAGCCCAAACCCAAATCAGAACAAGTAGCCAAGAATCAGAAGCCAGGTGATCCGGAGGGCACCTGATTTATCGCCAATTTTGGTGAAAACAGTTAGGATAAATTTAGCCAGCCTCGTTTGTTTCATTTACTTCTTTTGCTACCTTTGCAGTCCGAAATTTATACTGAGGAAAATAAAATCTAAAGAATAGTAAATGCCTACTATACAACAACTAGTAAGAAAGGGTAGAAAGAAATTGACTTCAAAGTCGAAATCTCCTGCTTTGGACAGTTGTCCACAAAGAAGAGGGGTATGTACCAGAGTGTATACAACCACTCCAAAGAAACCTAACTCGGCAATGAGAAAAGTAGCCAGGGTAAGGTTGACCAATGGTAAAGAAGTAAATGCTTATATCCCAGGTGAAGGTCACAACCTTCAGGAGCACTCAATTGTATTGATCAGAGGAGGAAGGGTTAAAGACCTTCCGGGTGTGAGATATCACATCATCCGTGGTGCATTGGATACTGCTGGTGTAAGCGGCCGACTTCAGAGAAGATCTAAGTACGGTGCAAAAAGACCTAAGGATAAAAAATAGAACTATATATAACTAATGAGAAAATCTAAACCAAAGAAGAGATATATTCTTCCCGACCCTAAGTTCCAGGATACTTTGGTAACAAAGTTTGTGAACTACTTGATGGTTGATGGAAAGAAGAGTATTGCCTACGGAATCTTTTATGATGCGATAGCATTGGTAGAAGAGAAGACTGGCGAGAATGGTCTTGATACTTGGAAGAAAGCGTTGAGTAACATCATGCCTTCAGTAGAAGTTAAAAGTAGAAGAGTAGGTGGAGCTACTTTTCAAGTGCCAACAGAAGTAAGGCCTAACAGGAAAACCACACTTGGTATTAAGTGGATGATTTCTTTCTCTAGAAAAAGAGGAGAGAAAACCATGATGGAAAGACTGGCAGGCGAAATTATTGCGGGATCTAAGGGCGAAGGCGCTGCTGTGAAGAAGAAAGATGATACGCATAGAATGGCTGAGGCCAACAAGGCATTTTCACACTTTAGATTTTAATTTCTAAACTACCATGGCAAGAGATTTAAGTTTAACACGAAATATAGGTATCGCTGCCCATATTGACGCTGGTAAGACTACTACCACCGAACGTGTGCTTTATTATACAGGTGTTTCTCACAAAATAGGCGAGGTTCATGATGGTGCTGCCACTATGGACTGGATGGAGCAAGAGCAGGAAAGAGGTATTACCATTACTTCTGCAGCTACTACCGTTTTTTGGCCTTATAAGGAGAAAGAATATCATATTAATATTATTGACACTCCCGGACACGTTGATTTTACTGTCGAAGTAAACAGATCATTGCGTGTATTGGATGGTCTTGTGTTCTTGTTTAGTGCTGTGGATGGTGTTGAGCCACAATCAGAGACTAACTGGAGACTTGCAGATAACTACAAAGTAGCGCGTATTGGTTTCGTTAATAAAATGGACCGTGCTGGTGCTGACTTTTTAAATGTTTGTAAGCAGGTAAAAGACATGTTGGGCACTAAGGCAGTTCCATTGCAATTACCAATTGGAGCTGAAGAAAATTTCCAAGGAGTTGTTGATTTAGTAGAAAACAAAGCCATCGTCTGGAATGAAGAGGACATGGGAATGACCTTTAAGGAAATTCCAATTCCAGAGGACATGATGGAGGAAGTTGCTGAGTACAGGGAGAACCTCCTTGAGTCAGTGGCTGACTACGATGATTCTTTGCTTGAAAAATATTTCGAGGATCCTGAATCAATCACTAAAGACGAGATTTTGGCTGCTTTGAGAGCGGCAACTGTCGATTTGGCTTTCGTGCCAATGATGTGTGGTTCAGCCTTCAAAAATAAAGGTGTTCAGACGCTTCTTGACTATGTGATGGAATTGCTTCCATCTCCTTTAGATAGAGATAGTATCGAAGGAACCGACCCTGATACTGAGGAGCCGTCTACTAGGCAACCATCTCCGGAAGAGCCTTTTTCAGCTTTAGCGTTTAAAATTGCGACAGATCCATTTGTAGGAAGACTTTGTTTTGTGAGGTCATATTCTGGGATGCTTGATTCTGGTTCTTATGTTTTTAACACTAGAACAAACAAGAAAGAGCGTATCTCAAGGATTTTCCAAATGCACGCTAATAAGCAGAATGCAATTGACAGCCTTCACGCTGGAGATATTGCGGCAGTTGTTGGATTTAAGGATATCAAGACTGGGGATACACTTTGTGATGAGAAGCACAAGATTGTTTTCGAATCGATGGATTTCCCTGATCCGGTTATCGGTTATGCCATTGAGCCAAAAACTCAGGCTGACGTTGATAAATTGGGTATGGCAATTGCCAAGTTGGTCGAAGAAGATCCAACTTTGAAGGTGAATACTGATGAAGAGACTGGTCAAACGATTCTAAGAGGTATGGGTGAACTTCACCTGGATATCATCATGGATCGAATGAGAAGAGAATTCAAAGTTGAGGTTAACCAAGGTGCACCGCAGGTGGCCTACAAAGAATCGGTTAACTCAATGGTTGAACATAAAGAAGTTTACAAAAAGCAATCAGGTGGTAGAGGTAAATTCGCAGATATTGTGTTTGAACTTGGACCAAAAGATGAGGACTTCGAAGGAAGTGGATTGCAATTCGTTAATAATATTGTTGGTGGTGTAATTCCTAAGGAATTTATCCCGGCTATTGAAAAAGGATTCAAGAATTCTATGGATAATGGTCCTTTAGCTGGATATCCTGTAGAGGACATGAAAGTAAGATTGTTCCACGGATCTTTCCATGATGTGGATTCGGATGCACTTTCCTTTGAATTGGCTGCCAGAGTTGGTTTTAGAGAAGCTGCTAAGAAAGCAAATCCAAAATTGATGGAGCCGATTATGGCTGTTGAAGTTGTTACTCCAGATGAATATACCGGAGCATTGACTGGTGACTTGAACAGAAGAAGAGGTATCATGAAAGGTATGGATACAAAAGGAACTTCAGGAGTAATTAAAGCTGATGTACCTTTGTCTGAGCTTTTCGGGTATGTAACTGACCTCAGAACAATGTCTTCAGGTAGAGCGACTGCTAGTTTAACATTCTCACATTATGAAAATGTTCCTAACAGCATCGCAGAAGATGTAATTGCTAAATCAAAAGGAGAAGCCGTAAATTCTTAATACAATGACACAGAAAATTAGAATCAAATTAAAGTCATACGATCACAACTTGGTGGACAAATCATCAGAGAAGATTGTAAGAGCGGTGAAAACAACTGGTGCCATTGTTAGCGGTCCAATTCCATTACCGACTGTAAAGGAGAAATTTACAGTATTGAAATCGCCACATGTGAACAAAAAAGCACGTGAGCAATTCCAACTTTGCACCTACAAGAGACTGGTTGATATTTACTCAAGCAGCGCCAAAACTGTGGATGCTTTGATGAAGCTTGAATTGCCAAGTGGGGTAGACGTAGAAATCAAGGTTTAAGTACCTTCAATAATAAAATTTAAAGGGGCTTGCCAAAGCGGTAAGTCCCTTTTTTGTGCTTTAAAATGAATGTTTGGGATTCAGTTTTAGGGATCGATAAATTCTTGATCAAATTTCATTTCCGTGGTTTGGTGCAAAAATTTAATTCCCTATCTTTGCAGTCCCGTTGACGGGAGCACTCTGTTTTGAGTGTTTTAAAAGAGTAAAAAGATGTCTGGAATTATCGGAAAAAAAGTCGGAATGACTAGCATTTACAGTGCCGATGGACGTAATGTCGCATGCACGGTGATAGAGGCTGGTCCTTGCGTTATCACGCAAGTAAAAGATAAGGATACAGACGGATACACAGCAGTACAACTGGGGTTTGGTGAACGCAAGGAGAAAAATACTCCTAAGCCGTTAAAAGGTCATTTTTCGAAGGCCAACACCACACCTAAAAAGGAGGTTGTTGAGTTCCGAAATTTTCGTGAAGAATTTGAAGGTCAAGTGGCCCTCGGTAACGAAATTATGGTAGGTGATGTGTTCAAGGAAGGCGACTTCGTGGATGCTATTGGTACTTCAAAAGGTAAGGGTTTTCAAGGTGTTGTTAAGAGACACAACTTTGCTGGTGTTGGACAAGCGACTCATGGTCAGCACAACAGATTAAGAGCTCCTGGTTCTATTGGTGGTGCTTCCTATCCTGCTAGAGTATTCAAAGGAATGAGAATGGCTGGTAGAATGGGTGGTGATCGTGTGACGGTCTTGAACCTTGAAGTAATGAAAGTAGTGCCGGAAAAGAATCTGATTGTTATCAGTGGTTCTGTTCCCGGACCGAAAAATTCTGTCATAGTCCTAGAGAAATAAGAAGATGGAAATTGCAGTAATCAAAAACAGTGGTGAAGACACCGGAAGAAAGGTGAAACTTTCTAAGGCAGTATTTGGTATCGAACCAAATGACCACGCCATCTATCTTGACGTTAAGCAGTTCTTGGCTAGCCAAAGACAAGGAACGCACAAGTCAAAGGAGAGAGCAGACATAACTGGTTCGACCAGAAAAATAAAGAAACAAAAGGGTACAGGTACAGCCAGAGCTGGTAGTATCAAATCCCCAATCTTTAGAGGTGGAGGTAGAGCTTTTGGTCCAAGACCAAGAGACTACGACTTCAAGCTGAATAAGAAGTTAAAAGCAGTAGCCAGAAGGTCTGCATTGACTTATAAGGCAAAAGATAAAAGCCTGGTTATCCTTGAAGATTTTAATTTCGAATCTCCAAAGACAAAAGACTTTGTAAACGTTTTGAACAGCCTTTCTCTTAGCGATAAGAAAACCCTATTGGTTTTGGGCGATCAGAGTAACAATGTTTACCTGTCTAGCAGGAATATACCTAATACCAAGGTGGTGACAGCTGATTCTCTTAATACATATGATGTGTTAAATGCAGAGAGCTTGTTGTTGAGTGAGAGCTCGGTTGAAAAAATTGAAAACTTATTGAAGTAATCAGAGATGAGCATTCTAAAAAAACCATTGGTTACAGAGAAGGTATCGGCCTTAAACGAAAAAGGTAAGTACGGATTCATAGTTGACAATACTGCCAACAAGGTAGAGATCAAAAAGGCTGTTGAAAGTGCTTATGGTGTGACAGTAGAAGATGTCAATACTATGAGATATGCAGGAAAGGCGAAATCGAGATCTACCCAGTCAAGGGTGATCAAAGGAAAGTCGGCAGCATTCAAAAAGGCAATTGTAACAGTTGCTGAGGGTGATATTATAGATTTTTACAGCGGCATTTAATTGATAGAAAATGGGCGTTAAGAAACTTAGACCAATGACTCCAGGAACCAGGACCCGAATGGCTCCTGATTTTGCGGACGTAACAGTAAAGAAGAGCAATCCAGAGAAATCTCTGACTGCACCTTCAACACGTTCCGGTGGTCGTAACAATACGGGTAAAATGACCATGCGCTACATGGGTGGTGGTCATAAGAAGAAACTCAGGTTAGTCGATTTTAAAAGAGACAAATTTGATGTTCCTGCCACAGTAAAGTCAATTGAATATGATCCAACCAGATCTGCAAGAATAGCATTGCTTTTCTACGCAGATGGTGAGAAGAGATACATCATTGCTCCTCAGGGATTACAAGTTGACCAGACCGTCATTTCGGGAGAAAATGCAGCTCCGGAAGTAGGCAATACACTACCAATTGCTAAAATACCTTTAGGTACAATTGTTCACAATGTGGAATTGAAACCAGGAAAAGGTGGTGCGATGGCAAGAGGTGCTGGAACTTATGTTCAGTTGGTGGCGAGAGAAGGTAAGTATGCTACAATGAAGCTTCCTTCTGGAGAGACAAGAAATGTATTAGTGACTTGCTTAGCAACCATAGGTTCGGTGGGCAACGCTGAGCACATGAATGTGAGATTGGGTAAAGCCGGTAGAAAAAGATGGCTTGGAAGAAGACCTAGAGTAAGAGGTGTAGTAATGAATCCAGTAGATCACCCAATGGGCGGTGGAGAAGGAAAATCTTCCGGAGGCCACCCACGATCAAGAAACGGATTGTATGCTAAAGGTCAGAAGACCAGGACGCCTAAGAAATACTCGAACAAGTTGATCATTGGTAAAAAGAAGAAGTAAGAAATGGCACGTTCATTAAAAAAAGGACCTTATATAGATTTCAGGCTTGAGGGCAAGGTTGACGCCATGAATGATTCTGGCAAAAAATCTGTAATCAAAACATGGTCAAGAAGATCAATGATCTCACCTGATTTTGTAGGACATACATTCGCTGTTCATAATGGGAATAAGTTCATCCCGGTTTTCGTAACAGAAAACATGGTTGGACACAAATTTGGAGAGTTTTCTCCAACTAGAAATTTCCGTGGTCACATAGCGAAAAAGAATAGAAGATAATCATGGAAGCAGTAGCAAAATTGAAAAATGTGCCAACCGCTCCTCGTAAGATGAGGATGGTAGCCGACATGATAAGAGGTGAACGCGTCAATAGAGCGTTGAACATCTTGAAGTTTGAGCCTAAGGAGGGTGCAGCGAGACTAGAGAAACTTTTGCTTTCAGCCATATCTAACTGGCAAGCAAAAAACGAGGATGAGAGACTTGAGGATGCTGACCTTTATGTGAAAGAGATTTTTGTGGATGGCGGGCGAATGCTCAAGAGATTGAGACCTGCTCCACAAGGCAGAGCGCATAGGATCAGAAAAAGATCTAATCATGTTACTTTGGTGGTAGCCTCACACAACATAGTTGGAGAGAGCATTGCTGAAGAAGCAGAGGTAGAAGAAGAAGTTACTAACGAAACTGATAATAATTAGAATGGGACAAAAAGTAAATCCTGTTGGCTTTAGATTAGGCATTGTACGCGGTTGGGATTCCAACTGGTACGGAGGGAAAGACTTCTCTGATAAATTGGTTGAAGATCAGGAGATCAGAAAGTATATCCAGGCCAGAATTCCTAAAGGGGGAATTTCAAAAATTATTATCGAGCGAACACTAAAAAGAATCACTATCACCATACATACGGCAAGACCGGGTGTGGTTATAGGTAAAGGCGGTGCTGAAGTTGATAGAATCAAGGAAGAGTTGAAGAAGCTTACAGGCAAGGATGTTCAGATCAATATTTTTGAGATCAAAAGACCTGAACTAGATGCTAAGCTAGTTGGAGAATCTATCGCCCAGCAATTGCAAGCACGTATTTCTTATAGAAGAGCCATGAAGCAAGCCATTGCTTCAGCAATTCGAGTAGGTGCTCAAGGAATTAAAATCAAATGCTCAGGTAGATTAGGTGGTGCTGAAATGGCACGTACTGAAATGTATAAAGAAGGCAGAATTCCTTTGCATACACTAAGAGCAGATATCGACTATGCGATTTCAGAGTCGAATACAGTATATGGTAAGATTGGAATCAAAGTTTGGATATTCAAAGGCGAAGTATTTGGTAAGAGAGACCTTTCACCGAATGTAGGCCAAGGCGGGCAGAACGATAGAGAAGGTGGAAGAAGGCCTAACAGACAGAATAGACCAAACAGAAGAAACTAATTACTTGATAAAGTAGAGAAGGATGTTACAGCCAAAAAGAACCAAGTATAGAAAAATGCAGAAGGGAAGAGTGAAAGGACTCGCTCAGCGAGGACACTCTTTGGCATTCGGCACATTTGGTCTAAAATCATTAGAGCCAGGTTGGATTACAAGTCGTCAAATTGAAGCCGCTCGTATTGCCATGACCCGTGCAATGAAAAGAGAAGGTCAGGTTTGGATTAGGATTTTTCCTGACAAACCAGTGACAAAGAAACCTGCAGAAGTAAGAATGGGTAAGGGAAAAGGAGCACCAGATTATTGGGTAGCTGTAGTGAAGCCTGGAACTGTTCTTTTTGAATCAGGTGGTATAGACGTAGAGTTAGCTAAGGAATCGTTGAGACTGGCTGCTCAGAAACTTCCAATCTCAACAAAATTTGTTGTACGTAGAGATTTCATGGGATAATTATGAAAAATTCAGAGATCAGAGCACTGACTGTTGAGGAATTAACAGAAAAAACAAGCACAGAGACTGAAAGCTATAGTAAGTTGAAGTTTGCCCAAGCCATTAGCCCAATTGAAAACCCGATGAAAATCAAGGAATCAAGAAGGTTTATCGCTAGGCTTAAGACGGAATTGAGGGCTAAAGAACTCGCAAATTAATAAGGACATGGAGGCTAGAAACCTTAGAAAAGAAAGAATTGG
Organism: Roseivirga sp.; assembly: GCA_029262895.1. Classification (GTDB taxonomy): domain Bacteria; phylum Bacteroidota; class Bacteroidia; order Cytophagales; family Cyclobacteriaceae; genus Roseivirga. The sequence goes on from JAJCYM010000086.1 coordinate 107,344, forward strand.
AATCGTGACCAGCGACAAAATGGAAAAAACCATTACTGTGGCGGTAGAACGAAGAGAGAAGCACCCGATATACGGAAAGTTTCTAAAAAAGACTTCCAAGTTTTCTGCTCATGATGAGAAGAATGATTGTGGTATCGGTGATACAGTGAAGATCATGGAAACTCGTCCTTTGAGCAAAAACAAGCGATGGAGATTAGTTGAAGTTATAGAAAGGGCTAAGTAATCATGATAAGACAAGAGTCAAGACTGAATGTTGCTGATAACAGCGGTGCTAAAGAAGTACTGTGTATCAGAATATTGGGCGGAACAGGAACCAAATACGCTAGCGTAGGGGATAAGATTGTCGTTTCTATAAAAGCAGCACATTCTTCAAGTACCCTTAAAAAGGGTACAGTGTCCAAGGCTGTAATTGTTAGGACAAAGAAAGAGGTGAGAAGAAAAGATGGTTCATACATCAGGTTTGAAGATAACGCAGCTGTGTTGTTGAACGACAATGACGAGCCAAGAGGTACGCGTATGTTCGGACCTGTTGCCAGAGAATTGCGTGAAAAGCAATTCATGAAAATTGTTTCATTGGCTCCTGAAGTACTTTAACGATGGAAAAGAAGAAAAACAAGCAACCTAAGTTGCACATAAAGAAAGGTGATATCGTAAAGATTATCGCTGGTAATTCCAAGGGAAAGGAAGGCGAAGTATTGAAGGTATTTCCTGATAAATACAGAGCAATTGTGAAGGACGTGAATGTGGTTTCAAAGCACATCAAACCTTCAGCCACCAGTCCTAATGGAGGGATTGAAAAAACAGAAGCACCTGTTCATCTTTCAAACCTAATGGCCAAAGATCCTGCTACAGGACAATTTGCCAGAAGCGGAAGAAAGGCCAATGAAGAAGGCAAGCTGGAAAGATATTTTAAAACTACTAAGTAGGAGGGTTGAACGAAATGGCTAGTCCTAGATTAAAAGAAAAGTATAACAGTGAGATCGTTCCTGCATTAAAGGAGAAGTTTGAATACACTTCAGTAATGCAAGTACCAAAAGTTACCAAAGTAGTGGTAAACAAAGGTATAGGAGAAGCGGTTGCTGATAAGAAATTGGTAGACATTGGTGTTGAAGAATTAGGCATCATTACGGGTCAACAGGCCGTGGCTACTATAGCAAAAAATTCGATTTCGAACTTTAAGCTTCGTGAAGGAATGCCTATCGGTGCTAAAGTTACATTGAGAGGTGAAAAGATGTATGAATTCATGGATCGCCTTTTGAATATTGCCCTTCCAAGGGTACGTGACTTCAGAGGAGTGAATGACAAAGGCTTTGACGGAAGAGGTAATTATACCTTAGGTGTTAAAGAACAAATCATTTTCCCTGAAATCTCTATCGATAAAGTGAAAAAGATTTCTGGTATGGACATCACATTTGTGACAACCGCTAATTCTGACGAAGAGAGTTACGAATTATTGAAAGCATTCGGAATGCCTTTTTCATCAAAGAAAAACTAATTAGATAATGGCTAGAGAAGCAGTAAAAGCTAGAGAAAGAAAAAGAGAGCGACTTGTAGCGCGTTATGCCGACAAAAGAGCAGCCCTCAAAGCTGAAGGAGACTGGGTAGGTTTGGATAAACTTCCTAGAAATTCTTCTGCTGTTAGATTGCACAACAGGTGCAAGTTAACCGGGCGTCCAAAGGGCTATATGCGTAAGTTTGGTATCTCAAGGGTGACCTTTAGAGAAATGGCTTCCGCAGGTAAAATACCTGGGGTAACAAAAGCGAGCTGGTAATCGCTTTTTCTTTTTTAATAGATAGAATAATTCCATACCTTTGCAGGCCGGTTTTTACCGGTGAGTAGAGAAAAATAGAGACTTTTCTGGGTGATATCGTCAGAAGAGGAATAAATAGAATAAAATGACTGATCCAATAGCAGATTACTTAACCCGATTGAGGAATGCCATCAAGGCAAGCCATAGAATCGTAGACATTCCAGCTTCAAACCTGAAGAAGGAAATCACAAAGGTTCTTTTCGACAAAGGTTACATCCAGCAATTCAAATTTGAGGATGATAACGGACCTCAGGGTACAATCAAAATAGCATTAAAGTATAACCCTAGTACTAAGGCTCCGGCAATTGTTGCTTTACAGAGAATTAGTAAGCCAGGTTTGAGAAAATATTCAGGAGCTAACGAATTGCCAAGAGTGCTTAACGGCCTTGGTATTGCAGTAGTTTCTACATCAAAAGGCATCATGACCGACAAAGAGGCGCGTGCGCAGCATATCGGTGGTGAAGTTTTATGTCACGTTTATTAAGATAAAGAAGCAATGTCACGAATTGGTAAACAACCGATTAATCTTCCTGAAGGCGTATCTGTAGACGTATCCGCGGATAATGTGGTTACTGTTAAAGGACCTAAAGGAGAGCTGACCCAGGCAGTACACACTGATATGATTGTCAATGTGGAAGGGGCTGTGGTTACAGTGGAAAGACCAACCGAACAGAAAAGACACAAAGCATTTCATGGTTTGTATCGCTCATTGCTAAACAACATGGTTGTGGGTGTAAGCGAAGGCTACAAGAAAGAGTTGGAACTTGTTGGAGTTGGATACAAAGCAGCCGTGTCCAACAATGTTTTGGAACTGAACCTGGGTTACTCACATAATATTTATGTGGCTGTACCCGAGGAAGTGAAGACCACAGCAGAAATGTTGAAAGGTAAAAACCCTAAAGTGACATTGGAAAGCAACGACAAAGAGTTGATTGGCCAGGTGGCAGCAAAAATCAGATCACTGAGAAAAGTAGAGCCTTATAAAGGTAAGGGTGTGAGATTTGTAGGTGAGATTGTAAGAAGAAAGGCTGGTAAAACTGCTGCTAAATAATAGGAATCATGGCGACTAGCAAGAGTAGAAAAAGAATTAAGAGAAGTATTAGAAAGAAAATCAGCGGAACTCCTGACAGACCAAGGATCTCGGTTTTCAAAAGTAATAAAAGAATATATGCTCAGATCATAGACGATTTGAACGGTAGTACTTTAGTGGCAGCCTCTTCTTCAGAATTGGGTGATGCTAAAAATACAAACGTTGAATTGTCCAAGGAAGTGGGTAAGAAATTAGCAGAGAAAGCTGTTGAAGCAGGTATCACAAGTGTGATTTTTGATAGAAATGGCTATGTATATCATGGTAAAGTAAAGGCTTTGGCAGATGGTGCCCGAGAAGGAGGCCTTAAATTTTAATCGACTATGTCTGAAAGAAATATCAAAGCGATAAAAGCCAGCGAAATCGACCTTAAAGAAAAGGTCGTAGCCATTAAGCGTGTAGCTAAAGTGGTGAAAGGTGGTAGAAGATTTAGCTTCTCTGCAATTGTAGTGGTAGGTGATGGCAATGGAGTTGTTGGATACGGATTGGGTAAGGCCAATGAAGTTACAGACGCCATTACAAAGGGCATTGACGATGCGAAGAAAAATCTGGTCAAAGTTCCTCTTTTGAATGGAACAGTGCCACATGAATCTCTGGGTAAGTTCGGGGGAGGTTTTGTGCTTGTAAAGCCAGCTTCTCAAGGTACTGGAGTAATTGCTGGTGGTGCTATGCGTGCTGTTTTTGAAAGTGCGGGTATTCATAATGTATTGGCAAAATCTAAGGGGTCTTCAAACCCACATAATGTGGTGAAAGCTACCTTTGATGCCTTGTTAAGTATGAGAGATGCCTATACTGTTGCGCAGCAAAGAGGAATAGAGTTGTCTAAAGTTTTTAATGGATAAGTCATGGCTAAGGTTCAGATCACACAAACAAGAAGTACAATCAAGAGACCCGAAAGGCAGAAGAGAACAATCAAAGCCTTGGGACTTGGTAAAATCAACCGGACAGTAGAAGTTGAAATGACTTCACAAATTGCCGGAATGATTAACAAGGTAAATCATTTAGTATCTGTAAAGGAACTGTAAGATGAAACTGAATACATTAACACCTGCCGAAGGTTCTACTAAGAATAGCAAAAGAATTGGTAGAGGTCAAGGATCCGGAAGAGGAGGCACCTCAACAAGAGGGCATAATGGAGCGAAGTCCAGATCAGGATATTCAAGAAAGGAAGGCTTTGAAGGAGGGCAAATGCCTCTGCAAAGACGTGTTCCTAAATTTGGATTTACCAACCCGAACCGAGTTGAATATAAAGGTATCAACCTTGATTCAATTCAGGCCTTGGTTGATAAGACTAAAGGTAAAATGACCAAAATTGACAATCAGGTATTGGTTGAAAATGGTTTGGCCGGCAAGAATGATTTGATCAAGATTTTGGGAAGAGGAGAGTTAAATGCTAAAGTGGATATGACAGCCCATAAATTTTCAGCAACAGCTGCGGCTGCCATAGAAAAGGCTGGGGGAACCGTTACAACACTCTAATTCTATGAAGAAGTTTATCACTACCATAAAGAACATATTCTCAATTGAGGAGCTAAGAAACAGAATCCTGGCTACACTGGGATTCCTTGTCATTTTCAGACTTGGTTCTTTCGTAGTGCTTCCTGGGGTAGACCCTAGCCTGCTAACAGATACTGATGGTGGGGTTTTGGGAATATTGAATACCCTATTGGGAGGATCGTTTAGCCGAGCCTCTATTTTTGGATTAGGTATAATGCCTTATATCTCTGCATCCATTGTGATTCAGTTGATGACAGTGGCAGTACCTAGCTTCCAGAAAATGCAAAAAGAGGGAGAGTCAGGTAGAAAGAAGATCACCCAGATTACCAGGGTATTGACCATTTTGGTTACTCTGGCACAAAGTATTGGTTACTTGAAAGTGGCTATTCCACCAGAAGCCATTTCTCAAACCATCGATCCTACTTTCTTCACTATATCCTCAATGATCCTGTTAACATCAGGAACTATGTTCTGCATGTGGTTAGGAGAAAAGATCACTGATAAAGGTATCGGTAACGGTATCTCAATGTTGATCATGATCGGTATCATTTCTGCCCTGCCTACTGCAGCCTATATTGAGATCGTTCAACAAAACGGAATTTCAAGAGCACTGTTTACCGTAGTTGAATTGGTAGTGTTGTTCTTTATCGTAGTGGTTACAGTAGCCTTGGTACAGGCAACAAGACGAATCCCCGTTCAGTATGCCAAGCAGGTAGTAGGCGGAAAGATATATGGAGGCCAGCGTCAGTTCATCCCTTTGAAGGTGAATGCCTCAGGAGTAATGCCAATTATCTTTGCACAAGCATTGATGATTTTGCCAACACTATTGGCAGGAATATGGATAAATACAAGTGATCTGGCCAACTCGATTAATACGGCATTTTCGAATCCGACATCCTGGCAATACAATACTCTGTTTGCTGTGCTGATTATACTATTTACGTTCTTCTACACAGCCATTACGGTGAATCCATCGAATATTTCGGATGACTTGAAACGAAGTGGAGGTTTCATTCCTGGAATCAAACCAGGTGCCCCTACCAAAGAGTTTATCGGAAATGTATTGGATAAAATAACACTTCCCGGATCAATCTTTCTTGCTATAATAGCGATCATTCCTGCGTTTGCGCAAATTGCTGGTGTATCAGCACAATTCTCGCAATTCTTTGGAGGTACTTCGCTATTGATTATGGTAGGTGTGATCCTGGATACTTTGCAACAAATAGAAAGCTACTTATTGATGAGACACTACGAAGGCATGATGAAGTCAGGCAAGATGAGAGGTAGATCTCAGAATGTAGCTGTTGCATAAAATGATCTTATATAAGACCGAAGAAGAGATTCAGCTGATTCGGGAGAGTGCTGATATTTTAGGCAGAGCTCACGGAGAAGTAGCCAAGCTTGTAAAAGCAGGAGCAAAAACAAAAGACCTGGATAAAGTGGCAGATGACTTTATCCGAGACCATGGGGGAAGCCCCTCGTTCAAAGGTTATAATGGATTTCCATCTGCGCTCTGTATATCTGAGAACGAACAAGTTGTTCATGGATTTCCGAGTGAATACGAATTAAAAGACGGTGATATAATCTCGATAGATTGTGGAGTCTTCTACAAAGGTTTTCATAGCGATTCCGCTTATACCTATCCAGTAGGAGAAATTTCCCCAGAGATCATGTCGCTTCTTAAAGCAACGAAAGAGTCGTTGTATGAAGGTATTGAGCAAGCCAAATTCGGCAATAGAATGGGAGACGTAAGTTATGCCATTCAGAAATATGTCGAAGACCGTGGTTACACGGTAGTGAGAGAATTGGTTGGGCATGGATTGGGGAGAAATCTGCATGAAAGTCCTGAAGTTCCAAACTATGGTAAGCGAGGTCGAGGACCGAAACTTCAAGATGGGTTGGTGATTGCCATTGAACCCATGGTGAACCTAGGCACTCGAAACATTGTGCAGGAAAGCGATGGCTGGACCATCAGAACGAGGGATAGAAAACCTTCGGCTCATTATGAGCATACTGTGGCAGTGTTTAAGGACAGAACGGAAGTTCTGACCACACATAAATATATAGAAGAAGTATTTAAACTGTAAAATGGCTAAGCAAGCGTCTATTGAACAAGATGGGACAATACTAGAAGCATTGTCAAATGCAATGTTTCGTGTCGAGCTTGAGAATGGGCACATTGTAACTGCGCATATCTCAGGTAAAATGAGAATGCACTACATTAAAATATTACCGGGTGACAAAGTAAAACTTGAAATGTCGCCTTACGATTTGAGCAAAGGAAGAATAACTTATAGATATAAATAGAACAGATGAAAGTTAGAGCATCTATAAAGAAGCGTAGCGTTGACTGCAAGATTATCCGCAGAAACGGAAAGCTATACGTGATTAACAAAAAGAATCCTCGATTCAAACAAAGACAAGGATAGTTATGGCAAGAATTTCAGGAGTAGATATTCCAGATCACAAGAGAGTCGAAATTGGGTTAACCTATATTTTCGGAGTCGGTCGAAGCTCTTCTAATTATATTTTAGAAAAGGCTGGCATTGATATCAATACTAAAATTGGTGAGCTGGATGACGAGCAGCAAAAAGCGATCCGTACCATCATCAGTGAAGAGTTTAAGGTAGAGGGTGTTTTAAAATCAGAAGTGCAATTGAACATCAAGCGATTGTTGGACATTGGTTGCTACAGAGGTTTGAGACACAGAAGAGGGCTTCCAGTAAGAGGCCAGCATACCAAAAATAACTCTAGAACAAGAAAGGGTAAAAGAAAAACTGTTGCTAACAAAAAAATAGCGACTAAGTAGAGAAACTGCGGTTTTTCTGACCAAGAAAATATTTTAGAAATGGCTGAAAAGAGAAAAGATAAAGCTAAAAAGCGAGTAGTTAGAGTTGAGGCTGTTGGCCAGGCGCACATTAAAGCGTCTTTCAACAACATCATCATCTCATTGACTAATCTGCAGGGACAGGTTATTTCCTGGGCATCTGCAGGAAAGATGGGTTTCAAGGGTTCTAAAAAGAACACCCCATACGCAGCTCAAATGGCGGCCTCGGATTGTGCTCAAAAAGCACACGACCTAGGTTTGAGAAAAGTTGAGGTCTTTGTAAAAGGACCAGGATCAGGCAGAGAATCTGCCATCAGAACAATCCAGAATACTGGAATTGAAGTAACAATGATTAAGGATGTTACTCCATTACCACACAATGGATGTCGTCCACCGAAACGTAGAAGAGTTTAATTTATAGTAATGGCAAGATATAGAGGGCCTAAGGCCAAGATCGCTAGGAGATTCAACGATCCTATTTTTGGTCACAGTAAAGCATTACAGAAGAAAGGCTACCCACCCGGACAACACGGGAGAAGTAGAAGAAGAAAGCAATCTGAATATGCAGTCCAGTTAATGGAGAAGCAAAAAGCTAAGTACACTTATGGTGTGTTGGAGCGTCAGTTTGCTAACCTTTTTGATAAAGCTTCAAGAAAAGACGGTATTACTGGTGAAAACCTCCTTCAATTGTTGGAAGCAAGATTGGATAATACAGTTTTCAGGATGGGGATTTCCCCAACCAGAAGAGGAGCCAGACAATTGGTTTCTCACAAGCACATCACGGTGAATGGTGAATTGGTTAACATTCCATCATTTTCAGTAAAACCAGGTGATGTTATTGGTGTTAGAGAGAAGTCTAAATCTCTTGAAGCAATTACAGACAGTTTAGCTGCAAATGCTGCGCAAAAATATCCATGGATAGAGTGGAATGGCGCTGATATGACCGGTAAGTTGGTAAATCTTCCTGTAAGGGATGAGATTCCTGAGAATATCAAGGAACAGCTTATTGTCGAGCTTTACTCTAAATAATCATTTTAAGAAACTTAAATACTTAAGAATATGTCAATACTTGCATTTCAAATCCCGGAAAAGGTAGTGATGGAGAAGGCTGATGACTTTCACGGTCTGTTCACCTTCAAACCATTAGAAAAAGGCTACGGGGTTACAATTGGTAATGCATTGAGGAGAATCTTGCTTTCCTCTTTGGAAGGATATGCCATCACCGGTATCAAAGTACCAGGTGTGTTGCATGAATTCTCTACAGTCGATGGTGTTGTAGAAGATGTATCGGAAATGATCTTGAATCTGAAACAAGTAAGATTCAAAAAAATCTCTGATACTGTAGATAGCAAAATCAATGTGACCGTTGAAGGTCAGGATGTTCTAACTGCTGGAGATATCGGTAAATTCACCAGCTCTTATGAGATCCTAAACCCTGATGATGTTGTTTGTCACCTCGAAACTTCTACGAAGTTTGAAATTGAGTTGACTGTTGAGAAAGGCAGAGGATATCTTCCTGCTGAAGAAAACAGACCATCAGAGCAAGTTTTCGGATTCATTCCAATCGATGCGATTTTCACTCCAATTAAGAATGTGAAATACAGCGTTGAAAACACAAGGGTTGAACAAAAGACTGACTACGAAATGTTGATTTTGGATATTGAGACTGACGGATCAATACATCCAGAAAATGCATTAAAAGGAGCAGCAAATATCTTGATCCAACACTTCATGTTGTTCTCAGATCAGAGCATGATCTTGGAAACTGGTGCTTTGGATGAGCCTGAGCAGGTGGATGAAGAAATGCTTCACATGCGTAAGCTGTTGAAAACACAACTGAACGATTTGGATCTATCTGTAAGAGCCTACAACTGCTTGAAAGCTGCTGATGTAAGAACATTGGGAGATCTTGTAAGGTTGGAAATCTCTGACATGATGAAATTCAGAAACTTCGGTAAAAAGTCTTTGGCTGAATTAGAGCAACTTGTCGCTGACAAGAATCTTACCTTCGGAATGGACCTTGGTAAGTATAAATTAGAGGAGGAATAAACAATGAGACACGGGAAGAAATTTAATCATTTGAGTAGAACAGCACCGCATAGAAAGGCGATGCTTTCTAACATGTCTTCTTCTTTGATTGAACATAAAAGGATTTCTACTACTGTAGCCAAAGCGAAAGCCTTGAGAAAGTATGTAGAACCGTTGATTACTAAAGCAAAGACGGATACGACTCACTCTAGAAGAGTTGTTTTCTCTTATCTTCAGAACAAAGAGTCAATCACAGAGCTTTTCGGGGACGTTGCGAATAAAGTAGCGAACAGACCGGGTGGTTATACAAGAATTATCAGAACAGGCAACAGGCTTGGTGATAATGCCGAAATGTGTATCATCGAATTAGTTGACTACAACGAAAACTTGTTGACTGACGCTACTCCTACTAAGAAGAAGAGAAGCAGAAGAGGCGGTAAGAAAAAATCTGAGGCTACACCAGCAGTTGATGGAGTAGTGGAAGAGGCAGAGGTTGTAGAAGCAGCTGATGATACGACAGAGGAAGCAGTGGTAGAGGAATCTGCTGAAGAAACTGTTGAGGAAGTTGTGGCCGAGGATACCGAAGAAGTCATAGAAGAACCTGTTGCAGAAGTTGAAGAAGTTGTTGCTGAAGCAGAAGAAGTAGTGGAAGAGCCTACTGCGGAAGTAGAAGAGGTTGTTGCTGAAGTGGAAGAAGTGGTTGAAGAACCCGCTGCTGAAGTAGAAGAAACTCCGGAAGCAAGTGCAGAAGGAGATGATTCAGAAGCCGCTTCTGAAGACTCAGGAGAAGAAGAAAAGAAAGACGGAGAATAGTTGCCTTCCTTTCAAGAATATCTGAGGGATTAGACATTATGTTTAATCCCTTTTTTATTTATTTTTGCACAACCGAATAAGTCGCACTAATCACATACATGTCAACAGAAAAATCCAGTGAACAACGAAAGGCAATTCTTCTTTTAGAAGATGGCTCCCAGTTCGAGGGTATTGCCATTGGAAAAATTGGGATAGCCGGAGGTGAAATCTGCTTTAATACCGGAATGACCGGATACCAGGAGATTTACACAGACCCATCCTACTACGGCCAAATTGTAGTTAATACCACCTCTCATATCGGGAATTATGGGGTAGAAGATGACGAGCAGGAGTCAGATGCACCCAAAATCAGAGGTTTGGTGGTCAATACCTTCTCAAAAGATTTCAGTAGAAAGACTGCCGATGGCTCTCTTCAGGGCTATCTGGAGAAGAACAATATTGTCGGTATATCGGAATTAGATACGAGATTGCTCGTACGACATATCAGAAGCAAGGGCGCTATGAATGCCGTTATTTGTTCTGAAGAAATTAGCATTGCTGACATCGAGTCAAAGCTGTCTGAAGTACCATCAATGGATGGGTTAGAACTTGCCTCATTTGTTAGCACTCAGGAACCTTATTATGTAGGTGATGAAAATGCTCCCCACAAGGTAGCCGTGCTTGATATTGGAGTTAAGAAAAGCATCTTGACCAATCTGGCCGAAAGGGGTTGCTATCTGAAAGTATTTAATGCGAAAACCTCCTTTGCTGAAATGGAAAGTTGGAATCCTGATGGATATTTCCTGTCCAATGGACCTGGAGACCCATCAGCCATGGATTATGCCATCAAGACGGCACAGGAAATAATGGAGACAGACAAGCCCTTATTTGGAATTTGTCTGGGACATCAGGTAATCGCCTTGGCCTGTGGTATTTCAACCTTCAAAATGCATAACGGACATCGTGGACTGAACCACCCTGTTAAGAATTTGGTTTCTGGGAAAAGCGAGGTGACTTCGCAAAATCATGGTTTTGCCGTGCTTAGAGAAGATGTTGAGGCGTCAGATATTCTTGAAATGACCCATGTTAATTTGAATGACAAAACAGTAGCGGGGATTAGGGTAAACGGCAAAAAGACATTCTCAGTTCAGCATCACCCTGAAGCATCACCGGGTCCACATGACTCGCGCTACCTGTTTGATGAATTTATTAATCTTTTCGAATCATAGTTAATGAGCTTAATTGAAAGTATCCACGCAAGGCAAATTCTTGACTCGCGGGGTAATCCGACTGTTGAAGTTGACGTAATCACCGAAAATGGTGTGATGGGAAGAGCGGCAGTACCTTCAGGTGCATCCACCGGAGCACATGAGGCAGTCGAACTCCGTGACGGAGATGAAAACCTTTACCTCGGAAAAGGAGTGCTTCAGGCGGTGGATAATGTGAATGATATATTGGCCGCTGAGCTAATTGGGTTCCCGGTGTTTGAGCAGAACCTCCTTGATAAGATAATGATTGAGGCAGATGGTACACCAAACAAATCCAAAATTGGTGCAAATGCCATATTAGGGGTCTCTCTAGCAATAGCTAAAGCAGCGGCAGCCGAATTGGGCCAGCCACTTTATAGATATGTAGGAGGAGTAAGTGCTAATACATTGCCTGTTCCAATGATGAATATCATCAATGGAGGCAGCCATGCAGACAACTCAATTGATTTCCAGGAATTCATGATCATGCCCATTGGTGCTGAAACATTTTCTGATGCCATAAGAATGGGTGCTGAAGTGTTTCATCATTTAAAGAAGGTACTTTCTTCAAGGGGATTGGCTACGAATGTGGGTGACGAAGGTGGTTTTGCACCTAATCTCGGATCAGATGCTGAAGCCTTAGCTGTAATTTCTGAGGCAGTTGAGAATGCTGGATATAAGGTGGGTGAAGATTTTGTTTATGCCCTTGATGTAGCATCTTCTGAATTCTATTTAAAAGAAGAGAATGTATACCATTTTGCAGACTCTACAGGTAAAAAAATGAGTCCTGCTGAAATGGCGGACTACCTCGCTCAGCTTTGTGATGAATACCCGATTTGGTCAATTGAAGATGGCATGTTTGAAGATGACTGGGATGGTTGGAAGGCACTGACAGATAAAATTGGAGATAGAGTGCAATTAGTAGGTGATGACCTTTTTGTCACTAATGTTGAAAGACTTCAAAAAGGAATAGACAATGGCATTGCCAATTCTATTTTGATCAAGGTAAACCAAATTGGAACCCTCACAGAAACCATTGCAGCAGTAAATTTGGCCAACAGAAATGGTTATACTGCCGTGATGTCTCACAGATCAGGGGAAACGGAGGACAATACCATAGCAGATTTGGCGGTTGCTTTAAACACCGGACAGATTAAGACAGGTTCTGCCTCGCGCTCCGATCGGATGGCCAAGTACAATCAGTTGTTGAGGATAGAAGAAGAACTGGAAGAAGTTGCTTATTATCCAGGCAAGAATTTCAGATAGGAAATTGGAAAGATAGAAAAACGGCTCACCAAACTGGGAGCCGTTTTTTTTGGTTTATGACCGATACCCGGAAGTTCTTCACAAACTCAGAATATGAAAGCCGGCTTTATGCGCTAGCCTTTTTATTGTGCGCCACCCTTTTTTATGCTGAATGCTTGCGCCCATAGCTTCAGCGTTGGAGCAGGCACGAAGCATCTTCTAAAACTCCCTTCGAACTTGGAGCCGCTTTATGCCATCGGTCAGACCGCTCTTTCACAATGCAGATAGCGGTCAGACCGATAACTTGTGGTTCTTCGCAAGCTCAAAATAGGAAAGCCGGCTTTGTTCACTACCCTTTTTATGCTGAGGCACGAAGCCGCTCATTACTTCCAAATCTCCAAATTTGAATTAAATACTGAACTTAATTTGAATATTAACTGACACTTGACGCTTTGATCCTGCGACTTTTTTTCTTCTTCAAGAATAAATGCGCAATTTGTCTGTATGATACGCAGCCTTTTTGTAGTCCTGTGAGTATGGTGATTAAACTTTCTTGAAATGAAAACAATTTGCAAATATCTTTTAGTCACCACTTTGGTGCTTTTTACAGCTTGTGGTAGTGGTGACGATGAGTCACCAACGCCAAGTAACGATTGCACGGTCAATCCAGTAGTTGGAGTTGTAGCTAGCAAAACAGATGCAGGTGCTGGTCAGGCCAACGGTTCGGTCACTATAAATGCAACTGGTGGCAGTGGTACTTATATGTATGCTATTGACGGAGGTACTTTTCAGAATTCTAGAGTATTTAGTGATCTAGCAGCTGGTTCTTACACTATTACCGTAGAGGATAGCAACGGTTGCAGCGTCAACGTACCAGTGACAGTTGTGGAGATCTCCGCCAATGCGCCATCCTTCGCCACGGATATTCAACCAATAGTTTCGAGTAGATGTGCCACAGCATCCTGTCATGTTCCAAACGGATCAGCTCCTTTTCCTTTGCAGAACCATGCAGAAATAAGCTCTAGAGCTGGAAGGATCAAAATCAGGACTCAGGCTCAGACAATGCCTCCTTCTGGGAGTACTCAATTAACGGGTCCACAAATCACCCTACTTGCAGCATGGGTTGATGCTGGGGCACCAAATAACTGACGCAAGGAAAGTTTTTGCTTTGCCTTTTTTGCTGAAACAGGAAATTAGAAAGATAGAAAAGTGGCTCTTCAAACTGGGAGCCGCTTTTTTTGGTTCATGACCATCGGTCAGACCGCTCTTTCATGATGCAGATAGCGGTCTGACCGATAACTGGAAATGTTGCGCAAACTCAGAATAGGAAGGTCAACTTTGTGCGTTATCCTTTTTTGTTCGCTACCCTTTTTTATGCTGAACGCTTGCGCCTAAAGCTTTCTCCGGTGGCCGAAGCCTTTGGCGAAGGACTCAGCGTTGGAGCAGGCACGAAGCATCTCTTACAACGGCTATTTACAATAATGTAGATGTCAAAAACAACTGAGCCAAAGTGTAGCGTTTGACATTGTCCTAAAAAGTTAGTTACTTTTGTAGCATGAAGCCTTTCACCAAACTTCCACGGTTCGTAAAGAACTACTATTTCCTCTTTGGTCTTTTTTTTGTGATTTGGATGTCCTTTGTTGACACCAATGACTTTCTCACGCAAATGAGACTGACGCAAAAATTGAACAATCTTAAAAATCAAAAAGAATACTACAAAGAGAAGAAGGTGGAAGTAATTAAGAACAGGGAAGAGCTTACTACCAATAAGGAGTTGTTAGAGAAATTTGCCCGGGAAAACTATTTAATGAAAAGGCCAAGCGAAGATTTGTATGTCGTGGTGGAAAAATAATTTTGAGAAAAAAACCATTATTAAAGTCCTCTTTTGAGGACTTTTTCGTTATTAGCTATTATGAATAGAGTTTTAAGCATCATTGTCTGTTTGGTACTGTTTTCTCAGCTCTCTCAGGCCCAAAATTATTACGAAGAAGTTCAGGATTCGGTCCCACAAGGGCGGAAAGTTTTTTTTGGCGGTAATATGCAGTTCAATATTTTCGGGAATTCCAGATTTATAGGCGCCTCTCCGTTAATGGGGTATAGATTTACACCCCAATTTTCGATGGGTCTCGGGGCAACATATTTGTATGTTGAAAGAGAATTTGGATTCCCCGGTCAGCAAACCTTTAAGGTGTCTTCAAATCAATATGGTGGGAGAATTTTTGGTAGGTTTCGTGTGGATGCGGCTACTTTCATTCATACAGAATTTGAAACTTTGAATGTTGAACTTGGCTCGGGTGTTGGAGATGAAACATTGCGTGAATGGGTGCCTGGTTTTTTCATAGGAGCAGGAATGTTGAGGCCATTCTTTGCCAATGCTGGACTTAATGTGACGGTCTTATACAATGTGCTCCATGACAATTTCAAAAGCCCTTATGGTAGTCCTTGGGTTATTCGTGGAGGAGTAATCTTATAAAGACAAATCGAATTTTTCAGCTAATTCACTGAGGTCTTTGACAACAGGGTCAAGAAGTGGAATGCCTGTTGACCTTCTTTCCTTTTCCATTTTTCTTTCCACGTCTCCCGGAATCTGTACAGGCTGCAACGGATCTGCTGCCTCAGAATTTCTAAAACGTCTGATCCAGGTATCCATATGCTGTTTGAATTCATTTGCCGGTCTGAAGGCATCAACACGCATGGCACCAAAGAAGTGGCCAAGGCCTTCACCTACTGGATTATCTGAGGGCTCCAGAAAGCTCACAAAAGGAGGCACCCAAGGGCCATAATTTGCCCCGGAAAGGACTGCTGAAAAAATATCGACCACAGAACCAAGAATATAACCTTTATGGCTGCCGTGCTCTCGATCTCCACCAAGAGGCAAAAGAGCGCCACCTTCCTTTACACCCGAGGCGTTCGTGGTGGGCAAACCATCTTTATTCTGAACCCAGCCTTGGGGTGCTTCCTGCCCCTTTCTTTGCAGCATTTCCAATTTGCCATTGGCAGCCGTGGTTGTGGCCATGTCACCTACAAAAGGAGGCTCTTCATTGGCCGGGATGGAGACAGAAATGGGGTTAGTACCGAGTAAGCGCTCCTTTGAAAAAGTAGGGGAGACTAACGGACTAGCATTTGTCATGGAAATTCCAATCATATCTTGGGCAGTGGCCATCATAGAATGATAACCTGCGATGCCATAATGATTAGAGTTTTTAACCGATACCCAGCCGGTACCGACTTGTCGGGCTTTTTCCATGGCCACTTCCATGGCAAATGGGGCAACTACCAAACCTAAACCTGCATCACCATCAACTACAGCTGTACTTGGTGTTTCGTGCACCACATGGATATTTGGTCTGGCATTGATTCTCTCTTTTTCCCAAAGCCTAATGTATCCACTCAATCGGGCAACCCCATGGGAATCCACACCACGCAGATCAGCGGAAAGTAAGACCTTAGAGGCGATAAGGGCATGTTCTTCTGAGCAGCCAATGCTGACAAAGACAGACTTAGAGAAATCGAAAAGGTGCTGGTATGAAAAATTTCTGGCTTCCAAGGTTATTAATCTGTAATTGATACGGTTTGATGATCATGAAATATTACCCCTTCTTTAAGAGCATAAGCACAAGCGGTGAACTCATTCAATTCCAATTTGCTCAATACAAAATCAATGAGGCAACTGGCCACGACAATCATATCAACACGCATGGTGACCATACCCGGGATAGCCAATCGCTCCTCACGATTTTTACCGATAAGTTCCAAATTGATTCTTTTAAAGGCAGAAACAGGAATCTGAAAAAATCTGGAATTGTCATCAGTTTCCAAACCCTGTTCATTGCAATAGATTTCTTTAATGGTGTCGAAGGTTCCGGAACATCCGATAAATGCTTGGGGCTTGTGAGTGGCAATGGCATCAATCAGTGCCTTCAATTCTCCATTAAGCCAATCATTCAGGGTTGAAATGACTTCGGGTTTTATAGGGTCGACCTTATGGAATTTGTCCAACAACCTCTGGGCGCCAATTTCAAAACTCCTTCTCCAAAGAATATCCTCGTCTGTGCCTATGATAAACTCCACACTACCTCCGCCAATGTCCATCATCAGCTGAGCCTCCGGAAGAAGAGGTAAAGCAGCTTTAACGCCATAATAGATTAATTCAGCTTCCCTATCTCCTGAGATCATCTCAATCACCAAACCTGTTGAAGCCCTGATATCTTCAAGAAGTTGTTTCCCGTTTTTTGCGTTGCGAATGGCACTTGTGGCCACGCCACGCACGTCAGTTACTTCGAATTGGTCAATGGTGGTTTTGAAAACCTGTAGTGTGTGCATTGCCCTTTTATAGGCTGCCAGGGCGATGGTGCCTTTGCTTATGCCATTTTGCCCGATTTTCACAGCGATCTTTTCTTTATAAAGGGGGCGCAGAGTGTTCTTTTCTACTTCAGCAATGAAGAGATGAAAGGTGTTCGTTCCCAGATCTATAATGGCTGTTCTTTTCATGCTCTTGGAAAGAATGGCGCAAGATAAGAGATATCACCGAATCTTGGATATGATGATTTTTAATTAGTCTTGAGGCAGGTTCTTTTTTTGTTTTTGTCCATATATTTGACAACGTTAAAAAGCAAGGCATGTCAGAGCAAAATACCGCAGAGGCGGGTCAAGGAATACTCTCAAAAGACCAAAAACTAGAGCAACTTAACAGTAAGAATCAGGAGGCACTTCTGGGAGGAGGGCAACGGAGAATAGATTCTCAGCATAAAAAGGGTAAACTAACTGCCAGGGAGAGAATAGCCTTGCTGATTGATGAAGGCACTTTTGAAGAAATTGGAAAGTTGGTCACCCACAGAAGTACTGACTTTGGTCTGGATAAGGAGCAATACCTGGGCGATGGTGTTGTCACCGGTTACGGCAAAGTAAACGGTAGGCTTACCTACGTATTTAGCCAGGACTTCACGGTGTTTGGAGGATCTCTCTCCGAGACCCACGCAGAAAAGATTTGCAAAATTATGGACATGGCCATGAAAAATGGAGCTCCGGTCATTGGACTTAACGATTCCGGAGGTGCCAGAATACAGGAAGGTGTTGTGAGCTTGGGTGGTTATGCGGATATATTCTATCGCAATACACGCGCATCTGGTGTTGTGCCACAATTGTCAGCCGTAATGGGCCCATGTGCAGGAGGAGCAGTTTATTCTCCCGCCATCACCGATTTTATTTTCATGGTTGAGAATACCTCATACATGTTTGTAACTGGTCCTAACGTAGTAAAAACAGTTACTCAGGAAGAGGTTACAGCCGAAGAATTGGGAGGAGCAAGTACGCATAGTACTAAAAGTGGTGTGACTCATTTTACTTCCGCAAACGATGCCAAGTGCATTGAGGATGTCAAAAAATTACTCTCTTATATTCCGCAAAACTGCGAGGAAGATGCTCCGGTTTACGATTATAACTTCGGTGATGAGAAACGAACCGTTCTCAATGACATTGTACCGGAAAATCCCAATCAGCCCTATGATATGCGCGAGGTTATTGAGGGAATAGTTGATGAGGACTCTTTTTTTGAAGCACATAAAAACTTTGCGGAAAATATAGTAGTTGGCTTTGCCAGAATTGGGGGGAGAAGTATTGGGATTGTTGGAAACCAACCAGCCTCTCTCGCAGGAGTGTTAGACATTGATTCCAGTGTTAAAGGAGCACGCTTCGTGAGGTTCTGTGATAGCTTTAATGTACCTCTTTTGGTGCTTGAGGATGTGCCAGGGTTTTTACCTGGAACTGATCAGGAATGGAATGCAATCATAACCAATGGCGCAAAATTGCTTTATGCCTTCTCTGAGGCCACAGTGCCCAGAGTGACGGTCATTACACGGAAAGCCTATGGAGGCGCTTATGACGTGATGAATTCAAAACACATTGGTGCTGATTTAAACTTTGCATGGCCAACGGCTGAAATTGCGGTGATGGGGGCAAAGGGTGCGGCAGAAATAATTTTCAAGAAAGAAATTGCTGAAGCCGACTCACCGGAAGAAAAATTGCAGGAAAAAGTGGATGATTATACCACCAAGTTTGCAAACCCCTATCGTGCAGCAAGAAGGGGTTTTATTGATGAAGTGATTGTTCCTGAGAATACCAGAAAGAAGTTGATTAGCGCATTTGAGATGCTTGAAAATAAGGTAGATCAGCTACCCAAAAAGAAACACGGAAATATCCCACTATAGATGAACAAGGTCGCAGTAATAACAGCCGCTGGAAAAGGCATGGGTGCAGCATGTGCTAGAGCATTCGCTTCCGCGAATTATCAGATCGTTTTAATGTCTCGCTCAAGCGAGGCAATGGAATTAGCCAAAGAGCTGGGTGGAGTGGGCATGCAGGGTTCAGTCACTGAGGAAACAGACCTCAAAGCCCTGGTCGATTTGGCCATGGCAGAATTTGGTAGAATTGACGTTTTGGTAAATAATACCGGTCATCCTCCTAAGGGTGAATTATTAAAACTGACAGATGAAGATTGGAGTAATGGCACCGACTTAGTTTTAATGAATGTGATTAGACTGGCACGTTTGGTAACACCTATAATGGAAGAACAGGGGGGTGGTTCGATGGTCAATATTTCAACCTTTGCGGCCTTTGAGCCTTCTTTGTCATTCCCAATTTCATCGGTGATGAGAACAGCCTTGGCGAGCTATACCAAGCTTTATGCTCAGGAATATGGTCCGAAAAATATTCGAATGAACAACATACTCCCTGGGTTTATAGAGAGCTATCCGGTAACGGATGAAATTAAAAGTGAGATTCCTTTAGGCAGACCGGGTAAACTGAATGAAATAGGTGAAACCGCTGTTTTTCTGGCATCTGATAGTGCAGCCTATATCACAGGAGAAAATTTAAAAGTAGATGGTGGTATCACCAGAAATATTTAGAGAATGGATAAGAAAAGCCGAGAATTTTTAGTCAAATACCTTAATAATGCATCACCTACTGGCTTTGAGGCCTCTGGTCAACAAATCTGGCTAGACTATATCAAACCTTTCACTGACAGTCAGTTTACCGATACCTATGGCACGGCTGTAGGAGTGATTAACCCCGAGGCTGAATTTAAGGTAGTGATAGAAGCCCATGCCGATGAGATCAGCTGGTTTGTCAACTATATTGGGGATGATGGTTATATCTATGTGGTTAGAAACGGAGGGTCTGATCATCAAATAGCCCCTTCCAAACGAGTGAATATTCACACGGATAAAGGTGTGGTCAAAGGCGTATTTGGCTGGCCAGCCATTCATGTGCGTGACAGATCAAGCGAAAAAGCGCCAACCCTGAAGAATATATTCATTGATGTGGGCTGTGAGAGCAAAGAGGAGGTCGAAAAACTTGGAGTCCACGTGGGTTCTGTGATCACCTTTGAAGATGAGGTCATGGAGCTTAATGAGAAATACTGGTGCGGAAGGGCATTGGACAATCGCATTGGCGGGTTTATGATTGCGGAAGTTGCTCGAGAGCTTTCCAAAAATAAAGTCAAACTGCCTTTTGGTCTGTACGTGGTCAACGCTGTACAGGAGGAGATTGGTTTGCGTGGCGCAGAAATGATTGCGGCCAGAATAAAGCCTGATGTAGCCATAATTACTGACGTTTGTCACGATACTCATTCACCGATGTATGATAAGAAATTGCAGGGTGATCAGAAATGTGGTAGTGGTCCGGTATTGGCCTATGGCCCTGCGGTTCACAACAACTTATTAAAGATGTTGATCAAAACCGCTGAGAAAAGTAAAATACCATTCCAGCGATTGGCCTCATCAAGATCGACTGGGACAGATACCGATGCGTTTGCCTATTCTAATGATGGCGTGCCTTCAGCATTGATTTCCTTGCCACTCAAATACATGCATACTACAGTCGAAACAGCCCATAAGGACGATATCGATAAGGTGATACAGTTAATGTATGAGTTTGTTTGCCAACTCAAGAGTGGTCACGATTTCAGTTATTTGAAGTAGATATTGCAAAAGACGGAGCAAGTTATTGATCAGATGGGCAGGAGGGTAGAAGTACCGGCACTGCCTAAAAGAATAGTATCATTAGTGCCTTCGCAGTCGGAATTGCTCTGTGATTTGGGTTTGGATACCGAGGTTATAGGGATCACTAAATTCTGTGTTCATCCTGACCATTGGAGAAAATCAAAAACCATTATTGGCGGGACTAAAAAATTCAGGTTTGATGTGATCGACTCACTTAAACCTGATTTAATCATAGGCAATAAAGAAGAAAATTACCTGGATGGGGTTTCCAAGTTGGAGAAAAAGTATCCGGTTTGGATGAGCGACATATTCAATCTCAAGGATGCGCTTAATATGATTGCGGCTGTTGGTCAGATTGCAGGCAAGTCCAAAATGGCCAATAGCATTTGCACTCAGCTCAATCAGGACTTTTCAATGCTGCCTTTACCCAAAAAGGGAAAAGCTCTTTACCTGATTTGGAAGGACCCTTATATGGTTGCCGGCTCTAACACTTTCATTGACGAGATGATGAAGATCGCTGGTTTTGAGAATCTAATTTCAGATGAACGTTATCCTGAATTGAACCTGGCGGATATGATGGCGTTGGAACCGGAATTTGTGCTGTTGTCAAGTGAGCCTTTTCCTTTTAAAGAAAAGCACATTATTGAGTTGAAAGAAAAATTACCCAATGCTAAAATTTTGTTGGTAGATGGAGAAATATTCAGCTGGTATGGGACAAGGTTACTAAAAGCCAGAGAGTATTTGGAAAAGATATAAAATGTCACTCCTTTTTTATTCAGGATTACCCGTAAAGCAACGCTTGACGGAATATCAATCCATGGATGATCATCGCACTTTTTTGGCAATTGGGGGCGCCTCATAGTCGAGGTCAAGCAATTTGAAGTAGTTGTTGCCTAAAACAATGTTACGAAAGGCCTCATCATCTAAAAATTGATTAATCCTGCTATTCACTTCCAACTCTTTTTTACAAGTATCAACATGCTTGTTGATGGCCGCGACAAAATCTGTACCCGGTAATATACGGTCAGAATATTGATTTATGAAAGCAACATAAAGTTCCCTGTTCTTACTGAAGTAATTGTCTTCCAGCACCCGCCATGTAATATCCAGCATTAGGTTGGGGTGTTTATTCAATAGGCGTTCCATGATATTGATGTGCTCGTTGGGGTCCATTTGAGTTAGCTCCTTTGACAAGCCCATATGTGCCCATACGATCTTATTATCAGGATACTGATTCAGCACCGCCTCCATCAGGGGTAAGTACTTGGTGTGCGAGGTAGTGTCATTGCCCAAATCAGAATGGATATTGATTGGAATGTTTCTCGCGTTCAACTCGTCCATAAAACTTTTCCACTTTGGAATATCGTCTAAATCAACTGGCTCGTGCTTGTTTTTTAGGAGGGCTTGCTTGATTAAATTCACCTCACCCATCCATTTAAATACGCCCGGATATTCTAATTCATATAATTTCATGATACTCAGGATATGTTCCGGATTGGCAAGGTCTGGGAATGTCATGGAAAGTGTAAGATGTATATCCTTGGGTTTGGTTTGAATAAAAAACTCTGCATTGGCCATATCATTTTTAATGGTGGGTAGCACCGGTGTACCAGGACAATCCAGATAGTAGGTACAATCAGAGGTAATCGGAACACGCTGTCCAATGCCATAGACATTGACAAATCGCACACCAGTTCGTTCAATGATATTTAATAATCTTTTAAAAGGAATTTCCTTTCCTCCAAATGGCCTAAAGTGAAGATGCGCGTCAACCACCGAAGTATAAGGTTCCTTTTCCCTGTCGAATGGTTCCTGAACGCTGCCTTTTTTAAAGGAATCAAGGGAGCGTTGTTTGATAAATAAAAAACCCGTGGTGGATATAAAAACTAAGGTGAGTACAGATAACAATAATAAAAACTGATTTAAAAAACTATAGGAGGCTTTATAGCGAGGTGATTGTGCAGGTGGAATTCGGTTTTTTTGCATGTTTCGTCTTTTGATTTGCGGAGTTTCTTGCTATAAAGGATGTCCTACAACGTTTGGCTAAACACCATGGCGTTTGGCCCCATATACTTTATCAATCTAAGAAGTTTTTAAGGTTGGTGAAAGCACTTTGAGAAGTACAATGCTTCCGATGAATGATTTTTTTCTTTCGAGTTAAGTACCATCTACACTACCCTCTATTTCCTGTCGAATACCTCTTTTGGAGTATTCAATATTATACTCCTTTTGACGGATTAAACCCGGGGAAAACAGCGCCAACTTTACCCTGTAATCAAGTGATAGCGATCGATTAAACAAACCTATCCATTCTTTTGATTACAAGGAGCAAGCCGAAAATCCTTACTAGAGTAGGTACAGATAAATCAAAATTTAATCATTATGGCGTCTAACAATTTCTTTAATGTAGTCAATGCTTCTGGTGGAGCTTTAAGTCAAACAATTGCTGGTACGGTTGTCAACATCCCAACAGATGGAGCACAATCAACGGGTCATACTTTTCCATCCGGAGAAAATATTACCGTAGATATCAGCGGAAATCAAGTTTCATTGAATTTGCCTGGGGGAGTTAATTCCTGGTCGACCTTAGTTTATACAACACAGGGTCTGGTCAATGTATTCCCATCTGCTCCTAATCAAGGATCGGTATCTTACTAGAATGAATTGGAAATGGAGCTGTAAAACTATAGCTCCATTTTTTTCTATAAGCTCTCGTCAGTGTGTCTTTCAGAGAAGAATATCGGTGCGTTCATTAGCGCATATTTATTGTTGCCGCACTTTGCTAATTTCTTTTTCTCGTCACGATAAGATATTCTAAGAGGAGCATAAAAAAAGGGGAGGCTCCAGTAGCCTCCCCAAGTGTTACCTAAACACCGCAAACGTGTTACACATTTCTGCATTGTAACACTCCCAAATATCCTGTTGGCGAAAGCGCACTTTGTTCAGCGATTTATCGTCCGCCTTAAACTTGTGCTTACCGCCCCATGCCTGTTTGCGCCACTTTGATAGTGTTTTGGCATAATAGAAATAGGTAGTTTCGTCTGATGAACCCATCAGTTTCTTTTCACCCGGCTGAAGTGTAATCCAGGCATCTGTAGTCCATTCTCCGCTATATTCCTTATAGCGAATGGCCACATTGATCTTGTACTCCGACTTATTGTCGAAGATGATATCATAGCGTTTTTTCTTGATTGTATTGACAGAATCACTGAGGTCAACGGGTGTTGAGTAGTGTTCTGCCGCCCAAATCTCCGGATCGAAATCCGGAGGGGGCAGCTCTGCACTTTCTTTAAACTGAAAGGCAGATGTAAGAAAGAGTATAGTCGTCAGGCCCACGCATAGCGTCAGTGTCTGACTAGTAGTTGCTCTCATGTTTAGGTTATAAGAATCTAAAGGTAAATATTAATATGTAAAATTCAACATATTTACATAAAAAGTTTTTTAGATGCGAAAAAATGTATGCCAATTGGCCGGAAATGGCTGTATGTAGCCCTATGGTCTATGCGAAAACGCTTAATTGAATCTTGAATACCTAATATTCCTTCTCGTATAAATATGACCTGAATCTATTTTTTTATTAAACCCGGTTTATGCAATAGAGATCGTAATGAGGAAGTAAATCGCAATGAATCAGGATGTTTGGCTTTGAAAGCATAGCACCGCTATGGTGAAAAGACAAAGGAAGCAAAGCGTCTGATTCGAAGTGAGTTACGTCCGTAATA
>JAJCYM010000087.1 GCA_029262895.1 Roseivirga sp.
CTCGAAAGGAATTGAATTAACAGAGGTTCCTCCACCAATACGTCCAACATTAAAGCTGGTTTTCGCTCCATTTGAAGTGAATTTGGTGGCATCCAAAGTAAAGTACTCAATGGCCTTGCCCAAAGCATGATGTGGATTGGCTACGCCAAAAGCTCCCCAGGAATGACCACCCTGTCCTTTAAAAACTGCCTTATATCGTTTTGATCCTAGCCCCTTATTATTGACTCTGCCTATGGCACCTCCATCAATGGAAATCCAGGAATCGATTTTCAAGTCTGCAGATGCAAATAAGTGCCTCACTCCTCTTAGGTCTCCGAGTCCCTCTTCGCCTACTGTTCCGATAAAGAGTATATCCGCTTCTGTGCTTATATCCGCCTGCTTTATCGCCCGCAATGCGGTGAGCACTACAATCAACCCGCGAGTATCGTCTCCAATTCCCGGAGCCAACATTGTATCTCCCTTAAACCTCACTTTTACATCCGTGCCTTCAGGAAACACCGTATCCAAATGAGCATCGAGGGCAACAGTCCTGTTCCCCTTTGTTCCCGACTTTAATGCAATCACATTACCTACTTCATCTATCCAGGCCTTATCCGCTCCCGCTTCCAGCAGCATTTCCTTAAACTTCAGGGCACGTTTTGTCTCCTTAAAAGGTGGTGCTTCAATTTCTGTAAGCAAAATCAAATCGGAATGTGATCTGGGTTCCAATTCTTCAATAATTGCAAAGGCCCTTTCTATTTTCTTCTCATCGGAAAGGTTCTTGATTTCCTTGGTATAAGACTTGTCGATCTGAGCCGCAAGGCTATTAATGCCAAACAAAACAAGTATTGACAGATAGGTGGTATATTTTATCATGGGCTTTTATTAGACAGAAATATAGAATTTATTTCTCATTGCGCTAAACCATTTTTGATGATAAGGGAGATTCAGTGCTGTAACTCACCGTGTAGTTCTTCGTAAATAAAACCATGAATACCACGGTTTGGATAATACTTTGCACTCTCCTGCTTGTGACCTACACCATCAGTTTTATGGCCTATCAAAGAGCCAGAAGGAGTCGCGAACAAAAACAAGACATTCCATTCTTTACTGCGGCTTTTATTGGGCCTCTCCTGTTCTTTACAATGAACAATAACCAGCGCAAAGAAAGGCGCGATTTCATGAAAGGAAAGCGCAGGTTTTCTTAATAAAATGTTAAGCCTGTTGGCCAAAAGTTAAAAGCTCAACCTTAGTCAAAATTCCACGTTCGCATTACTCGATATAGTCTCTACTGGTTCAAGCCGATTTAGCCGAACGCTTAAAATTGAGACTAATTTTACTCCTGAATTGAAGCCATGAGTCCAAACTTCATAGACAAGCTTTATGTTGCCCAGCAAGCTTGTCCAACCTGCCCTTCTCAAAAAGAATTGATCAATTTCTTCGAAGAACTCTTAGGTGCTCTGTTTCCTCATTTCAGCCAGAGAAAATTCACGAGTCCGCAGGAGTTTCATCATCATCTGCAAAAATTGCAGCTTCAGCTAGAGCAACTTTTGGTCAGAAACCCATTTCAACAAGAAAAAGAAGTGAGCGAAGTCTCAGCTACTTTTTTCGAAGGTTTACCTGAGCTATATCAAAAGCTCGAACAGGATGTGACAGGGATATTTGAGGGTGATCCAGCTGCCAAAAGCCGCACTGAAGTGATAAGTACCTACCCTGGTTTTTATACCATAGCTGCCCACCGTGTAGCGCATGAACTTTATTTGCAGGGTGTTGACTTGCTACCAAGAATAATCTCCGAATATGCCCATAGCAGGACAGGAATTGATATTCATCCGGGAGCAACTATAGGCAGCTTCTTCTGCATTGATCATGGTACTGGCGTGGTGATTGGTGAAACCACCATCATTGGTGACCACGTGAAAGTCTACCAGGGTGTAACACTTGGTGCGCTGAGTGTTGATAAGAAAGATGCCAAAACCAAGAGACATCCAACCATAGGCAACAACACCGTTATCTATGCCGGAGCAACAATTTTAGGTGGCAAAACTGAGATAGGCCATGATTGTGTCATCGGTGGTAATGTTTGGCTTACCCAGAGTGTCCCTCCCTATTCTAAAGTATATTACCAAGCCAAAATGAATAACGATTCTGGTGATACCGATACCATTATCTTTAAGGGAGGGATTGGTTAATTGGGTGATTTGTGAATTGGAAGATTGGTAAATGGGAAATGGTTAATTGGAAAATTGGGAAAACGGCTATCTGTGTTTTTACTTGGAGCTTGTGGCTTGGAGCTTGTGGCTTAAAACTTGAATCTTAAAATGAAATTAGAGCAACTTATTGGCAATACGCCCTTGGTGGAATATAAGGGGATAAGCCCAAACCCTCATGTCAAAATTTTTGGAAAGCTGGAGGGAAACAACCCGGGTGGATCTGTGAAGGACCGAGCAGCTTATGGTATGATCACCGCAGCACTGGAACGTGGTGATATCAAAGTTGGCGATCAATTGGTAGAAGCCACCAGTGGCAATACAGGTATTGCGCTGGCCATGATTGCACAAATAATGGGTTTGAAGATGACCCTTATTATGCCAGACAACTCCACCCGCGAAAGAGTTTTGGCCATGGAAGCCTATGGTGGAAAAGTAATCCTTACCCCCGCTGCTCAAACCATTGAGTATTCCCGTACACTGGCCGATGAAATGGCCGCTAGTGGAGACTACTTTCTATTGAACCAGTTTGGCAATGCGGACAATTATAAAATGCACTACCGTACCACAGGTCCAGAAATCTGGAAGGACACTGAAGGTCAAATTACCCACTTTGTCTCGGCTATGGGCACCACTGGTACCATTATGGGTGTCTCTCGTTATCTGAAAGAGCAGAACCCAGCCGTACAAATTGTGGGTACGCAACCCACAGATGGCTCCAAAATCCCCGGAATCAGAAGATGGTCACCAGAGTTCTTACCCAAAATATTTGAACCAGACCGTGTAGACCGGGTGATTGATGTGAGTCAGGAAGAAGCCACCGTCACTACCCGTAGAATGGCTAAGGAAGAAGGAGTTTTGGCCGGTATGAGTTCAGGCGGTTCTCTAACTGCCGCTCTCCAAATAGCTTCCGAAATTGAAGAAGGGGTGATAGTGCATATTATATGTGATCGTGGTGATCGGTATTTGAGTAGTGATTTATTTGGTTAAACTTAGCAAGCCATCACTGGGATTCTTTATTTGAATAATAGAATTGACACTTCCTATCCAAGGGTTCTCACAATACCTCTTAACCGCTTCTTGAAATCATTAGAGGGCATTATTCCATAACAGCTGGTCAAATCGATACCAACTTATATCGATTTAAATAAAAGAGACTATCCAATTTACTTTTGTTTATTTTTATATCTAATTGATTTTTATAGAAATATTTATGAAATTTCTACTATTAATAAATAAAACATTGATGTACCTATGTCACAAAAATCGATCACCTCATATACCTTTTTAACAAACTCAAACTTCCAAATGCAGTTTTCACTTGCTGAAGAATCTAAAACCTTTAGTAAGCTGAATATAATGGATGAAGTTTCTCAATCAATCCCATTACTTGCCGAAGATGCCTCATCTGGCTCCACCTCTTCTTATTCCTGGAAAGGACTTTTTGAAAATAGCCAAGTAGCTCAACGTGATAACCTTATTGATGATAGTAATGGCACTGTGAGCAGTGGTGATATGACAGACATGATGAATATGCCGTCAATTGTAAAGTCGTTTACTGACCAGAGCTATGCAATTAGCTATGGTTTTTTTGATGCGGCTTCAGGTGCTGGAGGGTTAACTAATGAGGATCAATGCTATGCCTATTTTACTGATTCATACCAACGGTGGATGGCAGGCCTGGTCGCGGCCTATCCTGACGCGGCCAAAAAGGCACTGCATGAATTTATTTTGCCCGGTGCACATGACTCAGGAATGAACACCTTAGCCAATTGCGAAAACATATTAAATCAATTACCTGTTCAAGTAGTCAAAGACATTCTTAATGCCCTCTGTCCAAAACTAAAAATCGGAACAGACATCATCAACGAGGCGCTATTTGCTATTCGTAACATCGCCATCACACAGAAAGATAGTTTTACTACAATGCTTGATTTAGGCATTCGCTATTTTGACTTTCGTCCTGGAAAACTATATTCGACCATTCAGGATCTAGTACCTGAATCACAAAAAAACACACTTTATCACCAGCATAACTTTATTCCGGGAGCAAGCTATGAAGACTTCTTAGTAGAATTACTGGAATGGCTAGATGCTAACCCTTCCGAAATAGTAGTAGTTAGTTGCAACACTCAGGGGATGGCTGAAACTACAATGCATCCGACACAAACCGAACTTGACAATGTTCTTACTGATGCTATCGTAAAATCAAAAATCAAAGAAAACTCAATAGTTACAGGTGATAAAAATGATTTAAGCAACTCCTACGAACAACTCATCAAAGCCAAGAAACGGTTAATCTTTTTAAATCAAATTGGTGCAAGCCCTGCTACAAGTAAGTATGACTCATATTATCAAGGTAACTATTCAACATTAAGCCCTGGGAACATCATTAAAGCACTTGAAAAGATGAACAAAGCTGGGCAAGCGGGCAGCACATATACTGTTTTGCAAATTCAGGGCACCGCTACTGGAGTCGATGCGGTTATCTTGCCATCATTAGTCCCGTACAGTTTAACTTCTTCGCCACTCATGTCGACAAAGGCATATTTCGATCACAGTACCTTACCATGGCTATTGAATAATGTAAATAAAAACCTAAGCAGCGATTACCTCACAATTGTTTTGAATGATTTTGCAGATAACGCCACTGTTAGCCACTGTATAAGCATTTGTAAACAACGGATGAATCTTCTTTAAATAGAATTAGACTAATGTCACCCGCTGGCCCCACTCCTAGTCTTAGCGTCTCGCTGAGACATCAGCTAGAAGGCTCGTTAAGCAAAAAGGTCTTAGCGAGACACTAAGACCAGAAGGAGATTAAGCAGAAGTACAAAAACAACCGAGATTTATACACTCGTAGCTGCTCACTTTTTTAAAAAGCAAAAACCCATTAGATTGATAATCATAAAAAAGATATATCATCAATATCGATATACAATTGTTGGGTGCTATAAGAGAATCTTGAATGGAAAAAAAATGGGACTTGTTCATAAGTCATGCTAGTGAAGATAAAAAATCTCTGGTAAGACCTTTAGCCAAGGAGTTTCTCAAAACCAACCTTAAGGTTTGGTATGATGAGTTTGTTTTGGAAGTCGGAGACAGCTTGAGGCAATCAATAGACAGAGGAATAAGAGATTCTAACTTTGGAGTCATCATATTGAGCCGAGATTTTTTCAAGAAGAACTGGCCACAAAAAGAATTGAATGGTCTCTTTTCCAAAGAAGCTATATCGGGACAATCTGTGCTTATTCCCATTTGGCACAACATTGAAGTTCAAGAGGTTTTCCAATATTCTCCCATTATGGCCGATGTGGTGGCAATAAATAGCGCCACGAAAAGCATTAAGGAAATTGCAAAGGAAATCTCTCAAAAGGTACTTAAACGTCCGGTTACAGTTGATGAGGCTCTTTCAAAAGCAGGTTCATTTATGCATTTCAGCAAATTTGACAGAAAGCGAATTTTGTTGGAAATATTCTACAGGATCGATATGCTATCTCATTATGAAGAAGAAGCCTTTGATATTCCATTGTGGGATGATGAATGGGAAAAATTTGTTGAAGAAAAAGACTTTGTTCGACAGAAATACAATTTGCCCGATGGCCTTTATGAGCTAGGAGAACCTTGGAACAAGGGAGATATAAAGGACATGAAAGGGGCTATTAAGAAGTGGTTATATAGAAAAAATACAGACTCAGAAATTCAAGAATTCGTTGACAAACTTCATTACTGGCATGATGTAGACATGTACTATGTACTTTTTGGTTTTCCAAACAATTTAAACAGCGCCGAGGTTGCCAAAATTCTGAATGATGCAATTTTTGAGGCCGGAAGGAAAAATTCAGAAAAAAGTGACCCTCGCCCAAAACCTGCCCTTTTGCTCAGATAAGGCCAATTGACCTATATCAATTACTATTTAGAAGTTCTTGAATTGAAAATTCACGGTAAGTTCCGTGCAAGAACATGGGACAATACGACTGTTCCTGAAATTTAGGCTTGAAGGCAGATGGTTAGAAGAATTGGGATTTAAGGAAGGCGAACAAGTCCAAATCGACCAACGGCAAAACAAGCTAACAATAACACTCCACAAAGAACACGAAGAAGAATAACTGCACCCAACAAGAGCTATACGTAATGCGGGGTTCAGTTGTAAAGGAAAGACAGGTGTTTCATAGGCCGCCAAAGCTGCGCTTTGCCTTTCTTTCAGTAAATTTAAAGCCAAAGACACAGTTTTGGCTACCGTCTGTGCGGCTCGAAAGGTTACTGCCTTGAAGTCCCGCACTACGCATAGCCAGAACGTTGGCAACAATTAAATAAATGACTGAGAAAAATAATTATTTTGAATGGAGTGATGCTTGGGTTTTTCTATCACTCTCGAATTACGATAATGAATTTAAACCTATTGAGTTATCGAATATAATTGGGATTGGTGATATGTTGAATCATGCAATATTCGTGCCGGATGAATTAAGACAGGGCTTTAGAAAGTTAATATTAAAAGGACTTATTGAAATAAGGGGGAATGAGATCCGATTGACGAATCTTGGGATTGAAGTAAAAACCAAAACAAAAGGAGGCCTATTCTCTCAAGTGGACAATTGCTTAAAAAGATTAAACTCCCCGAGGTTGAAACTGATGGAGATTGTAAGAGAAGCCGAAACACCTCTAGACTTTCTAAGTGATGCATCAATTGAAGAAGGATATAAAAAATATAAAACTGTTGCCAACAATGGCTAAAAATCATAGACCTAACCAACCAAACCGTTTCTACGCTTTTTAGCCGGGACGTTATCGGTAATTCTAGAAGCGAGATATGTTAGATAATTGCTATGGACAACATGGATGGAAAGAGTTTCATAGAAACCGAAAGGACATTCTTGAGGAATACGATAAAATTTTAGAGCAGAACCCCAACTAGTCTTGGCGTCTCGCTGAGACATTAAATAGACCAAACCTTATGCATAAAGCTTACTCTGAATAGAGGGACTTGACAGTGAATCTAATTCAAGCCTTTATGGCTTCCATCACTAGCACAGTGGTGAACGGCATATGGTAAAGTCGCTTTCCCGTCATCGATGCAAAGGCATTGGCTATTGCACCTCCTACGGCTGGTAATCCAGCCTCTCCTATTCCGGTTGGATGTTCCGTGGATGAAATGAATTCCACATCAATACGCTCAGGAGCATCATCATGCCTGAGCACATTGTAATCATGGAAGTTAGATTGTTCCACTTCACCATTTTTGAATGTAATTCTCTCTGAAAGAGCGCTACTCATACCCATAATAATGGCACCTTCAATTTGAGCTGTAGCGTTATCCGGTTGTACCACAATTCCGGCATCAACTGCCATCCAAACTTGGTGCACTTTGATCTTACCAGAATTTTGATTCAGTGAAATTTCGCACACACAGGCGGTGATGGAGTCTCGTTCTGCAAAACTTAATCCCATAGATCTATTGGCCACATTTGCTTTACCCCAATTAGACATTTTGGCCACTCGATTTAAAACCGCTAAAGCCCTTGGGCTGTTCTTCAGTAACCCTCTGCGATACTCCATTGAATCAACCTTTTGATCACTTGCTATCTCATCGACAAAGGCTTCGATGGCAAATTTGTTTGCTCCATGCCCCTCTGCCCTCCACGATCTTGTCCTTATGCCATGATCCAAATGCTTGGCCTCGATTTTTTGATTTGGAATATCATAGTACCGAATACTCGATCCGGTAGAAATGAGTCCCCTTCCCGGACCGGTCGTACAGTATTCCCAGCTTATAAGATTACCGTCAACATCAACTCCCGCTTTAATACGCTGCAAGGTTGCTGGTCGAAACATGCCTGCTTTCACATCCTCTTCCCTGTTCCAAACAAGTTTTACGGGTTTGTCAACGGCCTTAGCCAAATGACAGGCTTCAACCAGATAATCCCTGGCAGCCCTTCTTCCAAAGCCACCTCCCAGGTAGCACCTGTTCAAAGTGATTTGAGATTCGTCCAGTTCCAGTGCTTCAGCGGCATCTCGAAGCGCTGAATCCGGAGCCTGGGTCCCCACCCATATTTCGGCTGACTGCTTGTCCTTTGCTAATGACACCACAGCATTCAATGGCTCCATCTGCGCATGATAAGTGTAATCATTGTAATAGTCTGCGGTATAGGATTTTACAATTCCCTTAACATTTTCTACACTCCCTTCGTTAACTATCTCTTTCCTTTCGATGGTAGAATCATCTATAGCTTCAGGATATTTCAAAGCCTCCATTTGGCTGTCATATCCTGATGCTAACACATCACTGCTCCATTCAATATTCAACTGGTCTTTGGCTTTAAATGCTGATTGAATAGTAGTAGCAATGACACCTACACCATTTTCCAGTATCACAGTCTTCACCACATTTGGCATTTGACTCACCTCATCCCCGTTTAGTAAAAACGGAGTAGACTTATTAATCAAGGCATGTTTTACCGAAGCATAAACCATATCCGGAAGCGAAATATCCATTGAATAGATGGCTTCACCCCTCACCTTTTCGGGCACATCTCTCCTTGGTATTACTGTCCCAATCAATCGGAAATCATTAGGGTCTTTCAATTGCTCAAGGCCGATCTCGGGAAGCTGCGCTGGCATAGTACCAAATGAAGCTATTTCTCCGAAGGTCAATTGTCTGTTGGATTTTTGATGAACCACTAATCCAGGTTTGGTCGATAATTCGTTTAAATCAACCTCCCATTTTTTTGCAGCATTCATCATTAGAATTTTCCTGGCTTGAGCCCCGGCAATCCTAAGTCTGTCGAAATAGCCATGCACTGCAATACTGCCAACAATACCCATCCAGGGTCCCATACCCCAAACATTATGGCCGTAAGTTTCACGATCAATTGGGCTTTCTTCAATAATCACCCTCGACCAATCTGCATCCATTTCTTCAGCCAAAATCACTGGTAAGGCAGTCATGGACCCCTGCCCCATCTCTACTGCTGGATTGTAGATGACAACCGAATTGTCAGTTCGAACCTGTACCCAAGCATTGAATACTACAGGCGGGCCTTCCTTCCGGCTGGAGCCAAGTGTTGTGCAACCAATACCCCCAATTGAAATGGCAAAAGTCAATCCTCCGGTTACACCAATGAACTTCCTCCTGCTCATGTGTCCTTGTTTAATTTTTGGTTCCATGGTTATTTCATTAACTCACTGGCTCTTTCAATTGCCTTTACAATTCTGGTGTAAGTGCCACATCTACAAATGATACCATTCATATGCGTTGTGATCTCATCCCGGGTAGCACTTGGATTCTCAGCTAATAAAGTAGCAGCCTGCATTATCTGACCTGACTGGCAATAACCACACTGGGGTACCTGTTCTTTTACCCACGATTGTTGCAAGGGATGCCCCTCTTCTGACAGGCCTTCAATCGTTGTAACTGATTTACCTCCAATTGCTTTTAAGGGAGTGACACATGAACGAATTGGCTGACCGTCCAGATGGACAGTACAAGCACCACAAAGTGCTCTGCCACAACCGAACTTGGTACCGGTTAGCTTAAGGTCTTCTCTAATTGTCCACAGCAACAAAGCATCATCTTCTGTATTTACAGTTACGTTTCTGCCATTGAGCTTGAATGTTGTTTGCATATCGATCTAATAATTGATCGAAAGTGCCATGACTATCTAAACTGTGATATTCTATTAATTAATTCATAAGTCGGATTAAGAAATAGACGCCCACCTGCACTTAGCAGGACGCTAAGACCAGAGGGAAGAAATGATCAAAACTGCTGCTGAAAAGCCCTAAAACAATAAGGCTATGTTAACACCATTACTCATTTGGCCGATCATCTTCTTTAATCTTGTAAGACTCTCGCGAATCATATATATTTTAGATATGATTCAAAAAACCTTACTCCTTGCCCTATTACTGACGATTTCAAGCCTTGATGTATACAGTCAGCAACGCGAGGTAGGCGAACGCGACAATCAAGGTAAACGAACTGGTGTTTGGAAAATCTATTTTGGCAACCGTCTTGACAGCGAAACCCAGTATAAGGCAGGAATCAAAGAAGGGAGCTATAAAAATTATTGGAGAAGTGGCCCGGTATTACAGATTGGTCAATACACTAACGATAAGAGAACAGGCCAATGGACCCTCTACTACGAAAAAAAAGGCAAGGTAAATGAACAAGGAAGTTACCTAAATGGGAAAAAGACAGGCACTTGGAGGGTGTATAAAGAGAATGGTGAATTACGGTCCTCTTCCAAGTACCTGGATGGTCTGAAATCCGGACTATATGAGAGCTTTTGGAACGGTACTCTTCCTGCTGAAAGAGGCAACTATTTGGAAAACAAAAAAATTGGAGAATGGACTAAGTACGATTATAAATTCAAGACCAAAGAGACATTCTTGCGGTATAAGGGGACTTATGGAAAAGGTGGAATAAAAATCGGACGATGGGAGGAGTATCGACTTTGGTCGGATCAACTTCATAAATTGGAAACTTATAATGACCAGGGGGTTTTAAATGGCCAATTCGAAGAATATTCGGTTTCCGGTTATATACTCAAAAAAGGCAACATGCAATTGGGTAAAAGAAATGGAACCTGGACACTAAGTGAAAATAACGGAGAAGACAAAATAACCGTCACTTACCTAAACGGAGTGAAGAGTGGACCTTATTTGAAAAAGAGTCGGACCAATAGACTCATTGCAAAGGGAGCTTTTCTTAACGATAAAAAAGATGGGCTTTGGGAAGAAGTAGACTTCAATGGACTAACTGGTAAGGGAAAGTACAAGGCAGATAATAAAGTGGGGCCATGGGAAATTTATCACCCCTCTGTCACCTCACATCCTATCTTAAAGATGGAGTACAATTCCGCTGGGCTGGAGTTGTCAAGAAAGCAATTCAACGAAAACAACCAAATTGTAATGGACATTGGTCCGAGTGACTTAAATGGAGCCAAACCCTACAAAGCCTACTATGCTGATGGCACATTAAAAGTGGAAGGTCAAGTCAAGAATGAAAAGCAAGATGGGGTTTGGAAAGAATACCACCCCAACGGAAATATAGGCATTGTGAAAAATGTATCGAATGGCCTACTTGATGGAGAATTTCAAGAGTTTTATGCAAATGGACAAATAAAATTAAGATTCAGTTTTTCAAATGGAAAGCTTTGGAACATCTTGGAGATGAATGACATTAACGGTGTGAAACTAGATGGTGGCACCCTAAAAAATGGCAACGGCACCATTATCATCTATGATCAAAATGGAAATCTTAAGCAAGTGCAGAACGTGATTGACGGACAAGTGCAGAAATGAAAGA
Organism: Roseivirga sp.; assembly: GCA_029262895.1. Classification (GTDB taxonomy): domain Bacteria; phylum Bacteroidota; class Bacteroidia; order Cytophagales; family Cyclobacteriaceae; genus Roseivirga. Next base: position 11,500 of record JAJCYM010000087.1, read on the forward strand.
CTGTCCTGTAATTTGTCACTCGTCAATCCTAAAGGCCTAGGGCCTCTCTGCAATTCTAAAATTCCATAACTTCTGGTAAGTCCGCCAAGTAAAATATAAATTTAGAAACAGGACTTGGCTCGTAGGTGAGGAAAGCAAGGTGTTCTTCATTTCCTACGTTTTTATCAAGGCATTGGTAGTAATTCGGTACGAAATGGAGTTGCCTATTCCCAATTCTGCCTTTAAATAACAGCAACTTTCGATAAGGGAGTTACTTATCTAATCGGCAATTTTTGGTTTGAACTAATATTAAAAAAAGATGAAAACAACAACATTTCTAACATTTGTAGGAGATCAATGCGGAAAGGCTGAAGAAGCGATAAATTTCTACACTTCTCTCTTTCCGAATTCGGAAATCAAAAGCATAACAAAGTACTCAGAAGGAGAGCCTGGAGGAACACCAGAACTTATCAAATATGGAGTATTTACATTAAATGGTGTAGTGTACGGGGTCTCCGAAAGTAATTATAATCATGCCTGGTCATTTACACCAGGGGTCTCACTGTTTGTTGAATGTAACGCTGAAAATGAGATACAAACTTTATTCGGAAAACTTTCTTCAAATGGAGGCCAGGTTATGGTTCCTCTTGACAACTACAAAGGTGAAGGGGATTATGGATTTGGCAAGAAATTCGGATGGTGTGAAGATGCATATGGTATCTCATGGCAGCTTAACCTTTCAGAATAAATTCGAACTATAATATAAGCCACCTTCACTGTTACAACCGTGTCTGAGGCCGACAGGCTTTTAGCTTGTGCCTCCCCTAACCTTTCACACAACTACTATTTCTCTGACTCAAAAAGTCTTTCTATCTTCTTGACAATTCACGGCTGATACTTTCTGACGTTATCCGTCATTAAAACCTATAACCAACCAACGACAAAGTCATTTTGAAAGATGCGCCAACAACCACACATAGACTTATGAAAAATCTACTTTACCTCACATTAGGCATGTTTTTGCTTGTTTCATGTGAAAATGAAAAAAATAAAGAGTACAGTAAATTTGATTTCGATGGAATCGATTTATCAATAAAGCCAGGAGATAACTTTTTTAACCACGTAAATAAAAACTGGTCAGATCAGGCTGTCATTGCAGATGACCAAGCCGGTGTTGGCTCTTATAGCTTCTTAAATATTCCTCAGAAGGCACTATTAGAAGACATTTTAGAAGAAGTCTCTAGTGGAACTCATGAAAAGGGCAGTGCTGATCAAATGGTTGGAGATTTCTACAGTTCTGGGATGAATACCACCCGCATCAATGAACGTGGTTTTGAACCCATTCAACCTTTGCTTGATGAAGTAAATTCAATTACTACTATTTCAGGATTGATGCAATTTGTTGCAGATGAGTTTAAGTCAGGAAATGGTTCACTTGTCAGCATGGGTGTTTCTCCGGACAATGAAAATAGCAGTGTAAACATGTTGCATTTTGGTCAAACCGGTTTAGGGTTGCCAGACCGCGATTACTATTTTAAAACAGACGAATCTACTCTTGAAATCCAAAAGGCTTATCAGTCATATTTGACCAAGCTATTTGAACTAGCAGGAAATGATAATGCAGAGAAAAACACTGCCATTGCTTATGGTATTGAAAAGCAGTTGGCAGAAGCTCATAAAACACGAATTGAGCGTAGAAATGTAAAAGCCAACTATAACAAACTGGCAGTAGCGGATCTTGCCAAAAACCAACCCAATATAGGTTGGGTCAACTTGCTTAAAAATTTAGATGCTCAAGCTGATCATGTGGATGTTCGCCAACCAGCCTATTATGACAAATTGAATGATATGCTTGGTACTGTGGCATTAGCTGATTGGAAGACCTATTTAAAAGCGAATATTCTTACCAACTATGCCAACATCTTAAGTGAGCCCTTTGAAACAGCAGCCTTCGAGTATACGAAAGTTATATCCGGACAAGCGGTTCAACAATCACGGGCTCAGGTGATGGTTCAGAGGGTGGACAGACAACTTGGTTTTGCTCTTGGAAAAATTTATGTAGCAAGACATTTTGATGAAGCTGCGAAAAAGAGAGTACTGGATTTGGTCAACAATCTGCAAAAAGCATTTGAAACTAGAATCGATCAACTTGATTGGATGAGTGATATCACAAAAGTTGAGGCCAAAAAGAAATTATACACGATTACTAAGAAGATAGGATATCCAGATGTTTGGAGAGAATACGGTGATGTAAAAATAGAAAAGGATAAATACTTTGAGAATGTAGTTGCTTTGAGACAAAACAACTATCAGTATAATTTAGATAAGTTAAATAAACCGCCTAATAAAGATGCGTGGGGTACTACTCCATCTACAGTAACAGCCTACTACAATCCTCCACTAAATGAGATTGTGTTTCCTGCAGGAATTTTGCAATTCCCCTACTTTGATTTGAACGCAGATGATGCCATTAATTATGGTGGAATTGGAATGGTAATTGGCCATGAATTGACCCATGCCTTTGACGATCAGGGTGCTCAATTTGATAAGGACGGAAATGTAAAAAACTGGTGGACTGAAGAAGATTACGAAAAATTCAAAGCGAAAACACAATTGGTTATTGATCGGTATAGCTCATATACTGTTTTGGATGGTTTGCATTTAAAAGGAGGATTAACGGTTGGAGAGAACACTGCCGATAATGGTGGAATCTCAATTGCTTATGATGCCTTTAAGTTAACCGAGCAAGGACAGAGCAACACCAAAATTAATGGGCATACGCCTGACCAACGTTTCTTTTTATCAATAGCTCGAATTTGGCGTGTAAAAACACGTGATGCGTATTTACGCAATTATGTGAAAACCAATTCACATTCACCACCCATGTGGCGTGTAAATGGACCATTAATGAATTTCACCCCGTTTTACGAAGCATTTGACGTCCAACCTGGTGATAAAAACTACAAACCCGTAGAAGAAAGAATAAAGATTTGGTAAAAGCTTACTTATCGAGGATTCAGACGTCTAAAGAATAAATAAAACAAAAAGCTAACATAGTATATGAGCCATTAAAACGGCTCATCTGCGATACAGTTATTTGCAATTATTTCGCTCTGATTGAACAGCGGGTTAACTTGAAACTGACTGCCAGAAATTAGCTTTGACAAACAAGGACTAAAACTTTAGCAATGTTGTCTTTATTCATTCGCAATTTGATTTTTACAATTTTGCAACCCGGCATTGTAGCCGGACTAATACCGTATTTGATTTTGGGTGACAAAGTGAGCGACATGTTTGTTCAACGGCTTTCACACCAAGGCCTACATAGTTCAGGAGCAATAGTATTTCTAATTGGTTTGGCAATAATGCTAACCTGCATCATAAGTTTTGCAGTTAATGGACGAGGAACATTGTCTCCAATCGACCCGACAAAAAAGTTAGTCATAAGTGGACTGCATAGATTTTCCCGCAATCCAATGTATGTTGGTGTGACATTGATACTAATTGGAGAGGCAATCTTTTTTCAGTCGACTGAGTTATGGTTTTATTCCCTCTTTGTCTTTGTAACTTTCAACATTTTTACGATTCTCGTTGAAGAACCTCGTTTGCAAAGAGATTTTGGGGAGGAGTATAAAACATATTGTAAAAAAGTAAGGAGATGGATTTAACTGTAACCCTAGCTGGTGCAAACCCGCTGAATCAGGTTCTCAATTCATGTCCATACTTTCGAACATTAGCCACAAGCAGGAAAAACAAAAATGGAAGAGAGTGAAAAACCAAGACTTGCGAGATTAACCGCAATCATTACTCAGCTTCAATCCAAAAGATTGGTTACGGCAACTTACTTGGCTGAAAAGCATAATGTGAGCATACGGACCATTTACAGAGATATTCGTACGCTCGAAAAGTCTGGAATACCAATAATAACGGAAGAAGGCAAAGGCTACTCGATAATGGAGGGCTACCATCTCCCCCCCGTTTTATTTACGGAAGATGAAGCCAATGCCTTAATCACTGCAGAACAGTTGGCTCTTAATAATAAAGATGAATCGTTTAGTGAAAATGTATCTAGTGCAGTTGAGAAAATAAAGTCCATTTTAAGGTACTCTCAAAAAGGAAATGCGGACCTACTGTCGGAGAGAGTCTACTTTGGAGGTAATCACCACCGGGAAAAATCGAGCAACAACCTGATGGATATCCAATCTGCTCTTATTAATTTCCAAGTCTTAAAAGTGGAATATGTTTCCTCCGAAAGTAAGCGGACTACCAGAGACATTGAACCTTTTGCCATCTACAGCATCAATGGAAATTTTCTACTCATTGCCTTCTGCAGATTGAGAGAAGATTTTCGAGCATTTCGAATAGATTACATCGAAAAACTAGTTCCTCAAGACGACACTTTCACTCCACATGACATGACATTGCAAACGTATTTCGAAAAATATGTGAAGACGTAAAAACACCCCTGACACACCTTTGTCACAACCCCGTTTTATGTTTGCACCAGACAATTTAAAAGCAAATAAAAATGGAAATTTTCAAAATCGTTACCCTATCACTTTCAGGTCTTTTACTATTCTTTGTTGGTAGTATGAGGCTAATCAATCCTATCAAAACATACTTAAAGAATTCTGGAATTAAGCTAGATAAGGATGTCGACCTACTAAACGAAATGAGAGGTGTGAGCTCAGTTATGCTAGTTGGTGGTCTAATTATTTTACTGGGAACCCTTATTCCGGAATTGACTCTCACATCTCACATTGTTGCCACGCTTTTATTCATTGGATTTGCGATAGGAAGAATACTGAGTTTTAGTCTAGATGGAAAACCAAATAAACAGATAATTCAAGGGCTTATTTCCGAGCTTGTTTTAGGCACTTTAAATGTTGTTGTTTTAATTAACATCTTGGCTTAGAAAGTTGATTAAGAAATAATTGGTGTTTCTTATCAGAAGAAAAAATGCGCTCCTAGTCCTGGCGTCTCGTTGAGACATGGGGTAACGCACCTACCAGGTAGGCGGCTTTTAGCGAGGTGCTAAGACCAATTAGTTTCATTACACTTTTGTCATGCGACCTTCTCTATCAGCCATTCATACGAGATACTTTCGGACGTTATATGCAATTAAATTATCTGCGTATATTTTTCTCTGTTACTTTACAGCATGAATACCTTCGAAGATTTAAATCTCAAAAAGCAATTGAAAAACGCCATTGCCGATTTGGGATTTGAAAAGCCAACCCCCATTCAGCAAGCGTCCTATTCCCCTATTCTTGGGGGTTCCGATTTTGTGGGAATTGCACAAACCGGAACCGGAAAAACGATCGCCTACTTGCTTCCTATCTTACAGGATTTGAAATTTTCGGACCAACCACATCCCAGGGTGTTAGTCCTGGCTCCAACCAGAGAGCTGGTCATTCAAATAGTAGCACAAATCGAAAAGTTAACGCCCTACATCACTGTAAGAGTGTTAGGGGTTTATGGCGGCACTAATAACATGAACTCGCAAAAAAATGCCGTTAGCGAAGGGATCGATATCATTGTGGGTACGCCCAGAAGATTGTATGACCTTGCTTTGACTAATGTATTACGACTAAAATCCATCAAAAAGCTGGTGATTGATGAAGTCGATATTATGCTTGATTTTGGCTATAAGACGCAACTAAAAAACATCTTTGAGCACCTGCCAATAAAACGTCAAAACATCCTCTTTTCTGCCACCATGACTACCTATGTGGATGAATTGATGGATGATTTTTTAGTTAATCCTGTTAAGAAAACCATCTCTATTAGCGGCACGCCTTTGGACACTATAAGCCAGGAAGCTTATGCCGTTCCTAATTTTTATACCAAGGCTAACTTATTAAACCATTTATTAAAAGATAAGGAAGCACATAGCAAGGTCTTGATTTTTGTAGGTACTAAAGTCGGTGCTGACAGACTTTTTGAGACCCTAAATTTTGAATCTGAAACGTCCGTAATTCACTCAAGTAAAGAACAAAATCACCGTACTAAATCCATCGAAAGCTTCGTCAACGGTACGAGCAGAATTCTAATAGCCACTGATGTGATTTCCCGTGGGATTGATATAGAAAAAATTACTACTGTAATCAGTTTTGATACACCTCTCTACCCTGAAAACTATATCCACCGTATAGGAAGAACCGGGAGAGCCGAACAGCAAGGAAGGGCCATCCTTTTTTACAATGAAAAGGAAATAGCTTTAAAGGAGGCGATTGAAAGCTTGATGAACTACACTATTCCATTCAATGAACTTCCTGAAGAAGTGGAAGTGATTTCTCAACTCACCCCAGAAGAAAAGCCCAAACCTTTAGATCCACCTGAATCTCCGCATAAAAACACAGCCATAGAAGTTGGGGCTTCCTTTCATGAAAAATCAGCGAAGAACAGTAAAGAAAGAATCGAGAAAAAAAGTTACTCCAAAAAAATAAAAGAGAGGTACGGAAAACCACTCAGACGTGGCGACAAGATTCAAAACATGAAAAAGAAAAGGAAGTGATGCAGCAGTATTTGGTTAGTGCCTGGCTACTGCTGGTCTTATAGTTTCGCTGAGGCCAGAAGGGTATTCGTTTAGATTAAAAATAACGAGTAAAGAAAAAGACAAAAGGCTCATATGACCAATAATGATATATTAAGGCGTGTTCGTTACCTGTTTGACTTTAGTGATCTCAAAATGATTGCGCTTTTCAAATTAGCCAATTACGATGTCGAGAGAGCGGATGTGATTGGCTGGTTAAAAAAAGAGGACGACCCTTTTTTAGTAGAAATCACAGATAAAGAGTTGGCCCTTTTCCTCAACGGTTTAATCATTGAAAAACGCGGGAAAAGAGAAGGTCCTCAGGCAGAAGCGGAAGACCCTTTGAGTAATAATATGATCCTTCGGAAACTACGGATTGCATTGAATTTGAAAACAGATGACATCTTAGACCTGTTCGCTTTAATAGATAAAAAAATAAGCAAACATGAGCTGAGTGCTTTTTTCCGTAATCCTGATAACAAATCCTATCAACCTTTCCTGGATCAGTATCTGAGAAATTTTCTCAATGCATTGCAAACGAAATACAAGAATAAATTATATAAACATTCCATGGACGGCATAGACTGGTGAATTGGAATTCATTCTCCTCCCCTGTTGGGATTCTTCTCCGGTATGCAAAAGGGACAAAGGCTTTGACCCGGATTTATTGGTCAATAAGACCAACAAAGGCCTAGGAATCATATAATACTGACATATGAAATATACTTGTGAAATTGACATCAACCTGCCTATAGATAGGGTAATGGAATTATGGATTAATGAAAATAATTTCAAAGAATGGCAAGATGGATTTATAAAAATCGATCGTATAAGTGGTGAAGAGGGAGTGGTTGGTGCAAAATCCAAAATTTATTTTGCACAAGGCAAACGCAAAATGGAATTACTTGAAACTATAATTTCAAATAATTTACCTGAGGAAAAAAGTGCACTGTATGAGCATAAACATATGACAAATACTCAAACCACCAGGTTTCAGTCAATTGGAGATAACCAAACAAGATATATTTCAGAGGTTGAATACCTCAAATTTAACGGACTTATGCCAAATTTAATGGCCAGATTATTTTCTGGAATGTTCAAAAAGCAGAGTCAAAAATGGATGAATCAATTCAAGGAATTTGCTGAAGGTGTGAAAGAGAATTAAGGACGATTACTAACAAATAATAAAAACCAAGCACAAGGTGCACAGAGCCCAGATCGTCAAATCGAGACTATGAAGATAAATAGATACTTAGTCGCTGGGGGAATATCCAGTGCAATAGCTTCAGTCCTGCATATTGCAATAGTTATAGGAGGTCCAGACTGGTATCGCCTTTCTGGAGCGGGCGAGGACATGGCTCAATTGGCCGAAAATGGTTCAACATATCCCGCGATAGTCACAACAATAATCGCTGCAATGTTGGCATTGTGGGGACTATACGCTTTTTCGGGTGCAGGGGTCATTAGACGGCTACCTCTATTAAAATTAGTCTTGGCAATTATTTCACTGATTTATATTCTAAGAGGTGTTCTTGGAATTCCACTCGCTATCTACATAGATCATCCATATCTCAATGAATTAGAAGGAAAGATGACATTCATGGTCTTTAGCTCTGCAATTTCCCTGGTTTTTGGATTGTTTTATTTAATCGGCTTAATACAGATTTTGTCAAACAAGGTGAATCAAGGAGCCACAGCAATAGATAAGAAAACACAGGGCTAACCTACAACCTCAACTAGTCTTAGCGTCTCGCTGAGACTTAGCGTTATTCCAATTTGTCTTGTAAAGGCCTTAGCGAGACGCTAAGGCCAGAAAGAGACTATCCTATCACAATAATCAAATTTATTTCTTTGACAATTGAAGTTAGCACGGATTGTCTCTTCCTTTTCTATAGCGTTTAACTTCTTGTCTTGTCACAGCGTCAGTGACGTTCATTATATGCATAATACAACCAAACTATCTTAAAATGATTATATTCACTTTACCCTGGGTGGTTAACAAGCATATGTCTTATATCCAGAATTGGGCTCAATAATAATATTGGCAAACAAATATGCTACCATTCAAAATTTCTACTAAATGGATTACAATTGAAGTTTACCGAAGAGGTATTGTATTTACGGTTGCTTCCCTCTTATTAACATCTGGAGTAATCATGTGCAATGAAAACATACTCCTTGCATTAATTTCAATTGTGAATAATCAGGTTTTCAATGCAAGTGATAACACTGCATTATACATCGGATTCCTTTTAATATTGATTTCATTATTTTTGTTTTATCTCTTAATTATTAACTGGAGAAAGGAGATATACTCTAATGTATTTCTTGAAGTTAGGAAAGCAGTAGACAGTTTTGGAACAGCTTGGAGAGCAAGGGTTAGGCATGCTTCACCCTCAACTCTAAGAGAACTTCACACCAAGGCGCATAGTGACTATCAAGATGGTTTTAACTTTATAAGAGATAATCAAACATTGATTGATATTGAATGTTATAACAAAACTTGGGAACTACTAAATAAAGTGGGGGAAGAAATAATCGAACTTGACACTTACATTAATTGTCTAACTAAAATAGAAAATGGAGAGGCAGTAGATTACGATCCGAAACTAGCAAATGAATCAAGTAGTACATTTGTTCAGACAATAGTTGACTTACATAAAGAGTTTGTAGAATTAATAAGGGAGAAGGAAAAATATAGAATAAAATAACGGTGCCCCCTAATAACCTTAGCGAGACGCTAAGACCAGAAATAGCGTTAATCCCGTACTGCTGAAAAGTACTCGGGTACTAAGCCCTTAATCTTATCTAAGGTTTCAGTTACTGTTAAATCACTCATACCACCTGAAGCATTGGCGTGTCCACCTCCATCAAAGTGTTCTGCCGCCATTATATTCACTGGATTCTCCTCCCCTTTCGAACGGAAAGATATTTTCATGATGCCATTTCTTTCTGAAAACACAATTGCGGCCTTCATTCCTTGAATAGATAGGGCCTGGTTTGCTAAGCTATCGGTATCACCTTTTTGATAATTATATTTCGCTAATTCTTCTTTCGATAAGGAGATAACAGATACCATATAGTCTTCCAGAACCTCCAATTTTTCGCACATGGCATAACCTTGCAAACGCAAACGACTCGCTGTGTTATTATCGCTTAGCACTTCATGCACCAAATGGTGCTCTACGCCTGCGGCTAATAACTTTGCCAATACTTCGTGCGTGCGTGGCTTTGTAGAAGGGAACCTAAAACTACCCGTATCTGTCATTATACCGAGATACAAAGGCGTCCCAATTTCCTGGTCGAGCAAGGCACCATTGCCTGATTGTTCGATTAACTCGACAATCAACTCAGAAGTAGAAGAAGCAGCAGTTTCAGACACAGCTAAAGTTGGGAACGTTTCTGGATTTAAATGATGGTCAATCATTACTGTCTTGCATGTTACCGCCTCCAACAAGGCTTGCATATCAGGCCCAATACGGTTGGTAGCATTGTAGTCCAAACAAAACACCAAGTCAGCTGTTGCAAAAGCTGTAGCTACTTCTTCTGGTTGCTCTTTCATTAAAATAAAGGCCGAAGTATCTAACCAATACAAAAAACCAGGTGCCGGATCTGGGTGACAAACAGTAGCTGTTTTACCCAGCTTTTCAATAAAACGCAGCAGGCCTAATGAGCTACCTATTGAATCGCCATCAGGAGACTTATGTGATGTGATTACAATGTTTGAGGCAGCTTTAATCTCAGCTTCTATTTGTTGATATATATTCATGTAAGACTATTATTTCTATGTAAACAAGCTTGGAGAAATCCTTCAAGGCGTTTTTATGTTTTCTATATTTAGGTTGTTTCAAGCGCCCTAAAATTTATGTTATTGCGAATGTAGTGATAGTGGAACGTGGTAATTTAGAAATTTAAAAAAAGACTAATTATCATCGATATATAACTTCCTTTGGGTGTATATCAATGATAAGTCTGATTGATATACAATGTTGGCGGTTACTTAAGAAAATCTACCGGATTGAAATTTACAGGAGATTTTAAATTGAATTGAAACACCAAAATTAAGACTTTACAAAACTAAAAGTGGAATTATGCTGACAGACATCAACCCGAAATTACCAATGCGTAATAAACGCGCCACAAGAGATTATTACATAAATCAATTAGGTTTTCAAGAAATAGGCGATTATGAAGGGTATTTAATGGTAAAAAAGGATCAAATAGAAATTCATTTTTTTGAATTTAAGGCACTTGACCCAAAAGAAAATTATGGACAGGTATATATAAGAACCAACGACATTGACGGTTTATATAAATCATTGCTTGACAATAAAACCGAAATTCACCCAAACGGACCATTGCAGACCAAACCATGGGGACAAAAGGAATTTGCCTTGCTTGACCCAGATAGTAATCTATTGACATTTGGACAAAGTATTTAGCCTTAGTTGTTGTTCTCACCAACAAACAGGTGCTCAACAAAAATTTCATAATCAAAGCCCGCTGAAAGGCCACGTTTACATCCCTCCTTCTCTAATTAGTTGGAGTGAATCCATTCGAATTCGGGCATCACTAATCAGTGTGGTCAATGCATTTTTCTCATCAAATGCTGTGCGAATTTCATCTGGTCTAATGGCCTTGTTTCGCTTGTGTAAATAAGCCAAACGACCAATTTCATGATCCAATGTTTGGCTCATGCGTTCGAGCGCTCTATCTACCGCCTTCACTTTCAGTTGTTCCGCAACCTCTGTAGCTGTCTTAATCATAGATGGGATTATAGTATCGACCAAAGTTTCATTTTCAATGAGTACATCTACTTTCCCAGGTCTCAATTGCTTATGGAACAAGTCTACCGGATAGTCCTCAGTAACCTCATCGCCTGAATGATTGACCACAATACGTAAAGGAGTATAGGGCAGAAAACGATCGACATGATTTTCTTGTCCACCCGCTGTTTGAAGCACAAAGATCACTTCTAATAAGATACCCTCTTCATCCGTTCCTCTCAACTCTCCATAGCTAGCGCCCCCGGTTCCCAAGCTAAGCACCATGTCTAGAGCTCCGGTCACCATTGGATGATCCCAACTCACGAAGCTTATATCTTCCCTACTTAAGGCCCGCTTTCGATCAAAGGTTATAGATATGCCTCCATCAGGAATGGATGGAAACGCCTCTCTGTTTGTCTGTGCTGGATGCAACAAATACGTTCTTGGTGCCAGGTCTTCCATTTCAATTCCAAAGTGGTCGAATACTTTGGTCATATAAATCTCAAGTCCTAAGTCTTGGTCAGCAGCTTTGATTTTCTCTACTAATTGCTCAGCCACCATAGGCCTGAACGAGTTCATTTCAAGCAGCTTGTCACGGCCATTTGCCAAGGTTTGCTTTAACTCCTTTTGGTATGCTGCTGTATCACTAATTAAAGCAGCCAGTTTAGTGCTTATGTCAACTGTAGAGGTAGCCAAAGCCGTAGCTACCAAGCGATCATTAAACAATTGCCCTATCTGGTTTCCACCTTCTATGTTTTCTTCAAAAGCATTTAAGCCTTCATGAAACCAACGCACCAATACTTCTTGCGGACTACCTTTCAGGTAAGGCACATGTATTTGAATGTCTTCCAACTGCCCAATGCGATCTAAACGACCAATGCGTTGTTCCAATAATTCAGGATGAACTGGTAAGTCGAACAACACCAAGTGATGCGCAAATTGAAAGTTTCGCCCCTCACTCCCTATTTCAGAACATAGTAATATTCTTGCACCATCTGCTTCAGCAAACCAAGCGGCATTTCTATCGCGCTGTACAATGGTGAGGTCTTCGTGAAACACCCCTACCTTTGCACTACTGAGCTTTTCTAAGGCTTTTTCTAAAGCCAATACTTTCGCCTTGCTTCTACAAATCAGCAATACTTTAGCGGGTTTCAACTGTGTTAACAAGGCTACTAACCAGGTAACACGCGGGTCTTCGGCAAACCAAAACTGCTGTCTTACTGCCTCGTTAACTCGTGTTTCTTTATCAGTGGTATACTCTTCAGACAAACGTTGTACCCATTTCTCTTGATTGGTTCCGGCTTCTAAAGGAATTAGATTTGCCTTTCGTTCTGGGAAACCACTCATGGCAGCCCGTGTATTTCTAAACACCACACGTCCCGGGCCGTGTTGATCTAATAAGTCTTCAATCAATTGATTTTTAGCTACAGGTCCTCCTTCCTCCACCCTAGCGATTCTTTCTTTACTAAATATGGTCTCCAACAGGGCCTTGTCTTTATCCTTTAAAGGGTTGTCTAAAGACAGGCCTTCCACAATATTGGCGATCTCTGAATGATCCTGCGATTCGTTAATGAATTGATCGTAATCGGCATACCGTTCCGGGTCTAGTAATCGCAGTCTTGCAAAATGGCTTTCTACCCCCAACTGCTCTGGTGTTGCTGTTAATAACAATAGACCTTTGGCCACTTTACTTAGTATTTCAACCACAGCATACTCAGGACTTGCCTTCTCCACTGACCATTCTAAATGATGTGCCTCATCCACCACAAGCATATCCCAATCTGCTGAAATTGCTTGTCGCGCACGGGTCGCAGAACTGGCTAAGAATGAAGTGCTGCAAATAACCAATTGATCATCTAAGAAAGGATTGCCTTCAGGCGCACTTTCGTCTAGCGCAGCACATCTGTCTTCATCAAAAATGTGGAACCATAAATTAAAACGCCTTAGCATTTCAACAAACCACTGATGAATTAAAGAGTCGGGAACCAATATTAATATGCGTGATGCTTGACCACTCAACAACAAACGATGCAGGATTAGACAGGCTTCAATCGTTTTACCAAGACCTACCTGATCGGAAAGTAATACGCGTGGTGCATAACGAGAACTTACCTCATGCGCGATATACAACTGATGGGGAATAAGATCTATACGCCCACCTACAAATCCATTAATCGGTGAAATTCTGCGCAGATGATCGTACTGTAATGTTATTCTTCTTAAGGCAAATACCTCTGGCGTTTCTACATCACCAATGAAAAGACGGTCATTGACACCATGCTGTACAGATACATCACCCAAATCTGCCTCAGACAAGGCACCGCCCTTCCCGATATACAACAACAGCTCACCGTTGTCTTGCACACGCTCAATAACCAATGGACGTTTGTTTGTATCTACAACTGTATCGCCTGGCTTAAAAATGACTCTTCTCAATGGCGCATTGGCCAGAGCATACTGTCGGTTTTCACCTGCAACGGGGAAATGTATTTGTACTCGGCCCTTATCGGATTCAACAACAATACCTACCCCCAGCTCGGGCTCACCCTCACTTGTCCATCTTTGATCTGGAAAAAAATCCTCCATACGCTCGACTATTTCACCCTCTATTTTTTGAAAACCAAGAAGGCGTTTCGTAAAAAACCGCAAGGTCTTGAATCTTTAGCTGCATCACCAAGAACTGAAGCCCTTTATTTCTTAAAGAACTAATGGAGTTGAACCTAAAATAGAATAACTTAAAACAAACATGAATGATCTCCGCACATTTTTTGAAAAGTATATCCCACTTGACGACATCGATCAGTTCGTAAATTCTTTTGATGTCATCCAAAAGTTTAAAAAGAAGGACTACCTTCTAAAACCCGGTCAGAATTGTGACTTCCTGGCATTCATAAAAAAGGGGACCTTCAGGGTTTTCTTTTACGATAGCGAAGGAACAGAAATAACAGTCTGGTTTTCATGGGAGGGTATGATGGTCGGTGATCTGCTCGCTTTTTATAAGGAGTCTAAAGCCGAATTTTATGTGCAGGCTATTGAAGCATGTGAAATTTGTAGCATTCCCAAAAGCACGTTAGAACAACTCTATCTAACCAATCCGCAATACCTACAGTTCGGAAAAAAATATGCCGAATTTGTGTCCATTAACGTAATGGAACGCATGCTCTCTTTTCAAACCAAAACCGCAGAAGAACGCTATTTGGAGCTATTGGCTAACCCAAATTACATGCAGAAAATCCCGCTCAAATATCTCGCTTCCTACCTGGGCATAACAGACACTTCCTTAAGCCGAATACGGAAAAACATCTCATAACATTGCTTTCTTGCCATATGGCAAGTGTTTTGAATATCTGCCGGGTCAATTTTGCATAGGTCAAATAAAAAAGATGCAAAATGAAAGAATATAACAAAGCACTATATCCATTTACGAGTAAATGGGTCAACATTGATGGCAATAACATCCACTACATTGACGAGGGTGAAGGGGAAATAATTTTATTCAGTCATCCTCCCCTGGGTTCATCCTTTATGTTCCGAGATTTTGTTCAAATTTTAAGAAAAAAGCACCGTTGCATAGCCATAGATTTCCCTGGGTTTGGGCTGTCCGAAAAATCAGATAATTATCAGCCAGGGGTTGAAAGTCAAAGCTACATTCTTGAAAAATTTATTAAACAATTAGGCCTCCAAAATATCTATGGACTAGGCCATGACACGGGCGGGCCATCCTTGAACGGGGTGGCTTTAAGAAATCCTGACTTGTTCAATGGTTTGATACTTACTGATACTGTCATCTTCCCTATCTCTGAATATGCAAAACTTAGTAAGACGCTAGGCATCGTAGGAGGACGATTCTTCATATGGTTTAATGCCACGACAAATATCCTGGTAAAGGCAACATTTAAATTTGGGGTGCGAACTCGAAAGCTGTCAAAAGCAGAACGCCTTGAGTACCAACGCATGTTTGACACGGCTTCCAAAAGGAAACGAATAACAGCGATGCTCCTCAATCTTAAACAAAGTGAGCGCTATATGAGAGAGTTAAAGCAAGGTTTTGAGCAAACGCTTAATGATAAGCCAACGCTGCTTATCTATGGAGAAGACGACCCCGTTACGAAGCTAGGAATAGCGGATAGAATCTTCAAAATGCTTGAAAATTCAGAATTATATCTCATCAACAAGGAAGGCCATTTTCCTCATGAAGGACAACCTGAAAAAATGAGCAATATCATCCATGATTGGATTGGGAGAATTTCCGTTGCCAATTCATAATATAGTACTGATCCCAACTAGCCTCACCCCCTACTGTCGAAGTCCAAAAGGAGGTCCAACCCATCAGGTAGTCTTTGGTTGTATATTTAATTTTGTTTAAGTATTTTTAAAAATATTTAAACAAAATGAAATGAATTACTTCTCCATTTCACAGCTTCAGGAATTTTCAGGCATCAAGGCACATACCATTCGAATATGGGAACAGCGCTATAACGCACTAAGCCCAACACGCTCTGAGGGCAACACAAGATATTATGACAACAATCAGCTAAGGAGATTGCTGAACATTGTTAGCCTGAGTCAGGATGGCAACAAAGTGTCCAAACTGTGTGCTATGAGTGATGAAATGCTCCAAGGTCTGTTAGAGATCAAACTAAAGAGCACTTCTCAAGAAAATGAGAATCATGAATACCTGGTTTCTCAATTGATTGTAGCAGCCACAGAATTTGACGAGGTACATTTTGAAAGAATTTTTTCTAAATCATTAATCCGCTTGGGCATGAGAGGTACGTACACCTACGTGATCTACCCCATGCTTACTAGAATGGGATTAATGTGGAGTGCAGATTCCATTTCTCCTGCACATGAGCACTTTAGCTGCAGCCTTATAAAACAAAAGCTTTATTCAGCCATTAATGCCCTGCCACCTGCCAAAGAATCAGCAAATTGCTGGCTCCTGTTTTTGCCTGAAAACGAATTTCATGAAATCGGCCTGTTGTTTTCCAATTATCTGCTCCGCCAAGCCGGAAAGAGGGTGATTTACCTGGGAAGTAACCTACCCTTCAATACCCTGGAGAATACTATTGAAGCGACTGATCCAGCCCATCTTCTTTTCTTCCTTGTTCATCATAACAAACCTGAAGAATCTCAAGACTACCTAAGCAGTCTGAAAAGCAATTTCGGCAAAACAAAAATCCATTTATCAGGCAGCGAGAAGTTCTTAGGAAAATTGAACATAAGCAGCGAGTTCAACTGGATTCGTTCAGTGGCCGACTTTGAAGAGCATTTAGCATAAAAGTTAAAGAGACAGTACAAAAATCAACAGATGTCAAAAATTGTCGTGATTGGTTCGGGTTTTTCAGGCATAAGCGCTGCCGCTTATTTGTCTCAGGCCGGGCATCATGTACATGTTTTTGAAAAAAATGGAGCGGTTGGCGGAAGAGCAAGACAATTCAAAACTGATTCAGGATATGTGTTTGACATGGGGCCGAGTTGGTACTGGATGCCAGGAGTTTTTGAAAGATTCTTTAATGATTTTGGAGCTTCAGTGAGTGATTTTTATAACCTCAAATTATTGAATCCATCTTTTGATGTGGTATTTGGTTCTAATGAGTTGCTCCACGTACCCGAGAATTTTGAAGAGCTGTGTCATGTATTTGAATCCATAGAAGCAGGCAGTTCAGCCAGACTCAAAGTCTTTATGGAAGAGGCCGAATTTAAATACAATACGGGGATGGAAAACCTGGTCTATAAGCCGGGCCTGTCCCTCACAGAATTCGTTGATTCCGATCTAATCAAAGGGGTTTTCAAGCTGCAGGTTTTCTCCTCCTTCAGCAAACACGTTCGTAAGTTCTTTACCAACCCCAAGCTCATCGCCTTAATGGAATTTCCGGTTTTGTTTCTGGGCGCCATGCCCCAGGACACTCCCGCACTCTATAGTCTGATGAATTATGCAGGCCTGAAATTGGGAACCTGGTATCCTCAGGGGGGCTTTGGAAAAGTGATTGAGGCGATGCAACAAGTTGCCGAAAATAATGGTGCGGTCTTTCACCTGAATTCGGAAGTGGATCGGATAGAGATTCAGGACTCTCGAGCCAAAAGCATCTCTGTCAATGGAGACAATTTTAGCTGTGATGCCGTAATTGCGACTGCTGACTACCATCATGTAGAAAGTAAATTGCTGCCATCAGAGTTTAGAAACTACACCGAAGATTATTGGAAGAAAAAAGTCTTTGCTCCCTCCTGTCTTATTTATTTTCTCGGCTTAAACAAGAAAATAAAATCGCTTAACCATCATACCTTATTCTTTGACGAGGACCTGGAGCAGCATTCAAAAGAGATTTACAAAAGCCCCAAATGGCCTACTAATCCTCTCTTTTATCTTTGCTGCCCCTCAAAATCCGATGAGAATGTGGCACCTGAAGGACATGAGAACTTATTTCTCCTAATGCCTCTCGCTCCAGGCCTAGAGGATACTGAAGAGATCAGAGAAAGATATTTTGAAATACTTATTAGCAGATTGGAAAGGCAGGTTCAGGAAGACATTTCTTCCTGTATAGATTTCAAAAAAAGCTACTGTGTTAACGATTTCGTTTCCGATTACAATTCATACAAAGGCAATGCCTATGGCTTGGCAAACACACTCATGCAAACGGCCAATCTCAAGCCAAAAATGAGAAATAAAAAAGTCAAAAATCTATTCTACGCAGGTCAGCTTACGGTTCCGGGACCAGGCGTTCCGCCTTCCATTATTTCGGGTAAGGTGGCCTCAGTAGAACTACTTAAGCACTTAAATAAAAATTAATGAAGTCTCTATTCGATAGTGTTTCCGTACAATGCAGTAAGCTCACCACACGTGCCTATAGCACAAGCTTCTCATTGGGCATCTACTTCTTAAAGCAAGATATCCGCAACCCCATATATTCGATCTATGGATTTGTCCGGTTTGCCGATGAGATCGTTGACAGCTTTGAGGGTTATGACAAAAGGCAATTGTTGGAGAAATTCAAACAAGAGACATACACAGCCATCGAAAATCGCATTTCATTAAACCCAATCCTGAATGCCTTCCAGGATGTTGTTCACCGCTATAAAGTTGATCTGGATTTAATAGAAACCTTCTTGAAGAGCATGGAAATGGATTTGGAGCCCGTAGAATATACTCCTGAAAAATATGAGCAATACATTCTAGGCTCGGCCGAAGTTGTAGGCCTAATGTGCTTGCACGTATTTACAGAAAGAAATCAGACCTTATATGAAGAGTTAAAACCATTTGCTATGAAGCTGGGAGCAGCGTTCCAGAAAGTCAACTTTTTACGCGACATTCAAGCGGACTATCAGGTGCTGGGGCGCACTTATTTCCCTAATATCGATATGGCAAACTTCACTCCGACTGCCAAACAGACTATTGAAGAGGAAATCGAAAACGATTTCAAAGAGGCCTTGGTTGGTATCAAAAAACTACCTTCCTCGGCCAAAGGCGGAGTTTATCTCGCTTATGTTTATTACAATTCCCTATTCAAGAAGATAAAAAATATTCCTGCTCAGAGGATTCTTAACGAACGAATTCGAATAAGCAATAGTGCAAAGTTCGGCCTGATGCTCAATAGTATGTTTCAATACAAACTGAGACTATTATGACCCTGTTTCTTTCTGTATTTCTTCTATTAAAGACGCCCGCTCTGACAAACGAATTGTCATTGAACGAGGTGAGGGCACTTTATAAAAGGTCGGTTACAGAGGTATCTGCGTGTAAAAAATTAATCCGATTGTTGGAAAATTATGATGAAACCAACAACCAAATCCTGGCAGCTTACAGGGCCTGCGCCACTATGATGATGGCTAAACATACCTTTAATCCAATTGCCAAATTATCTTATTTCAAAAGAGGAAAATTGCTCCTGGAGAGATCCATCAACGCAACCAATGAAAATATTGAACTCCACTTTTTGAGATTTAGTGTTCAAAGTCAGTCACCGACATTTTTGGGGTATAACAGTGCTCTTCTCGAGGACAAAACTCTACTGCTAAAGGCTGTATACACACTCAAAGACATAAGTCTCAAAAAAATCATAATTTCATTTCTCAAGACGTCTGATCATTTGTCCAAAGAAGAAAAAAAATTATTACCAAGTGAAGGATAACCTAATTCTCGTAGACGAAAATGATACCCCCTGGGGTAAAATGGAAAAGCAATTGGTCCACGAACGTGGTCTGTTGCATCGGGCCTTTTCCGTTTTTATTTTCAATTCGAAAGGTGAATTACTCCTGCAGCAAAGAGCGGAAGGCAAGTATCACTCGGGAGGATTGTGGACGAACACTTGTTGTAGTCATCCTAGATTTGGTGAAGAAATTTCGGAGGCCATACCAAGGCGCTTGATGGAAGAAATGGGGATGAGTTGTCCGGCAAATTTTGCCTTTAGCTTTATCTATAAGGCAAGCTTTGACAATGGTTTGACTGAGCATGAGTTCGATCATGTCTATTTTGGAAAATCGGATGATCTCCCAAAACCTGAGAAATCTGAGGTTCAAAATTGGAGATATTCAAGTTTACACAGCTTGCAATCGGATGTATCTTCTCAGCCTGAGATTTATACTGAATGGATGAAAATATGCCTGCCCCGTGTAGTAGAACATTTTCAGAGATATTGAGACTAATGAATTAAATTGATCTTGCTTGTAGCAAAAACGCCTTATTGTGATGAACACAACAATCCTGAACTCCCTAATTGTCCTCACCTCATTTTTGAGCATGGAGATAGTGGCGTGGTTTACCCACAAATACATCATGCACGGTTTACTCTGGACTTTACACAAGGACCACCATAAAAAAGAGACATCTGGATTTTTCGAGCACAACGACTTTTTCTTTCTGATTTTTGCTTTCCCGGGCATTGCTGGATTGTTTTTCGGAATGCAGCAGGGTTTTAATTTTCTGTTCTGGATTGGTTTGGGCATAACCCTTTACGGTTTCGCCTATTTTTTGGTGCATGACATATTTATTCATCAGCGTTTTAAGCTCTTCCGAAACGCCAATAATAAATATTTCAAGGCCATAAGAAGGGCACACAAGGTCCATCATAAGCACCTGGACAAACACGATGGAGAATGTTTCGGAATGTTGTGGGTTCCCCGCAAGTATTTTCGAACCAAAAATTTCAACAGTCTCCTATGAAATCGACTTACTTATGGGTTGATGTTCTTACTATAATTATCCCATTCATTTTCTCGTTTCACCCGAAACTAAAATTCTACAAAAACTTCAAATTCTTCTTTCTGGCCAATATTTTGGTCGCATTCCTATTTATTTATTGGGATGTTTTGTTCACCAGAATAGGCGTGTGGGGTTTCAACCCTGATTATATTACCGGGATTCGTTTCGTGAGTCTTCCTATAGAAGAGATTCTATTTTTTATCTGCATTCCCTTTGCCTGCGTCTTCACTTATCATTGCCTGAATTTGTTTTTCAAAATTAATTGGAGTCCCAAATTCGAAAATGTATTTATCCTTTCTTTATCTGCGGCTTTGCTCGGAATAGGCATTTACTTTCATTCAAACCTCTATACCACTTATACTTTTATCAGCCTGGCCTTTCTGCTTCTCCTGCTGAAATATCTGGTGAAAGTAAAGTGGTTGCCAAAATTCATCTGCATTTATGCTGTCCTTCTTATCCCCTTCTTTATAGTCAATGGAGTGTTAACAGGAAGCGGGTTAGATCAACCGATTGTTTGGTATAATAATGCTGAAAATCTGGGAATACGTCTATTCACTATTCCCGTAGAAGATATTTTTTACGGATTCGAACTGATACTATTGAATGTGTTCTTCTACGATTTTTTTAAAAACAGATTCGCTGTGAAGCAAAAACAACGGCTAGCGGCTTAGTCCGCTTTGGCAGAAAACATCCCAAAACTCCTAAAGTCTTTTTATCTTCCCTATCTGTATAGGCAGGGCAAACTGGTTCATATTCCACCCTTGACAGCTCAAGATAATGGCAGATACGTCCAAAGTAACAATACATATGGTTTCGAGTCTTGATGGCTTTATTGCCAAAAAGGATGAGAGCGTTTCATGGATGCGCTCGACCGATCATTATGAAAAAGGCACTACGCTAACCGATGAGAAGATTGAAGAGTTTCTCAAGTCAATAGACTGCTACGTAATGGGTTCTCGCACTTATGAGCGCGCCCTTGAATTAGGCTGGCCATATGGTGAGGTACCAGTCATTGTGTTGACCCATAGAGACTTGCCAACTAAAGAAACTGTCGAATTCTACTCAGGTGATCTGGAAAAACTTATAAACGACCAGCTCAAACCAAAGTACAATAGCATATGGATGGTTGGCGGAGCTATGCTCACGAAAGACTTTATGCGTTTGAAATTGGCGGACGACATTATCATATCGATCATGCCAGTTGTTCTTGGAGACGGAACCCTATTTTTTGACTACATCGGACAGGAACAAGGTTTACACTTAAAAGACGTCACCGCCTACAAGGATGGAATGGTAGAACTATGGTATGAAATAAAAAAGAAACAAACGTAAGTTTGGGTAGCTATGCCAAAACGGACATATCGGGTTTATGTAATTGAATTATCCAAACGGGTATTTACCGAAAATGCCAAGTTTCGTGCTGCCAATCCACAATTTAATGGTGTATTGGAATGCCTATATGTCGGCATGACCAGCAAGACACCTAAGGAGCGATTCGAGCAACATAAGACTGGGTACATCAATAAGAAAGGTCATAAACTATCTTCGAACATCGTTCAGAAATATGGCATGTATCTTCGCTCTAGTCTATACAATCATATCGAACCAATGGCCACCAGAGCAGAAGCGCTTAAAATGGAAGAAAAACTGGCTTTGGAACTAAGAAGGAAACGATACGCAGTTTGGTTTAATTGAAAGGCTGCAGGTTATGGCACTTAAAACCTCCTTTGAGTTAAAAGGCCTTTATCGAAGTTCTACATTTTGGCCACCTTGATCGAGCAAGGTGAATGAATCGACAGTACCAAGGCCTAAAAACTTGTACCTCACTCCTACAAGTCGCCCCATGCTACTTTTATAGGCGCCTTTATATATCTCCATCCCTTGAATTGAAACGCTGATTTGCTGGTCTCTTACCGCTATCTCGACATCCTTAAACTCAGAAAGGTCAGTGCCAAAGGCAGACAAATCCTGCTCTTTACCAGAAATATAGACGTCATTCAGCATCAATTCATTATCGGAGCTGCAGCCAGTCCTTGAAAAAGGAATGATCATCGCTCCTCCTGATCCAATTATATAAATCCAGGAGGTTTGGCATACAGCCCATTTATCTCCCCAATCCGACTTCATTGTGGTCTTCAAGGTGAAGTTATCTCCCGAGACATTTCCCAAATCGTTGATATAATGATAGACAGACACCAATGGTTCTGCTGAGCTTTGTATTTCACCGGCCAAGGCTTCTGGATAAGTCATCCCATTTTCGTTAATCACGATTGGATTAAAGTATTTGGGTACTGGTTCGTATTCAATGGTACCCAACCATCCATTGCTTCGTAGAAAGAGGTCGTGTTGCTTTACAACTTCTCCATCCACAACCATTTTCGCCCTAAAGTAGCCGGGGAAATAGTAGATCGCTGTGGCCTGAGTTTGGTCTTTATTGATGCTGATCGTTTTCCCCTCATCCCAATATTGCTGAATCAATAAGTCATCCGAATCAATACCGTTTAGGTCAAAATCAAAAACTACTGAATTGGGATAGGAATTGCTTACCGGCCTGCTGGAAAAAGAGACCACCTCAAACCGTTTAGGGTTTTCCGGACTGCTGTTAGCAATTAGCATAAAAGTCACAACTGCCAAGAAAAACCCCATGGTCACATAGAGTGACTTTCTCGAAATCTGGGAAAAAATTCTGGTCTTAGGCCTTACCGGAACTGATGATAATTTGAATACTCTCCAGTTCTCATAATCAATAAACTGTGCCAGCGTATCGAGTGTACTGATGCTTGGATGTCCTTCGTGAGCAACCACTCCCCAAAAACGTTTGAGTGTCACAGGACTTAATACAACATGGCATTTTTCGAAAATTTTTTCACTCAACTCATTAAAAACAGAACTGTGCCATTGTGAAGCCTCGCCCCATCCAAGTCGCTTCTCCAACTCTTTTCTCAACCGATTAAGGTCTTCCGATTTAATTGAATTCTGTGACATATTTTCGATCTAAATGTCCTGAATAAACGGTTACTGAACAACACTGAATTAATATGAATCAACATGTTCTCCAATATGCCAATCCCATTCAGGCATTCTGAAGTAAACTGCAAAATGGTTAGAAAGAAACTCACAACATGCTTTTTACTACTGAGCTTAGTAGGAAGCATAACAGCTCAGGAAGCAATTCCATTTGACACCGCTCACTGGGCATTCAGGACAGAAAGCTATATCCTTGAAAACTTCAAAGGCAAGGATGCCATTTATTTGAAGGGCGGAACAATCGAACTCAAGGATACAAGGTTTCTTAACGGTACTATAGAATTTGATGTGTTTTTAAAGGAAGAACAGGCATTCCCCGGAGTATACTTTCGGGCATACGAACGTCAGGCAGAGCAGTTCTTTATGAGACCTCATTTGTCTGGTAAACCCGATGCCAATCAAACAGCTCCCTATGTCAACGGTATCACCCCCTGGCAACTCTATTTCGGTTCAAAATATTCGTTTCCCTATGAATACAATTACGAGGACTGGACACACGTGAAGATACTAGTCAGTGACGATCGTGCTCAGGTATTTCTCGACTATGCAGAAAAGCCCAACCTCTCCTGGAACTTCACCAAACCAGCAAGGACAGGTAATATTGTCTTTGCAGGAGGGGGTGCATCGGCAGTTCATCTTGCTGACATCAAAATAGATTTGAACACACCAACGATAAACAACTTTGAACCAGGCACCAGAGAACCTATCGAAAACCTGATTCAGGAATGGCAGATTTCAGATATCTTCGAGGAGAAAATACTGGACAACCCTTCCGATATAAAACAGGTAATAGAAGAGAGAACGTGGGAGAAAAAGATTCAGGTTGAAGAAGGCGTAGCTGCCAACATATCAAGGCAAGTTGTTTTGTACGATGGCACGCCAAGGAATACGGTCTTCGCCAAAATCACCATTAACTCGGATAAAAAACAAACCAAGCTCTTCAATTTTGGGTATAGTGATCGGGTGGTCGCCATCTTAAATGGGCAAGCCATTTACAAAGGCACAAATAAGTGGCGCTCAAGAGACTATCGATATCTTGGTACAATTGGCATGTTTGATGGCATATATCTGGACCTGAAAAAGGGTGATAATACACTGCTATTTGCCGTTTCAGAAGATTTTGGAGGCTGGCTGATTACTGGCAAGTTTGACGATGATACTGGCGTAAGGGTTAAGTGAGCTTAATCGACTGACAAAGCTCATTTTTTGGAATCCCTTCTTCAAAAAGGTTATCTTGAACAATGCGCTTCACATCAACCAATCTAAAGACCGCTCTCTGGATCGGTCTTATCACCTTAATGCTGTCCTCTTGCAATACGCCAGAAGGCAAACACCTGTTTATTCTATCAGGGCAATCCAATATGGCGCTGCTAAAGCCTGAAGAGTCATTTACTCCCACAGTGGAAGAAGCCTTTGGCACTGAAGATGTTATAGTTGTCAAAGATGCCCTCGGAGGTGCGCCTATACATCGCTGGTATAAAGAATGGAAATCACCGAATGATAGTACGATAGGTCGGCCAGACCTGTACGATAGCCTGATCACTAAAGTAAAAAGTGCCATTGAAGACCAGAAGATTCAAAGCATTACATTGCTCTGGATGCAGGGTGAGCGTGATGCACGAATGTCCTGGGGTGAGGTTTATCTAGAAAGTCTCCAGGGCCTTTACGATCAGTTAAGTCAAGACCTTAACCGAACTGATATAAACTTTGTGATTGGTCGTTTAAGTGATTTTGATTTAGACAATACCCGCTACCCACATTGGCAAATGGTACGAGAAGCCCATATGCAATTGGCTGATTCCAAGCCCCGATTTGATTGGATAAACACCGATGACCTTAACGATGGCCAAAACCGGGCTGGTAAAGAAATCAGCAACGACCTGCATATGTCGGGAGAAGGCTATATCACTATGGGCAAAAGGTTTGCTGAGAAGGCGATTGAGTTGATAAGGAAATAAGCGCAATATTGGTAATGCAAGTGTTAAGCAAAAATGGAACAAAGTCATTTTTCTGAAATAATAACCGAACGATTAGTCTTGCGAAAATTACAGTCAGCCGATTGGAAAATGATCTCCTATTTACGTTCCGACAAAGAAGTCAACAAGCATGTGAAAAGACCAAGTGCTGAAACAAAGGCAAAAGCACTGGAATTCATTTCAAAAATTAATAACGGAATCGAGAATCAGGAAAACTATTACTGGACAATTACAGAGAAGCACAACAGCGAAATGATTGGTAGCATCTGCTTGTGGAATTTTTCAAGAGATCGAAAGTCAGCGGAAGTTGGGTATGATTTGCGTCCAAAATTCCAGGGCAATGGTATTATGAACGAATCTCTGAAATCCATTCTGGAGTTTGGATTTATAAAACTAGACTTGGAATTGATTGAGGCGTACACGCACCAAGAAAACGAACCTTCAAAAAGACTATTGAAAAAGAATGATTTTAAGCTTGTTCCTGGCAAGAAAGACCAACACAACGAAAACAACCTGATCTACGAAATAAAAGGTCATTGAGTTGGTAAGGAAATAAAATGTAGCTGTGCTGGTCTTAGTCAAGTGCTATTGCTACTGAGGAACTCAATTCCTGCTGTCTTTGCGAGAGCAGCGAAGCCTGCCTACGGCAGACAGGCAATCTGTAGGCCGAACAGGCTTGGCCCTGGACAATAAAAAAATGCGCCCTTATTTGAAAATTTCTGAACACCTGCTGTTCAGAACGAACAGATTGCTTCATTCGCAAGGACAGGTTCTTTTTCGCCCGTCATAATTTTAAACGAGATGCCACAACTAGCAGGGCCGTCACAACCCAACTCACTAGTTTCTCAATCAACTAATTTACTCATCCACTAAACATCCTACCGATCACTTGCCATTTGCATTTTCAAAATCTATATTTTACATTGAATAATACTTTTTTTTTATTCAACTACTTACCATATATGAAAACTATAGTTATATAACCCATTTGGATGGTTATATGGAACTTTTGAAATTAGGTGAGGAATGTAAACGCTATATCTGTCAAATTTGTAGAACGTTGGGCATGATTAAAACAAAACTACTAACTCAAATAATTACATAATGGATCAAAGCAACTGCAACTTGTTTGTTCGTTATTTCGGACAGGCTTTGTTAAGTGGAAATACACAGGAAGTAAGTACGCGAGAAACCACTAGTATATTTTTATCATATTCCCAGAAGTTACTGAGTAAGAATTTTTCGGAAGCAAAGTCTGCCGCTGCTTCAGCCAACATTCCACTGAAAGCAATGATGTTAGATTTTGGCGCAAAGTATAACGAATCAGGATGGAAGAGTTTTAAGGAAGAAGTTAAGAAAGTCAGGTTCAATGCTAATAGTGCGAAGTCATTTAAATCAACGACTATTTCTAGAATAACCGATAATTTGTTAGATACGGTAAAACTATGTCTTAATGATAAAGTATTGGATGGTCTTTCCATAGTTTCCCAACCGTCATCGGATTTTCGCACCCTTAACTTCAAAGCTTTTTACAACCCTCCTGGAGGTGGAAGTTCATTTGAGGTAATCGTAACAATGAAATCGGAACCTGAACCATTATTTTGGGATGGAAAACTCAAAGCTTCTAAGAGGTTTAGTTTTAAACTAGGTGGACGTAAGCCTGATGCTTTTTCATTCACTGCAACACGAGAGAGAAAATTTCTTGAAACAGAATTCTCGATCAATTTCGAAGTAAGTGGTAAACTTCGTGCTGGAGATTTAAACACCGATACTCCACTAGTATTTCCTCCAAAACCTAAAATATGGACACCACCCCCAGGACCATTTCCTTTTATAATCACTACGGAAACAGGAGATAAAAAACACGATGACTCGGACGATAGATTTCACTGCAGACTGGTTGGTGAAATGGGGGTCTCTGGATGGTTAAAGCTTAATAATATCAACCTAAATGACAGGGAACCAGGAGTAACTAATCAATTCAGTGTTTATGTTAAAAAATACTTGGGTGAAATTAAATCAATACAGCTAAAAGGAGCAATTAGCAAGAAAAGAAAACAAGCCAAAAAGAAATATATAGATGATTGGACATTGACTTTTATTGAAGTTCATGAGGTCAATAGCGGAGTCAAGTATTTCGCAAAAAAGAGGATTCGTGTTGGAGATGGATCAAATAAAGGGAAAAAAGTAAGCATGGATTTTAAAAGCCCCATCATTCAACTTAATTGAAAGAAAACTAGACTCCCTCCACTACTATGAAGTAAAACTGTATCGAACAGAAAAGTAAGCACATTAAAACAATGAACTATGAAAAGTATACTATCATTAATATTGTTATTCGGATGCGTTGGTCATTATTTCTCTCAAGCTGATATTCATTGTACATATGCAGATAAATTTTATCTGCAAGGGTTTAATGGGGAACTAGAGGTAGATTTTGAAATAAAAGAAGACTTTTTGGAAGTTAAGACAATTTACAATTGTTATTTCTATAAAATTTTTATTCCCAATATTACAAGTGTTGAGATATATGAAAACAATTCCAAATTCTACATTGGTTTTGTGGTTAAGACTAAAACGGACATATACAGGAAGTGTGAAAGAAGTTTGGGAGGTTCAATAGATGATAAAACATTAATAGGAGGTCCAATAATAAGTAATCTAGATGAAGTAAATGAATTGCCAAATTACTTTAGTGAATTATTTAAAGAATTAGGATTTTGAGTAGCTTTTCAGAACAGGATATTCCTGGAAACAAGGAAGAAGTTGCTGTTCTAGAGCATATAGAGCGCTTGAAAAATGAAAAACAGAGAATAGTAAAAATACAATCTAAAAGAAGTAGTATTTCTCCTCTTGCATTAGTACTAGGGTTTGGGCTTTTTGGGTTTTCAATTTTCCTATCTAATAAGTATGGTGAGTCATTCCAACTAGTCTCAATGGTTTATGCGTTTGCGCTTATTGCTACTGGGGTTTATTTAAAACCATCAAAAGGGTATGCATTAAGAATAGTACAGATAGACAATGAAATAGATTTACTAAATACATCCGTTGATTCATTAGAGAAAAAAGCGGAGAAATTATTTCGCAATCATCAATTTGAGTTAAAGGGTTATTATGACCAAACTTTGACCCATAGTTCACAAATATTCTATGTTGGCATTATTTGCATTTTTATAGGATTTGCAATAATTGGCTTAACCATATACTATTTCATAACAGAAGGCTCTGAATTAGAATTAAACGACAAAGTGGTCATAGCATCATTGTCTGCACTGGGCAACGTACTAACTGGTTATATTGGAACAATATATTTGAAGATGTTCTCAGAAATCACAAAGTCGTTAAATGATTTTCATAGCAAGCTAGTTCTGACCCATAACCTTCACTTTTCGAACTATTTAGCAGCAAAGATTAAGAATAATGATAAAAGAGATATGACAGTTCAAAATATGATAAATGAAATGGTAAAGAAATAATGGGTTACAATATTTTGTATAAGCAATCACGCAAAATTCGAAAATTTTCATGGTTCAAATTCCAATCAAACTTCATCCCAGTTTGATTGGAAAGCACCACACAATTTACCGTTAACCTCAAACCTTCGGCTCCAGCCACAAAAACCCCGCACTCAACAAAAACAAAACAAAGAACCAAAGCTTTGAGATGGGCTTATATTGAAATAGGGCGGAACGGTCAGTAACCACCTGATTGGCAAAGAAATTCTGGTTGGCCTGGGCTCTTTGATAGGCGCTCCGTGCCTGCCAATCGCTTGGATCATGTACAAAAAATGAAGCGGTATCTTTCTGGGTTTGGATTTGATTCCAACCGCTGGTTCGTGGCCAGAATGTTCCCTCCCACCTTTCAGGAATTTGTACATTTTGTTGCAATGGAATAGGTTGGCCATTGACTGAAACCCTGACACCCGAGCCTGGGTACTGTACTTCGAAATTGAGCGGTTCAAATGGATAATTGATTTCATTGCCCAGATTTGAGCTTGCCCCCTCATTGTGTTCCTTACTCAGACCGTTTAATAGCTCCGTCCAAATGCCGGCATAGACCAGACTGTCTCCGGTGAGGTTTTGTCTATAAATATCCCTGAGTACCGTAGTGCCTATTTTCCCTAAACCCTGACGCTGGGCAATAGCCAGGGTGTTTTCACCAACATCTTTCAACAAGGAAAACTGATATCCTTTGAGATTAAGCGTATAGCCATACTGCGGCACTACCGAAGCATTCGAAGTTAATTGTATAGCAACCTGTTCCTGATCAGAGCGCTCCCTATTGAGGTCAATCCAACGATTGCTGTTAAAAACAGCCTCCTCAGGCTGGATAAAGAGGCCCAGGCCCTCTTCGGAAATGGCGGCACTTAGCAGTCTGGTTTCTCTGTTTGTCAAGGCCTGTAGCGATTGCCAATCGATAATCAGCAAATCCTGCGCTGACAGTTCATCACTGGAAAGGGCGCTTATCCTTCGCTCCTGAGTATTATAGAACTCATATCGATAGGCATCTTTGCTTACCTGATTTCTAACCACAACCTCATGCCCCTTTTTAGCCAGGAAATTCTTGAGATTACGCGTTTCGAAAGTAGGAAATGAGTTAATCAACAGGACCTTAAGCTTCTTTCCTTTTTTCACAATCACCGGGAGTCTTTCAGTCAAACCATTCTGGTTGGTGATGGTGTAAATAAAGTTTCCGGTGACCTTGGGGACAAAGGTCATTTCAAAATCACCATTATCGGCTCCCACAGTGGTAGAGTCCAATTTCCCTTCCGGTCCGTTCAGGAATAGTCTTTCCGAAGGTTCAGTAGTTAGGTATTTCCCCAAAATTTTAATGGCCCTGTCTTGCTCAATTTGTTTAGGGGCATTCAGCTTGATAATTCCCTCGAAATCTTCCTGAGGTAAAAACTTTACGGATCGACCTTCAAACTGCCAGAGGTCATACTCAGGAATGCCTTGCCCAAGGATAAAAATGGAGCCATAACCGTCCAAATCCGGGTACCTGAGGTTTCCCAGAGAGTCTGCCACCAGCACTTCAGCACGTGGTAATCTTCTTCTTAAACTATCAAATTGATCGGGATCATAATTATTGGATAGGTAAATCAGGCTTGATTTACCCAGAGATTGTCTTAGTGCAGGCTCGTAGATAATGCCCAGAATGGATACGCACAACAGGATGGCAACAAGGGATCGCCAGAGTCTTCTTCTTTTGTCTTCTCTTATCCACTCCCTTCCCACAAGAATTATCAGGAGTAATCCTGCCAGAATTAGGATCAGCACCGGATAGTCCCGTCCAAAAACCAGTAGGCTGCTATTCATTGGAGATTTTATCGAATTGGCTTAAAAAGGCCTTTTTCAACTCGGTGATCTTTGCGTCACTTAATACTGGTTGTGAAATCTGCCTGGGTAAAGTACCTATTAACCCTTGGTAGGCCACAGCAAGAACCGGGCTTAGAGATGCATTCGGAATATTATCAAAACTCAGTTGTTTCAGTTGCTGCAGCGTATTTAAAAAGGCGCCCGGGTTTTCGATAGCCAATGCAGCGAGATCGTTTCCGGTTCTTTCGAAAAGCAGTTTATCTGCTGGGGACAAGGCCTCCTTTGATTCTATCAGAATCGACATCCGGGCGATGCTCCTTTTGATATTTCTATATTTATCCTGCTCGGCAAGGGTTTGCGCATTGGTCTGACTGTTGATCTCATCGAGGTCTCCTGTCAATCTGCTCTCCTCCTTTATCGGAGTCGGGTCAAAGCCTATCCGGTGCACATAAATGCGGGCATGATTCTTAATCTGCTTCAACAGTTCTAGCGCATTGTATTGGTATGGCAGGGATTTTTCGGGTTGATACAGTCTTAAATACAGCTCGGCATCCCACATTTCGGCCATGGCCTCTCTCAACTTCTCCTTGATGCTTACGCTAAAGAAGGTGGCTTCTTCATCGTCTTCATGGTTGTCCTTGTATTTAGCCACCAGATCTTCCTGTTTATCCTCTTCGGCTACCAGGTTGGCCTCGTTCTCTGTATCATGGCCATGGGAGTATGCGGCCAGGGGATCGTCCTCCTCACCTATCACATTGCCCTCGGCATCCTCCTGCATAATGCCACTTTCAAACTCCTCACCCATAAATTGACCATACCTGATTCTCAAGGCCTTTTGATCAAAGCCAAGCTCATTGCTCTTGAAATTGAAATCGTATTCAGTCAGGCTAGGTTTGTCTTTGATCAGTTGTTCGGTCTCAATAATAAGCTGGCGCTGACTTCTGAAATAGTCTGGCATCAGGTCAACACCCAAGGAACCTTCAAGCGAAAACTCAATATTGGTGGTGTCGATAATACTCAGGAAATAAGTGGCTGTTCGGGTGACATTGGCTTGCGGCTCCATATTGTCATTGGCCTGAACATAAAAATAAAGCTCATCTCCAGGCGTCAGACCCATTTGATCCAAATCAATTTCCTTACTTAAATCAAGACTGGTCTCGCTCCCTTTAATTGGGGTATCAAACTCCCATTGCTCTTCCCTGAACTTCACCGACTCTCCAGACCCCTTGGCCACCGTAGCAATGATATGTGCTTCGGCTATGGCAAAGTCATCTTTGATCAAGGCAGAAAAACGAACCTGCTTCGGATCATCGTAGGCGAAGCGCGTGTGATGATCCAAACCTATGACCTCAATCTCAGGGGCTGCATCTCTCAGCAGTTCAATCTTATAGATGTCGGAAATCATTCGCTCCTCTCCCCTGAAAAATTCAAAATTGTAGAATCCGGAACCTTGTGCTAGCCAGGTGCCCTCATAGGTGTTCTCATTTATCTTTTCAAATGCCTTTTCATTGCCTCCTGATTTGAGGTTTAAACCTACAATCGGAGTCGACATTTGAACTTGCCATTTGACGACAGAGCCTTCCAGAATTTCCAAATTCGGATTGCTCGTATTGATTTGCTCCAAGCCCGTGTAGGCCGGAGCACTTATTTCGATTTGAAGCCGCTCTATTGAAATTTCATCCGGAATAATTTGAGTGCTGTCCTCCGGGGTAAAAACAACCTCTGGAGTACTTTCAGGTATATTATCAGTCCCCAGGGAATCAGAACCGAATTGGATCAGATAGCCCACCAGGACACTTAGCAAGCTAAATACTACCCCTCTTTTGATATGGTGAGGAATTCGAATTTTGGCTTGATAATTTTCAAGCATCTTACCCACTTTAACCTGTTGAAGCTTATGGAGCATTGAACTCTCGTCCTGCATCTGCACCAGTAGGACAGCGCTGCTCTCCGCCACATCCAGCTCCCGATCAACCAGTCTGGCCGATTGCATTAAGTCAATGCTCCAGGGTTTGAGCAATAAGGCTGCTCCAATGGTGCCTGCCAGCAAAACGCCCAATAACACCGGCAGCGTAAAAGAAAATACCAGCCAAACAAAGGATGCCAAGCCGAGCCCATACAGGCCTGCTTCAAGCCACGTAATCACGCGCCATTTGTGCATCAATTTGTTCAAGAAGCTCAATCCTTCCATTTCACTGCTTTCGTTTGAATGAAACCGCTCTTTCTAAGGCCAATAAGACCATAAAGGCTACCCAATACATATACGGGACTGCCTGTATTTCCTTTCCGGCAGTTTGCCCGTTACCAAAATTAGTCGGTTCAATGATTGTCGTTGGTATCAATCGTTGGTCATTAGCCGCTAAGGCATCCAACTGCTCTACATCGGTCCATAAGGCATTCAATAGCTCTTCCGAAACATCTTCTGCCGTGATATTGGCCAGAGAAAGCCTCCGTGTAATTTGGTTCACCTTCGGTTCGATAGTATCCTCAATTAAAGAAGTATTCAAGGGATCAGCTCTATAAACCAGGGTCCTCTCAGCTTGTGAGGCCATCGGTAGCGCATCACTTAACCAAACCAAAATGTCATTGTCTCCAACTGGATTAGTGTCCACCGAAGTGACCGAAATATCCATAGGAATACCGTTAGTTTCTTCGATAGCTTGAAAAGCCGCCTGCCAGAGTTGGGCATCCAAGGAAAAGCCGGGGCCATATACTATGCTGACCTTAGTGCTCCCAGGCCTTTTTGAGCTCACCCAATCCTCTTGCTCCAGCGTTTTGAATTGTACCTCCCCAGCGTTGCTTTTGGATTGAATACCCTCTAATTGACTCAGGTCTGTAAAATTCAGTCTTTCTACTTCCGTGGCCTCTTCCCTGAAAGTTGCCCTGACGAGATAATAGTTGTCATTCACAAAAGAAGCGGATAGAATCTTTTGTACCGGAGCCTTTGGAGGAATGGCATACCACTTCAATTTCTTGGAAATGGTGGGAAGTCTTCCCTTAAAAGCAGAAGCTTGATTTGACGCAAAGATAATTATCTCGTTAGAAGCGAGTTCTTCTATCTCCGATATCATATTCCAATAGCTGCCAACTCCCTTTTGCGCATCCAGGCTTTCTGGGTCAAATTCCGGCAATCCTTCTTCCAATAATCTGACACTATAATCTCCTGTTAATAGCGTATCCAGAATACTGCCCATACGGTCTTCCCCCAAGAGCGAGGACTCTATCAAAACCGTGGGCCTTTCTTTTTTCTTTTTGCCTATCAATATGGGCTGCGCAATAAGCAGCACAAGAAAGGCAATCAAGAGAGAACGTATGAACAACAAAAGAAACTCACTGGGATTAAGCCTTCTTGACTGTCTGGTTTCACTTTCAGGGTAGAACTTAATACTCCCTACTTTAATGGTCTTGCCCTCTTTTTTGCTCCACAGGTGGATAAGTATAGGAATTGCAATTCCAAGCAGTCCATAAAGCCATATGGGATTTGCAAAATTCATTATAGCAGGTTCTTTCTTCTTTTGAGAAATAAGTTCAAGGCCTCAGTCACGGGTTCATCAATTCTAAAAAGCTCATGTGCAATACCAGCTTCCATGGCATTGACCATGGTTTCCTTGATCGCTGAAGTTATATTCTCCTTATAAACTTCTCTGACAACCCTGGAATCCACTTTTACCCTAGCTCCGGTCTCTAAGTCTTCCAGGGTTGCTGTGCCCGAATAAGACATGTCCAGCTCGCTTCCTCCCATAATTTGAAGAAGTACCACCTCATTGCGCATGGTTTTCTGACTGCTCACAAAATCCATTAGCTCATGGTCCTGCTCATACATATCGGAAATCACAATGATCAATTCACGATGCCTGCGATCATGCAAAGCATCTGTTTCTGTAGCACTTACGGGCCACCTGCCTTCAGGCTGAATCTCAATCAACTGGTGTAAAAAACGATTGAAGTGCTGCTTCTGAACCTTCGGATAAAGGCTGTATAGCTCACGATCGTTCACAGCAAACAAGCCAATGGCATCTCCCTGCGTTTGAGCAAGGTAGCCCAGGGCAGCGACCAGCACCCGGGCATACTCCATCTTAGACAAATTGTCCTCTCTGTGCTGCATTGAATTACTGGCATCAAGAATAAACTTGACGGAAATATTGGTCTCTATTTCGGATTGCTTGATATAATATCTGCCCGACCTGGCCAGCATTTTCCAGTCTAAAAGTCTGAGATCATCACCTGGTTCATAGCTCCTGTACTGACTAAACTCCATGCCTGAGCCAACACGATTACTCCTATTCAAACCTGCCAGATAGCCATCAACAATTACCTTAGCCACCAATTCGAGATGCTTGACATTCGAAATGATTTCAGGTTTTAATAAATCTTGATAGTCCGTGCTCACTATTTTATGCCATTGGTAGGCAAATCAATTGTCTTAAACAGATGACTGGTCACATCATCTGAAGTAATTCCCTGAGTTTCGGCTTTAAAATTCACCAAAACGCGGTGCCTTAAGACAGGAGCAGCCACATTTTGAATATCTTCTTTTGTAACTGAGAACCTGCCTTGTTGTAGTGCGCTCGCCTTAGCCGTCAGAATCATGGCCTGACCAGCCCTTGGCCCTGCACCCCAGCTCACCCAATCTTTGATGTAGCTATCTGTGGTTTGCGCTGGCCTGGTAGCCCTCACCATTTTGCTCACGAATTGAATCAGGTCATCGCTGATATGCACCTGTCGCACATAGTCCTGAAGTTTTAGTATCTCCTCACCGGAGATCACCGCTTTAACCTCATCACCTCTAACTCCTGTAGTATTTCTTAGAATATCAGTTTCTTCATTTTCTTCAGGATATCCTATCTGAATATAAAGTAGGAACCGGTCCAATTGCGCCTCCGGCAAAGGAAAGGTGCCGGCCTGCTCAATAGGATTTTGGGTAGCCAGAATAAAGAATGGCCTCGTCAATTCGTAAGTCTTGCCACTATAGGTGACCTCAAACTCCTGCATCGCTTCTAACAATGCCGCCTGTGTTTTTGGTGGAGTCCTATTGATCTCATCAGCCAGAATAATATTTGAGAATATAGGTCCCTTATTAAACCTGAAGAGTTTCTTTCCTGTGGAATGATCCTCCTCCAGAATTTCCGTGCCGATAATATCTGAAGGCATCAGGTCCGGTGTAAACTGAATTCTACGAAAGTCGAGGTCTATTGCCTGGGATAGGGTCCTGATCATTAAGGTCTTTGCCAGTCCTGGCACGCCTTCCAAAAGTGCATGCCCTCCGGCTAAAAATGTGATAATAAGCTGATCAACAGTCTTTTCCTGGCCAACAATTACCTTGGCAATCTCCTTTTTCAGATCACCAAGCTTGGAAATCAGGTCAGTAACCTCTTGTTCAACTTTTACTAGTTCTTGATCCATATTTATTCTGCTAAGAAGTCAGGGCGTACATCACAATGTTCACGCTGAATCTCGTATTGTCAATCTTATACCACCGCTTGTTACGGAAGTCGTAATCCCACTCACAGCCATAGTCCTTATTACTATAGAGCACGCCTATCCGGCCATTGACTTCAATCGCCTTTAGGTAGTCATGCACAATATCATCTCCCCAACCATTTAATTCCTGTGAGGTGGTTGGTGGTCCATCCTCAAACTCAAAGAAGCTTTTGTAAATCTGGTGCTCCTTTGGGATTTTCTTGAGTGCCTCTTTTCCAAAAAGTCTTTCCATTTGTATTTCGAAAGATTTGGCAAAAAGACCATCGATATCGTGGTTGCAATCATCTACAAAAACAAAGCCTCCATTATCTACATATCGCTTAAAGTTATCACCCTCCTCTGCTGTAAACTCAACTAGTTTATGTCCGGAGAGATAACAAAAAGGGCAATTGAAAATATCCTGATCACTCAGCGAGACAATATTCTCCTGGGTATCCACCTTTAAGGTGGTATACTCCACCAATGAATTCAAAACATTGGATGGCATGCGTTGATCTACCTCCCAATCTCCAGATTCATAAGAGAGTCTTGTAAAAAAGAAGGCGTTGTCCCTGTTAATTATACTGTCTTTCACGATTTCAACTTCTCAGCCTATTACGAGTTAAATCTTTCAATCTAATTCGACAATAAATATTGTCCTTAACGGTATGTGAGCTTTAAAAAAATAGCCCCTGAACAATGCAGGAGCTATTTTATAATTATTGTTATCGATTTTTACACTGCATCAGAAAGTGAAGAGAACGTAAAGTCTCTGACCTTCATATAAGGAATCAGGTTGCC
Organism: Roseivirga sp.; assembly: GCA_029262895.1. Taxonomy (GTDB): domain Bacteria; phylum Bacteroidota; class Bacteroidia; order Cytophagales; family Cyclobacteriaceae; genus Roseivirga. The sequence continues at coordinate 48,558 of JAJCYM010000087.1, forward strand.
ATTAATTCTCACCTGTTGTCCTAAGGTTTCCAGATTATTGAGCATAATAATCGGGCTCTCATTAAATCTGAAATTCTTCACAGGATGCTTGATCCTTCCGTTTTCAATAAAGAAAGTACCATCCCTGGTCAGGCCAGTATATAATAAGGTCTGCGGGTCTACGGTTCTGATATACCAAAGCCGAGTGACCAAAACACCTCTTCGTGTATCCTTAATCAGGTCTTCAAGCGATGCATCGCCCCCCGCCATAATTCCGTTGCTCGGAAAAGGCACAGGATCCACGCCTTGCTTATCCGCCCAATAGCGGCCATAAGCAAGATTTTCAACAACACCATTCTTAATCCAATCTGTTCTTTTCAACTGCTCCCCAGCACCGTTCCATGTAGAAACCGGCACCTCGGGGTTTTGCGGATCAGACCAAATTTGAACTCTCTCGTCAACAATTTTTTCTCCCAGCTTGTTGCCTCCGCCTTCCTTGGACATAAAGCTTCTTCCTTCATCCGCATTTCGTGCATTAAAGGAGAAAAGCATATTGCCTATCAGTTGTTCAGATGCAGCTGGTTCCAAAATCACCGTATAGCGTCCCGGCTCGATTGCTTTTGCATTTCGCGATTGCAATGCCTTGTCAATCGCAATGGCTGAAGCTTCTGCCGCATCGAATTTATTGATATCATTCACATCTCTGGAAACCCAACCCGAACCAGTACCGTCATTTGACCTCATGGTCACGGTAAAATTGGCATTCGTTGACTGATTGTATGCAAACAATCCTTTGGTATTCATCATGGCCTGAAAACCAGCAGAGTCATTCAAAAATCCTGCTGCCGTCACGCCTTTTGCCGATGCCGGGTTGATACTACTAGCCGCAACATCCGTCCTGAATTCAGGCTTGATATTGGCCGTTGACTGTGAGTACGTATTTGACTCCAAGTAGGTCTGTGGACCGAGTGGGCCCATAAACTCTGGGTTCTCAGGAGAAAGCTTTGCCAGTTCTTCCGAAAGAGCCACTGCTTTTTGCAGAGAGGCATCATCCAATTCATCAATGGTGGCTACACCTACCCTTTTTCCAAAATTACTTTGAACGACCAGGTTCTGATTGGATCTGTGTCCTGCCGTAGAAACGGAATTTCGTGCGTAACGAATGTTACCACTTTCACTTCCCGTCAAATTCACTTCGCAAGCATCAGCCTTGGAATAGCCGAGTGCTTTTTCCATGATCTGCCTTGCTTCATCTTTAGTATATATTGCCATTTTTATGTCGTTTTCTGTTAAACAATGATTAAATGCTGCGACCTGTGTTGATCACATTTACATCATCAAAACGCGAAGTGGAGCTGCCATGCGACACTGCACTTACCTGAGATGGCTGGCCTTTTCCATCGAAGAAAGAACCAAACATTCTATAATCGTTTTGATCACAAATCTTGGAACATGAGTTCCAAAACTCCTGCGTATTCGACTGATACGCCACATCGTTTAACATGCCTTCTACTTTACCATTCTTGATTTCGTAGAACACTGTTCCACCAAACTGGAAATTATATCGCTGCTGGTCAATTGAATAAGACCCACGACCGGCAATGTAGATTCCTTTCTCAGTGTCTTTAATCATATCATCAACTGAGTAAGGCTCTGTGCCCGGCTCCAACGAAACGTTTGGCATTCTCTGGAACTGAACATCGTTCCAGCTCTGAGAATAGCAACATCCGTGTGATTCATTTTGGCCAATCATATGTACCTGATCACGAATGGCCTGGTAGTTCACCAGTATACCATCTCTGACTAAATCCCATTTCTTACATTTTACGCCTTCATCATCATAGCCAACAGCACCCAAGGAACCTTCCTGAGTTTTGTCTGCCACAAGGTTTACCAATTTGCTTCCATATTGAAAATCCTTAGACTCCCACTTATCCAAAGTGGCAAAGCTTGTTCCAGCATAGTTGGCTTCATAGCCCAGTACCCTATCCAATTCGAGCGGATGCCCTACTGATTCGTGAATGGTAAGACCCAAATGATTTGGCTCCAGAATCACAGAATATTTGCCTGGCTCAACTGATTTTGCGGTGAGCATTTCCTTCGCTTGTTTTGCTGCCGCAGTGGCATCTTCAACAATGTCGTAGCTCTTCTTATAAAGCATTAAGTCGCCCGCACCTTTAATTTTCTCGGAGGCTTTTCCATCCATATACTCAAAGCCCATACCTACAGGAGCACTCAAACCTTGTCTGGTTTTAAACTTCCCTGCTTTTTGGTCAATGGCTGTAACACCAATTGTAGGCCAAATCCTATGAACATCCTGATCGATATAGGAACCATCCGTTGAGGCAAAATACTTTTGCTCATTCACCTGGAACAATGCGGAGTTAACAAAGTTAGCTCCATTGTCCATGGCTGCTGCATTAGCACTTAGGAGTAAGTCTACTTTATCCGCAATAGGCACCTCTCTAAAGTCTTTTTCCAATGGGGTTTTCCATGAAACCTCACCATGGCCCTGCACCGGAGCAAGTTTTACAGGCTCAGTCTGGATTTTTGAATTTGCCTTGGCAATGGCAACGGCTTGACCTGTCGCCTTTTTAATGCCATCCGGTGAAACATCCGTAGTTGAGGCAAAGCCCCAGGTTCCATTGGCGATTACCCGAATGCCCATACCGAACGACTCGGTGTTTTGGACGCCTTGAACTGTCTTTTCTCGAGTGAAAACAAATTGGTTCAGATACCGACCAATCCTGGCGTCAGCATAACTCGCACCCAGCGATCGGGCAGAGTTGAGTGCTATGTCTGCCATAGTCTTTTTCTGCGCATTGTCCATAATCGGATCCATTAGCGCTTCGACCGAAATAGGATTTCCCATCATATAGGAAGGCACCAATAAGGCGCCTGCTCCCAGTCCGGCCACTTGTACAAAATCTCTTCGTTTCAAATTAACCTCCTTTTTAGTTAAACAATTGAATTAATTCAAAGGCAGTTGTTGACCTTTCCATTGAATAAATTGCTCATAATTTGAGCATAGCTTGAATTTAATTACATAAGTGGTCATTTCCCATCAATGAGGCGGGAAACATCACGTATAACCCTTCATTCCTTGAACCCGGATCATGTAATAGAATTTCTATTACGGACGTAACTCGCTTCGAATCAGTCGCTTCGCTTCATTTGTCTTTTCACCATAGCGGTGCTATGCTTTCAAAGCCAAAAATCCTGATTCATTGCGATTTACACCCTCATTACGACCTCTATTGCATAAACCGGGTTGAAAGGTTATGAATTTTAGACGAATCAGTCTTAGTCAAAGTTGCTATTTCAAGCCTGACTTATTTAAATGGTATATATAGATTTTAATATGAGCGGGGATTGGATCGATTTATTACTCATACCTCAGCGACTTTATGGGATTCGCTTTTGCGGTTTTTTACGAACTATTGACCTTTGTTTCAAAAAGTTACACTCAAATTAGACTAACCTCCTGTCCTTTTTGATCAACGGCTTGTTAAAAATTGCTAAAACGTACTCTGCTTATTTGATTAAATTCATTCTCATTTCAATCAACCCTATGCGAAAGTTAGTTGTACTCCTCTGCTCAATTCTTATTCTCTCGTCTTGTTCCAAAGACTATGACGTCATTATCAGAAACGGTACCGTCTATGACGGTTCTGGCAATACCCCCATCCAAACAGATATCGGCATCAAGGGCGATGTAATTGACACCTTGGGTAATCTCTCGGGCTTCACGGCTAAACGAGAAGTAGATGCCACGGGCCTGGCCGTGTCTCCCGGCTTTATCAATATGCTCAGTTGGGCAACCAACTCCTTAATTACCGATGGTAAAAGTCAAAGTGATATTCGGCAAGGGGTCACGCTTGAAGTTTTTGGTGAGGGTACTTCCATGGGACCATTAAGTGCTCAGGCAAAGGAAGAAATAGAAGAGGAAGGCGATAAAGTGGAATGGGAAACTTTGGGTGAATACCTTGAATACCTTGAGAAAAAGGGTGTTTCCACCAATGTGGCTTCGTTTTTAGGAGCGACCACGTTGCGCACTTATACCATTGGTTATGAAAACCGTCCTCCTACTGCCGAGGAATTAGATGCTATGCGAATGCTTACTCGCCAAGCCATGGAAGAAGGTGCCTTGGGTATTGGATCTTCATTGATCTACGCGCCCGCATTCTACTCCAGCACTGAAGAGCTAATTGAAATCTGCAAAATAGCAGCCGAATATGGGGGAATGTATATATCCCATATGAGAAGCGAGGGGAATCGGTTTTTGGAGAGCATTGATGAATTGATGCGTATTTCCAGTGAAGCAGGGCTACCGGCCGAAATTTACCACCTTAAAGCCAGTGGTGCGGACAATTGGCATAAGATGGATTTGGCTTTTGCCAAAATTGATAGTGCCAGGGCCGCAGGACTGCAAATCACCACCGATATGTACACCTATACTGCAGGCTCTACCGGTTTGGATGCAGCTATGCCCCCATGGGTGCAGGAAGGTGGATATGATGAATGGGCCAAGAGGCTGCAAGACCCTGAAATAAGGGAAAGGCTCAAGGTAGAAATGACCACTCCAACAGATGAATGGGAAAACCTACTCTATGCCGCAGGCACTCCTGAAAAATGTTTGCTGGTGGGATTCAAAAACGATTCACTAAAATACCTTACAGGAAAAACACTAGGTGAAGTAGCCAAAATGCGAGGTAAGTCCCCGGAAGAAACTGCGATGGACTTAGTCTGGCAGGATGGAAGTCGGGTGCAGGTAGTTTATTTCCTGATGTCCGAAGAAAATGTAAAGAAGCAGATTGCTCTGCCATATATGAGCTTCGGTTCTGATGCGGGTTCTCTGGCTACAGAGGGTGTCTTTTTAGAGTCCAGCACTCACCCCAGGGCATATGGCAACTTTGCAAGACTACTTGGCAAATATGTTCGTGATGAAAAAATCATTTCCCTGGAAGAGGCGATTTACAAATTGACTACCCTGCCTGCCACCAACCTCAAAATCAGAAGTAGAGGTGCGCTTAAAGTTGGCTACTATGCCGACATTGCCATCTTTGACCCGAACGAGATTCAAGATCACGCGACATTTGATAAACCGCATCAGTATAGCACTGGTATGGTACATGTTTTTGTCAATGGCAAACAGGTGTTGAAAAACGGAAATCATACTGGTAAGAAACCTGGAAGAGCGGTTAGAGGACCAGGTTGGACAGGTTTTGAACAATAAGCCAGGCAGGGAACTAATTATATGTATGTACATGTTTATGTTGCGTACCTGTCATCCTGAACTCGTTTCAGGATCTCATTATAGTACCGATGATTAGCTAAGGAGATCCCCAGTCAAGCTGAGGATGACGTTCTAAAAGGATTCAGAAATAGTTAGAAAGGAAAATAAAATGAACAATTCAATAATCAATGTAAAGCCACTTGGTTTCCCATGGGAAACTTTAGACCCGTTTCTTTTTTGTGCTTTTCACAAGGATGATTACCCAAAGGGTGATGGGCAAATGAGGCCATTGGCTTCACTTGAAGGAAGAAACCTGGGTTCTGACTTTGGAGGGAAAGATGGTTTTAGTATGTATCATGGACAAACCGTTCCTGGCTTTCCATCGCATCCTCATCGAGGTTTCGAGACAATCACTATAGCCGAAAAAGGGTTGGTGGATCACTCCGACTCTCTTGGTGCTGCCGGTAGATTTGGTGACGGTGACGTGCAATGGATGACAGCCGGCAAAGGTGTTCAACATTGTGAGATGTTTCCGCTGCTAAAAGAAGAGGAGGAAAATCCATTGGTGCTCTTCCAAATTTGGTTAAACCTGCCTCGTAAAGGGAAAATGGTTGAACCACATTTTGCCATGTTATGGCATGAAAACATTCCTGTTTTTGAAAATAAGGATGAAAACGGCAACATCACTAAGGTAAATGTCATTACAGGCAAGCTTGGTGACTATGATATCGATGCTCCTGCCCCTGATTCGTGGGCCGCTAATCCTTATAATGAGGTGGCCGTTTGGACAATCGAGATGGCCCCCAATGCAGAATGGACAATGCCTTTGGCTTCAGACCAGGCTAATCGGGCTCTATATTATTATGAAGGGGACAGCCTAAGATTAGACGGACAAGAAGTTGGAAATGGAAAAACAATTCAGACCAAAGCGGATATGCCAACTACTCTTGTCAATGGAGATCAAACCTCAAAGTTGCTCTTTTTGCAGGGTAGGCCTATTGGTGAGCCCGTGGCTAAATATGGTCCATTTGTGATGAATACGAATACGGAAATCCAGCAGGCTATGCAGGACTATCAACGCACTCAGTTTGGAGGATGGCCCTGGCCAAGTCATGATCATACCCATGGCAAGGACCGAGGGCGTTTCGCACTTCATGCTGATGGTCGAGAGGAGACTAAATAGCTTAGGGGATATTGGGCCGATGTTTGTGTCTTCACAAACATCTTTCTTGAAAACAGAGCGCTCAGAAAATCATATCCAGTTCGTTTGTGAGGACACAAACGAAGACGGTTAAATTAAGGGCAGCCCCATCGGCTGCCTTTCTTATATTCGTGCAGGAATCATTTAAACCCAACAACTATGAAAATTCAATGGATTAAACTCTTCATCCGGGTCTCCTTGGGCATTGGCTTTATTTCCGCAGTTGCAGATCGTCTCGGCATGTGGTCCGCTGACGTCTCCGCCTGGGGAAATTTTGATACTTTTCTAACCTACACAAGCACCTTAGTTCCATGGGTACCTGATTCCATACTTCCCGCCCTAGGCTGGTCTGTCACTATTCTGGAAGCCGTGCTGGGTATCTTCTTAATATTAGGCTTAAAGACGAAAATATCGGCTCAAGTAAGCGGTTTGTTGCTTCTTGTATTTGGGCTATCAATGACTTTCACTTCTGGAATTAAAGGCCCGCTAGACTATTCCGTTTTCTCGGCTGCCGCTGCGGCTTTTGGACTTTCATTGATTAAGGAGCGGTACATGGAGATTGATTCGCTCATTTCAAAAAACCGTTAGTACGTCATCTCCAAGAAACCTGGACTCTCAATAAATTATCGGTTGTACTATTAATGAGATCCTTCGCTCTGCTCAGGATGACGACCGAAAATAAATTAACCCTAGCCACATCTCCTGCCCTTTCTTATATTCACGCCCTTGAATAGAAGACTATGACTCAACCTACCCTGGACCTTGATTTTGTAAGAAGCTACTTCCCCGCCCTACAAAACGGCTTTGTATTTATGGATAATGCCGGTGGTTCTCAAACCCTTAAACCAGTTGTCGATAAACTATCAGAATACCTACTGAACTATGATGTCCAGCACGGTGCTTCCTATGAGATCTCACAAAAGGCGGGAGAAAGAGTAGACTACGCTCAGGCAGAGTTGGCAAAACTGGTCAACGCTGCTGATCCAAAAGAAATCGTGATGGGACCTTCCTCCACCATGATGCTCAGGATATTGAGCTTGACGCTTTCCAAAGCATGGCAGCCTGGTGATGAGGTAATTACTACCAATTCAGAACATGAGGCCAATTCTTCTCCCTGGACTGATCTTGAAGACAAAGGGATTGTCGTGAAATTCTGGGAGGTAAACCTGGAAACACTTGAGCTCGATATAGATGACCTTAAAGCCCTGATTACCGATAAAACCAAGCTGGTCACTATCACGCATGCTTCTAATGTTCTAGGCACCATAAATCCTGTGGCAGAGATATCAAAGGTGGTACACGAAGCAGGCGCTCTGTTTAGTGTGGATGGTGTGGCCCTGGCTCCCCATCGATTAGTTGATGTCCAGGCTTGGGACGTGGATTTTTATGTTTTTAGTTGCTATAAGGTCTATGGACCGCATTGTGCATTGATGTACGGTAAACTACATTTATTGGAGGAGATGGCTGGTATCAATCACTACTTTATTGATCAGGTGCCTTACAAAATCCAACCTGGTAATAGGAATTTTGAAATGACATATAGCATGTCTGGTTTAACTGATTATCTACAAGAAGTGCATGATCATCATTATCCTGAGAACGCTGATATTTATGATCAACAGAAGTACGCCAAGACCTTTGACCTTTTCGCTGAACATGAAGAAAAACTCAGTAATCGGCTTATAGAATACCTCAACGGCCGAGATGATATCACAGTGATCGGTGTTCCGAATGGAGACCGCAACAAACGCGTAGCTACAATAGCCTTCCATCATGATACCATGAGCAGTCCTGATATTGTTGAGAAGGTGGACCCTTATAAAATAGGAATCCGTTATGGCGATTTTTATGCCAAGAAGATTGTGGAAGCCTTGGGCCTTGTTGAGAAAGGCGGTCCGGTGAGGGTAAGCTTTGTACATTATAACACTATGGAAGAAGTTGAGGCTTTGATTAGTGTTTTTGAAAACGTTCTATAATATGCCATTAGAATTTAGAAAAGTAAGAGAATCTGATTTGCCCTTTGTGGTTGGGCTTTTGGCCAATGATAAACTGGGCAAGCTCCGAGAGGATTTGCAGAACCCTCTTCCTGAGACATACCTGAAAGCCTTTGACGCCATTCTGCAGGATAAGAATCAGGAGCTTATGGTGGTTGAAAATGAAGATGGCGAAATCATTGGCACCCTACAACTCAGCTTCATTCAATACCTTACCTACCAGGGAGGTATTCGGGCACAAATTGAAGCGGTCAGAATCAGGGATGATCAACGAGGGAAAGGTGTCGGTGAGGCCTTTATCAAATGGGCTATCAACAGAGCCAAAAAGAAAGGGGCACATATTCTTCAACTAACCTCAGACAAGCAAAGGCCGGAGGCCATTCATTTTTACGAAAAACTCGGTTTTAAGGCCAGTCATGAAGGAATGAAATTGCATTTCAAATAGCTTTAAAACTCTCTCTTATGGTTGATCAGTGTGTAATAAGAATTCCGTTGAGGGTACGCTGGATTATGTAGGTCTTCGCTTTCTTAAAAGAAATACTAAGAGAGGTAGTCCAATGAGGGCTATTAAAATATAGCGGAAAGTATATTGTCCTTTTTTAGTTAATGGAGATGAATCTCCAACCAATGAGAATCCTGCCCAATAAAATGGATGAGTATTTGCTGCAGAAGCAGTTTCCAAAAAGGCCAGTTGTGCATTTCTCAAAGCATCTGCCTTACCCTCTCCCATTGCTAATTGCTCGTAAAAAAGCTTCATCAATTTAGAAGTGGCTTGATCATCGACTTGCCAGTGACTCATGACCATACTCGGCACTCCCGCATATGCAAAGGCTCTGGAAAGACTCATCAGGCCTTCCCCTCTTCTCAACTTGCCATCTCCGCTATTACAGGCACTTAACACCACCAATTCAGGAGTCAATCGCATATTGTAGAGTTCAAAAGCATGCAAATATCCATCTTCGATGCTGTCTTTCTCTTGAGTAAGGACTAGTTTCGAGTTCATCGGTATTTCATCATCAATCAGGGCATGGGCAGCAATATGCACGATGGGATATCGGTTTACCTGTTGCTTAAATGCAGATTCAAGTGCTTCATTCCCCAAAAGAGCCCTCCCCTCAAAACTTTCAACTATGGTTCTTACCTCTTCCACATTATACTTCAAAGGCCCAATATTATCTCTGAACTTTGCCGGCCTTGCACTCTCTGCCGAATTAAGGGATTCATAAGCGGGTGCAACACCAAGTACAGAGTGATTAGAAAACCTTCGGCCTTTGGCCTCTTTTCTGACCATAAGCGTGGCTGAGTAATTCTGTCTGACAACAAACTGTTTACTTAAGTAGGGCAAATCTCTAAATCCCTGTATTGCTTTAGTCGAACTAGTCAATAGAGCAGAAAATGGGACATAACTTAATTCTCCATCAGGCACTATGATTAAATTCGTTATCCGGTCTTCATTGAATCTTTTTAGCACAGGTTTTATAAGTTGTTCAAATAACAAATTAGCGTTTGAAGCAAATCGTTGAGGCGCACCTTCGTTCGACCAGTTTCTCCCGGTCATTTCATAATGAAGTTCTAACGCTGCTCCAATCACTTGGGAAAAATTGTCAATTGCCAATATTTCGAATGCCTGATTTGTAATGCCAAATGCGAATAGGCTACTATCACCTCTAAAAAACTCCAATAATAACTCGTTGGGCTTGAGTCTCTTCTGAATCTCTTTAACAGACGACACACTCAAATCATACTTCAACTGGTAATATGCCGGATAATCGCTTTCAAAGCTGTTGACCAGCTCATCGTAAGACCTGTGAACTTCAAAGAGTTTGTCCTCTGTTTCACGTCTCGTGTCACCATTTAAAACTCCCAGCAATTTTGATTGGTAAAAAGATTTGTCTACTCTCAGACGTTCTTCCTTTCTGGTTAAAGCCTCTGGGATATTAGCAAAGAATTTGGCTTCTGAGTTATTGATACTTTGCTGCACCAGGTATGCCAGGTTCCTTTCCGAAAATTCAAAGGCCTTCGCCTTATAGATGATATCTCCGGTCAGGTCATATAGAGATAAACATATTGCTATTGCTTCTTCACTGATTTTGTGTACATCTTCACCCAAATTGACCTTATCGGATAAGGTCAATTTTGATTTGCGAAGATGGCTGACCAGTGCATAAGCAAGGTTGTAAGCCTTCAGTGAATTTATTAAATCTTCAGAGGATCGTGAGGCTTTGTATTTCGACTTAAAAACAGAAGCTTTTAAAGCGAGTGTCTGTAAATAATAGTCTGCATAATAGGCAGAAAAGTTTATCGGGTTTTCACTCAAATTCACCGTATCCGAGAAGTTCTTCACATTATAGAATAATGATTGTTGGCTGTAATGAAGCGCTCTTTCAAACTCTCCTTTGACACTATAAAGCTCTGCCAAGAGGTAATAACTTCTTACCAGGAAGTAGTTTTTAATTCCATGTTTGATTAAAAGACTATCTCCCCGTTGTTTTTGAATTGCTAGTCCCAAAGTATAATAATCATGTGCTCTTTCGAGCTCATTTTTTCTCTTATATACGTTCCCCAGGTTTGCATAAATTCGAGCAATACTTGGGTGGTTTTCTTTTGTTCCCAAAAGCCGCTCGATACTGAGCCCTTTATTAAAATACTCGATTGATCGGTCGAATTGTTCCTGATCTTCTAGTACCAGGGCCATGTTATTATAGATCAGTGCTTTGTTGAGATGCGGTCCATCCGCCAGTTCCTCAGCTACTTGCAAAGCTTTCTCATAGTAATTCCAAGCACTGTCTAACAACTTTTTATTATGATAGACTCCTCCTATAGCTGAATAACTCGAGAACAAGTTTTGATTTCTATTATTTAATTTCTGAAGAATCCTTTGAGATTGAGCATGGTATTCCAACGAGAGATCGTAGTTTCCAAGCTCTCTATTCAATTCACCAAGGTTATGGGAGAATAATTGCTCATAAGGGTTCTTATCCTTATATAGTTGTTTCAGCAATTCGTGAGCCTCTGCTGTATAATAAATGGTCGAATCCAAATTACCTTTTCGTTGAAAGAGTCCAGCCAATGTTGAGAACGATTGGGCAACAAGAGGGCTAATTGAGCCATTCAGTTCTTTGGAAACGGCAAGTTGTTTGTTAGCATACTTTAGAGCTTTGTCAAAACTGCCCAATGTCATATAAACAATGCTCAATTGCTGAAAACACCGTCCTATTTGCTGATGTGTTGAACCATATAAATCCTCAAATAGATTCAAGGCTTGACCGATGAAGTCAATTGCTTCCTGATACTTTCCGAGTACACTGAGAATATCTCCTTTGTAGTATAGGGCCTCGGCAAATTGAGGGCTCTGCTCTCCCAGTTTTTCTTTACTCAATTGGATTACGTTATTGACAAGTTTCAAGGCCTCTTGTTCTCGGGAGCCCCTCACTAGCATTTCGACCACTTTGTTCTCCGTGGTCAGGTATGGTTCCCATAATTGATGTTTTTGGTACATTTTGGATGCTCTGTCAAAGAACGTTTTAGCTTGGTCGAAAACTTGAGAGGCTCTTAGTGAATTTCCTTTGGCAAAGTGTAAACGGGCAGTTAAGGTGTCAGATGTTATGGTCTGCTTGGTCTGATAGGCTTGGACCCCCAAAGAAATAGAGCCCATAAGGGCAAGCGTGCACAGAAATGCTTTGGTCATTTTTTAGTAAAGTTGAGGTCTATTAAGAATGATTAAATTATCATATCATCTTAAATTATTTGTAATTTTTCTGACAATTATTAGAAAAAGAAAAGCCCTGCAACTGTGAAGTCTTTTCTTCAGTAGGTAATATTAAATCTCGTGGGCTAATGGGCAACTCTAATACTTAAATATTGGAATTTCAGGAAGTCGTTTGACGTAATTCAGCCCAAAAATCGCTGTAAAAATTTGAGCTCTGCATCAGAGTGGTGTGCGATCCACTGCTAACAACCGTACCGTTTTCTATTACGCAAATCTCATCTGCCAATGTGGCCAGGCTATGTAATCTGTGAGAAATGAAGATAATGGCCATCTCATTTTTTAATTTTTTGAGCAAAGTCAGAATGAACTTTTCAGTTTTACGGTCCATAGCAGAGGTGAATTCATCCAAAATCAATAATTGAGGTTTCTTATAGAGTGCCCGGATCATTGCGATAATCTGCTTCTGCCCGCCGGAAAGATTAATACCAGTTTCACCTAACACGGTGGCAAAACCTTGAGGCAATTCATTAATAAACTTATCGAAACCATAACGTTGACAGAATAAAATAAGATCTTCAATTTCACTAGTCTCTCCAAGTAGAATATTGTCTATAACGCTTCCATTAAAGATCGATATTTCTTGAGGCACCACACCGGTTATATTTCTCCAGTCTTCAGTGTTGATCTCATCCAATAATAGCTGACCGTTGACAAGAATACTACCTCCGCTCTTCGAATAAAATTTCTGTAATATCTGACCCAATGTGCTCTTGCCACAACCGCTTTCACCCACTATGGCTATACATTCTCCTTTACTTATGCCAAAGCTAATATTCTTTAATAGCTGTCCTCTGCCGGCAAAGCGAAATGATAAATCCTGGACGTTGAGGCTTTCAAAGGTTTCCACATTTCTATTTCCTGGTGATTCAGGCGTTGTAGAAGCAAATTCAAACATTCTATTGAATGCTATTTTTGCTTCATTGATTGGAATTGCCACCAAAGCAAGACTCGCAATGGAAGGCAAAAGAGACCCAGCTATACCAATCACGGCCATTAATTCTCCTGTCATCATCTGACCTCTAAACACCATACTAGAAGTGAATGCCAAAACTGCCACCAGAAAGCCTACTCCAAAAAGTCCAGAGATAAGAGAAAGTGAGATATTGATTTTACCCAATCGAAACGCCTTTTCCTGATAATTTCCATAAATCATTTGATTAAGTTTCTTAAACACCCCACCACGATTGTGGTTTTTTATGGCAGCAACCCCTTGTAAAGTGTTGATGTAATTGCTTTCATTTAGCGCATATCCTTGCATCACTTCTTTCTGGGCATTTACAATCGGCTTATTGAACCTATAAACCAGGTAAAAATAAACCGGTAAACTAATTAAAGCGATAAGCCCTGTTTGCCATGAATAGTAGAACAGGAAAGCCAAGGAAACAACAGTCATCATGATATCAATAATAGTATTCCCAACTATAGTTCTGATCACCCTTTGAATACGTTGTGTATCATTTAACCTTGCTACCAATTCACCTATTTTTCGGGTATCGAAAAAAGGTTTTGGCAGATTGAGCAGTGAACTATAAAAACGGTCAATAATCCGATTATTAAAATCTTTTGTTTGCTGCACAAGAAAAGTCTCCCTTAAAGCTCCAATTGCAACTCTTAAAGCAAGCAAGAAGGCTATGAGTGCCATACTTGTAATCAATTTCATGGCATTTTGAGAAG
>JAJCYM010000088.1 GCA_029262895.1 Roseivirga sp.
GTGAGGCACTCAAAGGGCATTCAGCCCTTTATTTTCTGGATGCTTGTCAAACCGCTGGCCAATATCCACTGGATGTAAGAAAAATAGGATGTCATATGCTTTCCGCTACAGGCAGGAAATATCTACGTGCACCACGGGGGACCGGATTCCTATATGTAAATAAGGAGGTGATGGATGAACTTACGCCATATTGGGTAGATCTTCATTCTGCTAATTGGACCGGGGTTGATAAGTATGAGATAAGAAAGGATGCCCGAAAATTTGAAAACTGGGAAGGAAATAGGGCAGGTACCCTCGGACTCAAAACAGCTATTGATTACATTTTGGAGATTGACATCAAGAAAATCTGGCAAAGAGTACAAAGCCTCGGTGATTACACCAGACAAGCATTAAGTCGAGTTCAGGGAGTTTGCATTCATGATATAGGAAAAGTAAAAGGCGGCATTGTCTCCTTTACGGTGGATGGAAGAACAGTAGAGGAGGTTAAGGAATGTCTTTTCTCAAAAGGAATTAACGTTTCCTGGAACGGAAGGGCCAACACTTTTTTAGACATGTCTGCGCGTGGGCTTGAAGCAATTGTCAGAGCCAGCGTTCACTATTATAATACCGAGAAAGAGATCGATGCTTTCTGTGATGAACTTCGTGAAATGAATTAAACCCGGTTAAACAGCCACTCTAAAAAGATCAGTGAATCCAAAGGTGAAAATGTTTTAACTTCCATTATCAACCACAAACAATGATTATGAAATTCCGATTTTCATTTGTTCTGCTCACATCACTACTTATTACAAACCTGAACGCACAACAATTCAGGCAGACACAGACTGACAGTTATACCCGCTATGAGCTCTTAGAACCATCAAGTCAGAGTTTTAGAATTATTTATGATGTCAGTGCCACCACTGCCGGAGCAACTAAATACTTCAATGGTTTGAGAGTAGGAAGTGACCATCTTGTAGATGCAGTTTGGGACCTGATGAGTGGAAAAGAATTGAATTGGAAAATAGTGGATGGTGCAGAGGCTAAACAAAATGGACTTTCCAATGCGAGTGAAAACGGAGAATATTTGATGGTTGATTTGGCGCGCCCAGTACCTCAGGGAGGCCAAGCCAGAATCAGAATTGACAAAACCTATAAAGATGTCAAAAGCTATTATGAGCAAGATGGATTGATAGTGTTTGATCGGTCACTCGGCATCAAAAGAAACTCAGTAGTATTGCCCAAAGGATATGAACTGACAGCCGTCAATTATCCATCACAAGTCATTCAGGAAGCTGATGGTCGAATTAAAGTAAGCTTTATGAATGATGGTCCGGCAGGAGTCCCATACAAAGTGACAGCCAGACCAGCAGCTAATATGAAGTTTGCGAAACGACCTACAGAAAATCCATGGCCAGGTTATAAGCCTAGTCCTCAAGGTCGAGATCAGTCCAGAGCCAGGGTGAGTTATAACCTGACGGAAAGAGGTTTTCAAGACCGTGACATCGTTTATTTCTTACAACAGCCGGAAACCAATTCGTTTTTCCTCTATCATGATTATACAGAGTCCCGAGAAGGTATGGACAAGTATGTGAACATTGTTCGGGCCGGGAGCAAGGCTTCCAAGCCATCAGCAATCATTCTGGATACGGGTGAGCAGTTGAAAGTAGAAACCCTTACGGGAAAGGCAATAAGCGATAAAGGTATTCAAGTAAACAACCTGACAGATGACACTGAGGCTGTGGTAATTTGGTATGATCCGATCAAGAAAGGCGAAACAAGGAGGTTGAGAATATCAGAAACTTATACCGATGCAAATCGCTACCTGCTTCTGGAGGATCAACTGATTTGGGACAGGAGTTTTGGGCGAAACCGCAATACCGTGGTACTCCCTGAAGGCTGGATGCTGACGGCCAATTCGATTCCAGGGCGAATCGACATGACCGATGATGGAAAAGTCAGAATTAGTTACGTTAATGGCCGGCCGGATAATATTGATGTCTTTATCAAAGCGATTCGGAGGTAATAATATTTGTACTTGTGTGAAATCGTTGAAAGCCTACCTAAATGAGTAAACCAACCAACCCAAGAAGGGAATTTATAAAGAAATCCTCCATTGTTAGTCTCGGATTTCTGGCACTGTCCAGATGTACCATGAGTTCTGAAAATAATGAAAAAGCCAAAGGGCTTGTAGAGCTTATAAAAGACCCGAATGGCTATCTCGACCTTCCAAATGGATTTAGCTACAAAGTGATTTCCAAGTCAGGTGATAAAATGTCCGATGGTTTTTTTGTGCCAGGACGTCCTGATGGAATGGGTGCCTTTGCAGGTGCCAATGGACGTGTTATTTTGGTACGGAACCATGAAAATAGCCCGGGTAATTCCAGTGACAGCCCTTTTGGTCTTCAAAACGAATTGATCGATCAAATCGATGCTGACCTGGTCTATGACCTTGGAAATAAACAAAAACCAGCATTGGGTGGCACCAGTACATTGATTTATAATGAGGAGTCTCAAGAAGTAGAAAAAGAATACCTGAGTCTTGCAGGTACGAATCGTAATTGTGCAGGAGGTGTCACACCATGGAATAGCTGGTTGACTTGCGAGGAGAACGTAAGCCTGGCAAACGATGAACTTGAAAAAGACCATGGTTACGTCTTCGAGGTGCCAGCTTTAGCAGATGGCCCCGTTCAGCCTCAGCCCATCAAGGCAATGGGTCGTTTTTATCATGAAGCCGTGGCCGTTGACCCAAGAACCGGTATAGTATATGAAACCGAGGATCGGCCTGATGGACTCATTTATCGATACATTCCTAATGTAAAAGGCGAACTGCTTAAAGGGGGCAAACTACAGGCACTTGCGATTAAGGCTCAACCAAAATTGGACACCCGAAACTGGGATGATAAAACCGTCCAAGTCCGTCAAAATCTTGAAGTGGAATGGATTGACATGAATGATGTAGAATCTCTTAAAGACGACCTGAGATATAGGGGGTTTGAATCTGGTGCTGCACGTTTTGCTCGAGGTGAGGGCATTTGGTTTGGAGATGGTGAATTATTCTTTGCCTGTACCAATGGTGGGCCTGAAAAATACGGACAAGTTTTCCGTTATCAACCTTCAGTGGTGGAAGGTACCGAAGCCGAAAAAGATCAACCGGGTACTCTTGAACTCTACGCTGAATCAGAAGATAAAACGGTGCTTCATATGTGTGATAATCTGACAATTGCTCCTTGGGGGGATGTGATTCTATGTGAAGACAACAGTCAATCAAATCATATTCGTGGAATCAACAAAGAGGGTGAGTTATATAATTTCGCTCGTAATGTGAGCTCCAGGTCGGAATTTGCCGGGCTCACTTTTTCGCCATCTGGTAAAACGCTTTTCGTAAACATTCAGGTAAATGGTGATACCCTCGCAATAACCGGCCCCTGGGAGACCCTATATGGAGGATAATGTTTAAAGCAGTTTTGAAAGAAACTCTTTAACAATTTTGGCTGCAACCATTGCTGTAACTCCATTGATATCGCGCTCTGGATTATACTCCACTACATCCAAACCAACAATATTTAAATCCAGGCTCTGAATCATGGAAATAATCTCACGGGTTGAGAAACCCCCTGGTTCATGATGAGAAACCCCGGGAGCAAATGCCGGGTCGAGGACATCAATATCAAAGGAGATATATACCGGCCCATCAATTTCAAATTTCATATCAGGCCTCCAGTCCTTCATCTGGGTAATCTTGGCTCCAAACCTTTCTGCTTGCTGCTTTTGATGCGTATTTAGGGTTCTAATCCCGACCTGCGTAAGATTTTCGGCCAACCCATTTTCCATAATCCTTGCGAAGGGACAGGCATGCGAATGTTTGTTGTCGTCAAGTTCATCATACAGATCACAATGTGCATCGAAGTGGAGGATACTCAGGTTGGAATACTTTTCGGCCATAGCCATCATCACCGGATAGGTAATAGAATGATCACCACCCAATGTAAAGGGAATAGCTCCCTTCCCAAGAATTTGTTTAATAGGTTGGCCAAATTTCAGGTAGTCTTTTTCCAAATGATTTCCGCACCAAAAAACGCTCGAATGTCTATCAAGATTTTTTAAGTCTTCTGTAAAGTAGTTCGCTGAGTCTGATTTAATGGCATCAATTATTAGCTCAGGAGCTTTGGCCGGACCCGTTAAAAAAGAAGAATTGTTGTCAAAAGGAATGCCGATTAAGGCGATATCTCCTTGTTCAAGCTGTTCGATAGACTTGCGTGAAATTCCCATGCACAAAAAAAGGCATGATTTTCGTAAATCATGCCTTTCGGGAGTAAGTATTATATACTAAGGCAATCGGATAGTCCAAATGCCAAGAAATTCCGTGAGATGGCTGGCTCCGAAAGACTGAATAGATTGGGACAATATCCCCAGTCTGCTGTACACCCATTGCTGCGAACTCAATTTGGACGGAGGCGGAGTTGGGAAGTGAACGTTCAAAAGGTTCAGTTTCCTGGCCTCGGGTAAACCCAACGGAACACTTTGTTTGAGCGGCTTGGTTTTTCCTGGGAGATAGATTTTTAAGTGCGCAGTGCCCATTGGAATACTCATTTTATGCCCTCTACTCATGGCAAAGGCGACAAAGAACTGGCCATGCTGATTAGTGATGAATTCATTCCTTCCACGGAAAGTGGTGTGTGAAACCTGTGCACCGGAATTGTCGGTGAAATGATCAAAAACTACCTTAATTCCCTTCTTTCCTTTTCCTTTAGGCCCCTTTCCCTTGATTGGGGTACCTATTGGTCCCTGATTTTTTAGTAGGATTCTACCAACTACAGGTATGTAGTAGTAATTGGTATTCATAGCAGTACCAATAAGTCTTCTCTGGTTGAGAATACTCGAGGCACTGCTCACTGTCTGCTCAGTAGATTGAAGGTCCTCCTCCAGAGATAAAAAACGATTTCTCATGATTGTATAGTTTAAACAGGTTTGCGTAATAGTGATCCCGCTACAGCACGGCCAGCAGTATTTATGGCAACTTCACTTGTTGACCTGTGGCCAATCCAATAAAGTTCACCGATATCAGAACAGCAGGATTCCTCACTTTCAAGAATTTCAGAATGGCTGCCTTGAGACTGCCTGGGAAAATAATGGACAGCATATGCGTCACATCCGCCATTGGTTTTGGTTTCAGATAGTATTCGTTGCCATCAACCTTTATTTTGACCAGGCCAGTGGCTGCGATGTCAATGGTGCCGGAGGAATCATGCTTCAATGCCATCTTGAAATACCCCTTTTTATCGGTGGTATCTGAGGATATATAATGAGAGAAGGACTTTGGATGTCCTGTTTCGTTGAACAGACCGACTAATTCGACCGGTTTACCGGCTACAGGTGATCCGCTCTGAATCAACTGACCGGTAACAATAAGGTATTTATCGTGTTCCTTCTTGCTTTGTGCACCGGCAATGCTTTCCCCAAATAGGCGAGATGCATTTCTCTTTTTGCTTCGAATGACAGAAGCTCCCATAGCACGGGTAGGCTCGCGAAGCTCTTGTTGGATTGATAGAATTCTGTTTCTCATGATTTATACTTTTTAATTTCTATGGTTTTTCGTTTTCTTCTTGATCATTCATCAGGTCGAAGTCTTGGTTGAGCTCTTCTTCACTGATAATGGGTTTCTGATTGTCATCAAAAGTTCTTCCTAGTGAAAAATCACCAAGGCTTATGGCCTTATTTCTTGCCATATTATTGCTGATCTCCTCAAACATCCTGTGAGGATCGTTTGGGTCTATGGGATTTAACTCTTCGACACTTTTAGACCTTGTTTGGGGCCTAGGAGAGGGAGATTCAATGTGCTCTTCATTGATTGAACCCCTCATTTTATCTCTTTGCTCATTGAATTTCTGTTTTCCTGAATCAAAGAACTCATCCATCTGATCATCAATACTATCGTCAATGACATCGCTGAAATCATCACCAAGGTCCATGGATTCAAATACTTCAACATCAAATTGCGAAGGTGGCTCGTGGTTTTCTTCCAGAGGTTCGTTGAACATGGAAAAAGATTCTGAGGCCGGTGCATCGGGGTAGTCCAGTTGAATTATGCTGAGATCATCAAAGAAGCCAGACCTCACCTCATAGGCCAAATCATCCGATTGGCCCACCTTTTCATGAGGTAAATGTCCGGCTTTTTGCCTTTGAACATCTTGTTGTAATATGAAGAGACTCCCTTTTTTCACCTTTAAGAATTTGCAGGGCTCTGATTAATACCGTCATCTTCCAGACCCAGGGCTTCCATCAACATGCTTTTTAGATCGTGACTAATACTATAGGCATTAGACCAGTCGTCACCCACAGCGATAAGATCGAAGTTGTTGAAGACCTGGTAAACTTTTACGCCCTGAGCTGATTGCAGATGTACTTCAGCATCAATTATGGATGCCAATTTGGAAGCATCTTCTTTCTGCCCGAACTCAATACCTTCAACAAAAGACTTGATAAAGGAGGCATCTTCTTCCTGCAATAGGAATTGATTCGAATCTCCAGGCATCTCATCTACCCCTGATGGATGGATGGATATTTTCTTAATGCTGTCTACATTCATAGGGGATAGGGCTTTTGCCTTTGAGAGTTTGCTTTTCTTCACTTCCGATGGCGTAGCAATTGGGGTAGGAGCTGGCTTCCCAGGGTGCGCCACCTGATGCTTTGAACCACTTTCTTCAGACAATGGATACACCTTGCCGGTTGGTGCGGATACTTTCACTCCAATGATATCGGCTATCTTCTTGAGCTTAGCGCTGCCTTTGGCCCCGGCCCCGGTATTACAACCTCTAAGGAATACTTCCCCATTAGCACTGAACTTACCTTTCAGTCTGGACAGTTCCGGTTTCCATTCGGCCTCGTTGCTATTAATGTATTGTTTGCTCTTCAGTTTTTTGGCACTACCCATGACAATGATGCCTTTATTGCCATGCCCAACAATGGTCAGTTTTCGAATTTTCTGACCAGTACCCAGTTTGGCTAGAATCTTATCCACCATGTCTTTAATACTGGACGCACGCAACTCACCGAGTGTGAAGAGGGCGGTTCCTCCCAAATAACCATCATTATTATGGTCAATGACGGTGATGTCGATTTCGGTTTTCGTACCTAAATCTTCGACAATCTCATCTGAACTGTTGAGGGCAAGATCAGGGTTGAAAACCGGGATAAGTGCATCCCTGAGTCCATAACCTATACTATAGACAGTAGACCAATCACTGGAAACCAAAAAGTTGAAATCGGCAAAAACCTTGTATTGATCAACTGCCGTGCTTGTTTTGAGGAACAAGACACCATTGACTTTACCGGAAAGCCCCTTAACAATGTCTGCAGATTCAACAGACAAATCGGTTTGAAAAAGATTGAGCCAGAAGGGGTCGCTTTTAGTCACGGTTGCCTGATCGGGATTGATGTCATTGCCTACATAATCCCCCGTATAGAAATGCACACTTTCAAGATGGCTGAATAAGGAATCACCCGCTGCTTTTGCCATTGATCTTTTCTTTTCTGCCATAATTTCGGTCGGTGTTTTGATTGGAACAGGAGCCGGTTGTCCTGGCATAGCCACCTGATGTACCGAACCTTGCTCTTCTCTATTCGAGTAGACATAACCCGTTGGTGCTTTTACTTTGACACCCACTACATCAGCTACCTCTTTGAGCTTATGACTTCCGGCAGTGCCGGCACCCACATGACACCCTCTCAGGAATAACTCCCCATGGCTTGAGAATTTGGGTTTCAACTTTTCTAAATGTGGTTTCCATAATCTGCGATTGCCATTGATGATTAATCCTGGCTGGCTGCTGGTACCAGCCCCAATTGAGATATCTCCCTTAGCCCCATGACCACTGATGGTCAGGGTTCCGATTTTTTGGCCAGGTTTCAAATGACCCAACACTTTCTGAAGCATTTCACTTACGCTGCTGGCCCTTAGTTCACCACTGACGTGACTTGCTCTTTGCGGAATGAATCCATTGTCGTCTGAGTCAAAAACAGGCTTTTCCAGCACCTCAATATTCACCACTTGGGTTTTACTGAGCGATTCGGTAAGGGGAGGTTCCCCATCCAGCAATTCGAAGTTGATGTATTCCTCTTCAGTTCCAGTTTTGAAAGCTGAAGCTTGTTGGGCCCTGTTGTCACTGATTTGGTCAAAAACACTATGTGGGTCCTCGTTAGTTTCTTCTTTGTCTTTTGCAGGAGCAGGCGCTGCGGCAGGAGCCTTATCCTCTCCATCCAGCGTAACTTGTTCCGGTTGACGCTCTACCATATCCTTGGATTCAGCATCATAAACCTTTTCACCGGAAAGAATTGCCTGCAAATCCTTGGCGAAATCATCCTCATCTTTGGATTGCGCACTGACAGGTGCAGTTGACTCATCCTCGAGACTATCAAAGTCCAAAGCTTCTTGTGCCAATACTGCTTTGTTACCATTATCGGCAGTTTCCTCCCTTTCCAAAACCCGATCTACTCGGTCACTTGCCAAGTCGGCATCGTCCTTTAGTTTGGCAAATTGTTCCTTACCCGAACCACCTCTTCCGGTGTCGATATAATCCTTCGGTCCGCTCGATCTTGAACTGCGTAGTGAGGGCTTGTCTCCGTCATCGTAGACGTATTCATTGTTTTTGAGCACAAAACTGCCCATTTCCTCAGACTGCTCCCGATCATCCATGCTCAGAAATTCGGATAATTCACTGAGAGCATCTGTGGCCATTTCATTGCCTTGATCAGCCTCGAAAGATTCCGAATCATAGCTAAGGTCAATGACTGATAAATCGTCATAGAACCCACTTCCATTTAATCTGTCGCTGAGTTCGCGAATGGATTGGGCCACTACTGGGTTCTGCGGGATCTCCACATGATAGGAAGTGTCAGCAGGGTAGAGGTGAAACTTAGAAATTCTTGTTTCCGCTTTAAGGGCTTTGCCGAAGGCATCATGATCGGTTATGGAGGATGGAGCGATATCAATTACGTTGACCTCAGAAAAATCTTTCATATGGGAAGAGACCTTGCTCTTGCCTTTTTCTATGATGGTCTTCTCCATGGCCGCGATAATTTGTGCGCGTGTCTTCTCCTCAGCCTTTAACTTGGAATAAACATTAATCACCGAATCACCAGTAGGGCCATAGAGTTTGAGCTGATGTTCAGCACCCTTATTTTCCAGATTGCGGTACATAATGGCTGCTTGTTCAGCTGGAGTCCTTTCCGTATCTGAAATAGTAGCCTTGGAAAGCTTGGCGGCCTTAAGTACATCCTTGAGCACGCCTAAAGAGTAATCGGTAACGGCATTTTGATTCACGCCATCCTTGAAGCTGATAACAACTTCGTTCTTTGAAAACATATAAGGAGTTTGATTGCTGCCTTTGTTTGAAGGGGCAGTTCTGGTCATTTCCTTCTGAAGTGCGGTCAGTCTATTCTTCATGGCTAATTCTTTAAGTTCATTGTATAAATTGCATAGGGATCGAAGGCGATCATAACTTCGTTGGAGGAGGACAGTTCGTGTCCACCCACATCTATCGAAACATGTCGCTCTGAAGCTTCAATAACCTTTACATTGTTATTGTTAATTTTTGCCACAGGCTTGAATTCCTGGTTTAACACCAGATGTTCACCAGTGAGATTGAGTATTGTTTGATCTCCGGATTTGGAGAGAGATACATTCCGTATAAGAGGCGAGTTTTTACCTCTGCGCGACTTATTGATGATATTGGCCAGCTTTTGATAATTAACATTCTTGACACGGTTTCTTACCACCGGCTCGGTTTTTTTAAAGTCGTTAATGCTTGTAACTCCGATTTTGCGCAGTTCCTTTTTGGTCTGATCATCGATGTCTTCGACCGATTCGATAGAAACGTCTTCGGAATTGTGTGTTTTGGAGGTTTCCCTTACCTGCCGGTCCGTGATTGAGCCCAATTGCAGGGAAACTTTGGATGCGCCTTCCTGACCAGGCTTGGCGGTGAGAAAGGTGACGTCATCTCCATCAAACTCGGGAAAAATTTGTAGGTCCAGTGAAACATCTTTCACCGAATAGGTGAGGGGTTTGTTAATGGCCTTTACCGCCAACGTTTCTCTGACCTTGTCCAACTCTATGGTCAAGGAATCTATAAAGGTTTCCAGCTTCCAGGATTTATTATTTCTCATCTTCTTCTATGCTAATGTTAAGCGTGATGTGGTGAAATACCGGCATAAATGAAGTTTCCACGGTCTGCGTTGGAGGGGCGCTGCCAAGTACTGCGTCTCCTCTATCGTCTATATTCACGTCCATTTCTATCGGGGTAGTGACTTTCATAGACTCCACAAACATGCGCTGACCGGTTTCCTGGTCAATCATTTCACCAGTGATGTTCACGATGTCACGAACAAAACCAGAGACTGGAGCCAGGGCTTCATCAATCAGGTCATATTTTGGATCTTCATTATACATGTCACTTCTTCCTAATCGAGGCAGTCTTGACCGGCATTAGTGTGACCTTTTCGTCAAAGAGCACCTTCATTCCGTTAATTTTGATGTCGGACTTGGCCATTCCTGAAGAAAGCTGCTGTCCTGTTGGGAATATGCTTTGCGTTTTCATAGTTGTTGATTTAACTGTCTGTGCGAACTCCTACAAAATGAATGTCGGACGGTAACGGGAAATGGACTATTTCTTCCTCGAAGCCTTCGGGTTGCCCGTTTTGATCTACGCTCACTGTTTTGTTCAGACTGATTTGATGAATTTTCACTTCGGGAAACACCCATAGTGCAATGGCGTCACCTGCTCTTCCTCTGAATCTAAGCTGAGTGCGAGCCGTGAAGGCCTTGCCAGCCATAAAATGATCATCGCTAAGTGCCATGAGCTGCTGAGGGGTCAGGCTTTGGTGGCTGCTTACTTGCGGCATGAGGGTATTCAGCCCTTGCAGACTAACCTCGAAACCACTTCTCATTTTACCAACCACCTCACGTTCCTTTCCGAAATCTTCGGGCTTGTCAAACTTCAACCTTGTCTTATTTTGACCATTATTCTGTTTGTTGGCCACCAACTGGTACAGATACATGGTATTTAATTTGACTGTGGAGGTTTCCCCTTCAAGGTCATCCTGCCATAGCTTATGCCAGAATGCACGGTGTACATTCACATCGTTCAAAGGGATCGCCTCGCCAATGCTTTGCTTCAAATGATTAAACATATAAGCCTCGGTTAGGGTAAAGAGGTCAGTTTTGTAAGCTCCCAATTTTTGGCCTTTGCTGTTCTTGAAAATGACAGAGGTGCAAATCAGCAGGTCTTTGTTGGCAGGGACGTCTTTGAGTTCATCTGCCAGGAAGGTTAACTCAGTGAGTTGCTGACCGGGCTGTATATTCTCAAATTGAAATTTCTTTTCAGCGAAGACTGTTAGCTTTTCCGCATCTTTTATGAACATCTGAACCAGCGTTCTAGGGAGAGGCTTAGGCGTCTGTATGGTAATCGGGAAGGTGATGTCTCTTCCATATATATAAGTGCTAACCTCCTTATCTCCATTTGGTGAAGTTTTGAGATTATAATCAATACCAACAGAATCAACCCTTTTGAACTTCATGGCTTTTTCGTTGCTGATGAGAGAGAGGCTCATAGAGGCGAGTATTCTTTCTACAGATGGGTCGTCAACTCCGGGATTGATTGTTTCGAGATGTTTTAATTCCCTATCGGTTAACTTAAATGCACCGTCAACTACAGTGGATAATAGTTTCTCCGGGCTTTGGATAACGGCTTTCATGACATCAGGCGACAGCACATTCTTTAACATGGGAAGCAAGGCCACTAATGCCGGGGCAATTTTTGCCTCCGAATAGCCATTGTTTCCGTGGGTCCCCATGCTCTGCGCCTTTGTCTTGACCTGGCCATTGGGTTTTTGGATAAGTTGCTGCCTTAATTTTGCCAGAAATTCAGGGCTGGTGATTTTAGCAGCGATTTGATCAGAAACTCCTTTTTGAGAAGTGTTGGGAGGGGAAGCCACTATGGCCGCGGGTGGCGTTGCGGTCACCGTGATTCCGTTGCTCCCCCCAATAACAGCTTTCAGAGAATCTCCGGCTGTTTTTCCAATCACATCACTCACAATTCCTGAGACAGCCCCTGAACTACCAATATTGCTGATCACTTTGCTTCCAACCTTAGTCACAATAGATTTTAATAAGGGTGCGGCTGCTTTGATAACACTTGGTATTGCTGATAAAATAAATTGCCAGAACATGGCATCGCTATAATTCTGCTCGCGTTTGCTGAGCTCTGTATATTCAATTTTTGGTGTTTCCATTGTTTGCTGATTTGAAAATCCTAGTTCAGGCATAAAGGCATCGTCTCGATCTGAATTGAGTTCAAAAGCCTTTCTTACCTTGACTACATCTGAGAAAGTTGGCCCGTTCTTCTGGCGATCAGCGTAGCTGATCAACTGAAAATAGGCTGCCGCGTCCTTAAGTCGTTCATTGGGTATTTGAAGTCTACCCCTGCCTAAATGCACTTTGAGCACACCTTGAATGGGCGTTTTGTAATACACCTTATCAATAAAGGCCATTCGCGCTTTGCGTGATTTACGCGTTTCACCACCTATCCCAAGGATATAGTATTGGTTTTGACCAACGTCAAAGGTGAACTGGTGCTTTCCACCAAAACTGCCTTCATATTTGAGATAGGCTAAGGCCATGATTTACTTCTTTGGAGGTGCCGCTGGTGCGTTTGCATTATCCACTGGGCCGTACATTTGCGCGAAATTGTTCAGTTCGAAGTAATCCGTTTTGAAAACGATCTCTACTTCTCCTGAAAGTTTTGCCTTTAACTCATCGTTGGCTACGCTCTTTGCAGAGGAGACGCTCATGTTTGTATTCCGAGTGCTGGATGTGGATCCGTACTTAGGGCCGCCAAAAATGGAGCCTATGAGTCCGCCACCAAATCCTCCTGAGCTTCCGCTTGACGAAGAGTTCTTATTGAGCGCTTTGTCCTGTTTCTTGACACTTCTGTCGGCCTTAAAATCGAAGAGCACACCGGCTTTGACTTTACCTTTTTCTACTACGAGCCTGGTTACACCCATAAGGACCATTTCTCGTAAGGCAGTACGATGTTCCTTTGCCATGGCAATTTTTGCTTCCATGATCTTGGCCTTCACTTCATTGTCTCCTAAATCGACTTTTTCACCCGATTTATTGGTCAATACAGGTGTTTGACTGCCACCGCTTTTCTTGCCATCACCGCTGTCATCATCGTCAATATCTCCGAACGACAGACCAAATTCATCACTGTTGTTCTCAGCCAGGTAGCCGAAAGCAGCTGTGTTGTCAATTTTGTTAATGAAAGAGGAGACATCTGTGGTAGCCGCCTTCATGAGCTTGATGTACTCATCGGTCTGGGCCTTCATTACATCAATGTTTGCATCAAAGACCGACTTGAGCAAATCTTTTACAAAGCCAGCAAAATCTACTGAATGGACTAGATCATCAAAGGCATCAACACCATCGTCAAAGTCCTTTTCATGTCTTTGGTCGTCAATGTTGTCACTTGCTTTGGGCGTTTTGTTCTTTCGTTTCAAAGCAGTAGCCAGGCCGCTCTGTTCGGCCATGTTGTCGAACTCTGATTCAACCGTCTCCTTGTATATCGCCTTTTGATCCTTCATCGGCATGGAACGGAATGAAGGCGACATGGCTAGCACATTCCTTGCCTTGGATCTTGCGATTTCTTTTAATTGTTCTTCTTGCGTCATGATTTCTTATTTAATGGATTAAAAATTTGAGGATAATCGATGACAGAGACTTAGAAGTCCCATTCGTCATTATCCTCGTCCACTAAAGCATCATCGATGTCGCTTTCCTCCATATCATCTTCCATATCGCCAAGCTGACTTTGAGAAATAATGAAATTTTGTGCGGAGTAGATGAAATTTGTGAAGTCCTCGTCACGCACAGCACCTTCGTCAAACTCGGCAATCCAGCGTAGTAGTTTGTTACCTTCAATCGAGGCTCTTCTCAAAGCAGATACTTTAGGAATATTATCAAACTCTGATTGGCTCACTCGTTCGATTACTTTCCACATGCTTTTTCTATGACCATAGCCCAATTGGTCTACCACAGTCTCTTCGCGCAATATTTCGATGGCGCTTTGTAAATGCGCATACATTTCGCGTGTCATGGCCTTCACCATTCCTGAAGTACGGGTGGTAAGGTTGTACTGGATGTCTTTGATTGCCTGGAAGATCGGAGTCTTTGAAACATTGTCAGGACTGTCAGCCGACTCGTATTTATCTATAAACCTGACTACCTCTTCCATGAGCACTTCCCATAGCGAACTGAACTCCTCGTTGGTTACCATGTTATCAAGCATTTCGGCTTCACCCATGTTGAGTACCTGCTTGTAGAACATGCCTCTTTCCTCCATGGTGGTGCGTTCTTCACGCAACTTGTAGTATCTGTAGAGTTTGGATGAGGCTTCTCCCTGAGGGATATCCAGTCGGCCTTGAGTCCAGGCTAAAATGATTGCGTCTGCAATCTTAAAAATACCCATTTGATCCCCCAGCATGTTGATATAGAAGAGGGCAGCCGCAGCGTAAATATTTTCTTTATCAACACCTTGTTCCTCAATCGAGTCGAAAGTATCAACTGAGTAATCCCATTCGCTGTCGTAATTGTTGGCGTAAAGATTACTGATTGGGTCCTCACCTTTATTGGCAAGCCTTACTGCTTGGGCATAGGCATAGAAAAGGGCCTCATCCAGCTTTTGGGGTCTGTTTTTTAGCGTGTCTTCAGTAACAATTAAGCCAACACTTTTTAGATAGTTGGCCATAGATCGCTTGACCTGATCTGTCGCCATATTAGGATCCACTTCGGGATTGGGCCTATTGAAAAAGGCATCAATGAGCTCCGGTATTCTTCCTAAATCATCCAATTCATGGACAAGGTTAAGAATGGGTTTAGAGGTGAACTTAATCGATGGGTTTTTTCTGACTGCTTCAATAAGCAACTGTTTCAAAGAAATTGAGTCGCGGTCAATGTTGTTTTCTACCAAAACATCATTGATAAGGTATTTGAAGAACTCTACTCTTAATTCGGTGGTTTTGGCAACCACCCTGGAATAGATGCCTTGTTTGTCAGTGATTCCTTCTTTGAATATTACTTCGCTTAAAATGCTGACAAAAGTGGCTTCATCTGAAAGCAAATAGCGCAAAGTAGCATTGATGCCACTTTGGTTTAGTTTTTTACTAACCTCTGCAATAATGGCTGAATGCCCTGCTTTCACCAATTCCTGACGGATTTGAATGTATTCCTTTGAGCGCTTTTTTGAGATCAGTTCCAGTGCTTTCCTGCTGTGCTCGTCAGGGCTGATTCGGGGGGCATTGACCTTGAATTCATTGGCCACCAAATCCAGCACCATTAGGTCCATGTCGTTGGCATAAGTGCCGTTGTTGTCTGGTTTAGTTTTCATAATTTAAATCGATTTAGTTTATAATCTAGAAGCTTGAGTGCGTCCAGGACATTCACTGCACCATAGCCGCTTTTAATGTTTTTTAATCTCCTGTCTTGTCTGTCTGCAGTAAGCATGAGCAGTTTTTTGATGCCTGCATCCGATATGTTTTTTCCACGTTTCTTTGAATAGGATTTCAGTAGTGCAATAAGTCCGGTCACATAGGGTGCTGCTTGCGATGTGCCGCTGGAATAAGCGTAGCGGTCCTTGAGGAAGGTGCTGTAAACGTTGGTTCCCGGAGCTACAAAAGAAATATGAGCCCCATATGTTGAGAAGGGTGCAATCTGTCCTTCGGTATCCACAGCGCCAACTGCGATTACATAGGGATTGGCACCTGGGTAGTACATCTCCTGTCGGCCATCATTACCAGCTGCTGCAACTATCGTTACGCCTTCATCATGCGCGTAGTCCACTACCTCTTTATGAGGGAGTCCCCCGGATTGATTTTTAATGCCCAGACTCATGTTGATGATATCAACCTTTTGATCCACAGCATACTTCAAGCCAGCGTTAATGTTTTCGACAATGCCAGCGCCCACAACGGAATCGCCTCTTTTCAGTGCTCCCAGGACTCGTACAGGAACGATCTGGCATTTTGGTGCCAGACCAATCGACATATTCTTACCTCGTGCCGATATAATTCCTGTAACATGGGTTCCATGACCGACCTCGTCCTCAGGAGTCGTGTCGAAACCCAAGTAGTCTCCTACAAATTGGCTTTGTCCGTCTATGATGTTTACAAAGTCCTGCCCCTCAATTAAAGCATGCTGAAGTTCAGGATGGGTTAAGGAAATTCCCGTGTCTAAAACAGCAATCTTGATTGATGAATCACCTTGACTGAAGCGATGCGCATCTCTCAGGGTTAGTTCGTTTCGTTTTCTGTTGGTGCTTATTGAGCTGAGGGATTTGGCCTCATAATTTGGAAGTTCTGTGGTGGTGACTTCCATCTTTTTAACATAATCCACTTGCGGCAATAATGATATCTGATCCACAAGGTTCTGCGGAACACCCTTCTTCTCTTTGAGAATGAGGCGGTATATGCGATTCAGGCCATGTTTGACCTCATTGGCTGACCAATTGTTTTTTGAGGCCTTTTCGTATTCGTGGGTAACCCAGACGGGGATTTCGTTTTTACTAAGGATAGAGTCTACATCCTGATCGAGGGAAAATTTTTCAGAGGACTTATCATTTATGAAATGCTGCCAAGAGTAGAAGTCCTCTTGGGCAGGTTGTTTCATTTTTATAATGATATGTTCTCTCATAAATGGTTGGGGCATGGGCCTTACAAGGCCAAATGCACCCTTTATGGGAGATTCATGAAAAGGTAACCCACGATAAATGATTTTTTTAAAAAAAAGAGGAGATTATTACAATTTTCGACTTGGAATTCGATCAAAAACCGTAATTAGTTATGCTTGGAACGGTTTGTTTTATGTAAATTTTGACCTCACGAATTTTTAGAGGAGAAAAACGAATAACTTTTTAAAGAATGTTGGGTTACCTATTGGTGTTTTGGCAAATAAAGGTTTGAATTGGATGGACAATGGATCTTTAATCGCTGGAATCAAGAATGGCAACGACAAGATCATTGAAGACATTTATTTGAAGTATAGAGATGAATTCATCGTCTGGTTAAATAAATATTACAAGAGCGATTTTGATGAAGCAAGCGATGTCTATCAATTGTTAATGGTGCAGTTTTATGAAAATATAATGTCAGGACGTTTGGTGGAACTCACCAGTGATATCAAAACCTACCTCTATGGAATTGGAAAGAACAAAATTCGCGAGTTGAGAGAATCTTCGGCACGTGAACTTAGCTTCAACCTGGAGTCTGATATTTCGACTGAGGAGGTTTTGATACAGGAGGGTAAGATGAACAGGGTTGAACAAGCATTGGATGAATTAGGAGAGGCATGTAAAAGACTCCTTGAGCTTTATTATTATCAAAAAAGAAGTGTGGCTGAAATTACGGTCACGCTGGAATATAAGAATGCGGATACGACCAAAAACCTGAAATATAAGTGCCTGGGCAGGTTAAGGAAGATATATGCCAACATTGTCTAAATGGAGGAATCGCAAAAGGACCTGGAATTAATAGATCGCTACCTCGAAGGTGTTTTGGCAGAGGAAGAGCAAGCTGTTGTTGAACAACGCTTACAAGAGGATACTGAGTTCAAGGCCATGTTCGAAGATATCAAGAGCCTTACCAAGGGCATTGAAGAATTGGGTAATGCCAAATTGAAAAGGAAATTCAAGGAATTGGATGCCAACCTTGGCAATCCTTTGAAGGATAAAAAGGTGGCCGTGAAGGAGGTTAATTGGACACGTTATATTGGCTGGGCGGCTGTTCTAGTGGCTGGCTTGTTTTCAATAATCTACTTCAGCTCAAGGTCTCAGATTTCACATGAGGGTATTTATGAAGACTACTTTGCCATATATGATAACGTGGTGGTACCTACAAAGCGAGGAGTAGACTCTTTGGAGTTGATTAATCAGGCTTTCGCCCACTATGATACGCGCGAATATGCAGCAGCGGCTCTTGTGTTTGAGGAGATCTTGAAGAAGGATAAGACTGAGTACATACAATTCTATTATGCGATGACATTGATGGAACAGCAAGATTGGGAGGGGGCCAAATTGATCTTGGAAGGGCTGCTGTCAGGAGGGGAAAATTTTATCAGGCAGTCGAAATGGTATTTGGCCTTGACCTATATCAGATTGAAGGAGGAAGAGCAAAGCCGGTCACTGTTAAATAGTCTTATCGAAGATGGGACCAGCTATGCTGAAGCTGCCGGAGAGATAATGGAACGGATCAACTAATTTTTTCAACCATAAACCATTAAACCTATGACCAATAATAGCTCTGACAATCGAGACGTTAAGGATCAAACACCACCACCGTCATTCGTATTTGCCGCCTACGCTGTAGGAAGCGCGGCCACTGTATTCGCCTTATATCTTCTATGGAAGTGGATAGTTTGTGGCTGTTTAGGAATTTGATTTTAGGGATTGGTCTCTCTTCGGAGAGACCAATTTTTCTTGAATCCCACAATTATTATCAGCAGCGCTGTGAGACTCCAATAAATGAGTTTTGCATTTGAAAAACTGGTAATATCAATTCGGAAATCCGAATCTCCAAGATATACAAGGCCGGCCCAGTTACTTGGGTGGGCGGTAAGTTCATCTGCTGTTTCCAGAAACCGGAGTTTGGCAGTTTTGAGTGCTTTGCCAGTGGAGGTGCCGGAATAGATAGCTGTGTAAAATGACTCCATCATTTTGGCCGATTGTTGGTCATTCACCTTCCATAAACTCATAATCAGGTTTGGATTATCATTATAGATAAAGCCGCGACTGAGGCTGAGTATGCCTTCTCCTCTTTTCCATTGTCCAACGCCCGTTTCACATGCGGTAAGCACCACCAACTTGGCAGGGATGAGCATCCCATACAATTCGTAGAGATGCATAATACCATCTCCGTTGGAATCTGCCTGATTGGATAAAACAAATCCCGAGTTCATCGGATTTAAGGTATCGGCCTTGGCATGAAGTGCCATGTGCAAGATATCAACATCATTTTGAGTGATTTTAGCAAAGGCGTCTTCGCTCGCTTCTGATTGTTTGAAAATGCGGGTTGAGCCAAACTGGCTGAGCACATCTAATTCGATTGCAGTGCCGGGCAAATTGTGAAACGCTGAATTGTCCGGATCACCAAAGGCTATGAGTTGTGGGTTGGAGATAGTTGGAGTTTGCCGTTGTTCCATGCATAAACTTGCCGAGTAGGCATAGCTGATTTCATAAGAACGAATCAAGTAATCCAGGCCTTTATAATCATAGTTGCTTGCTTCGGTTGCTTTGGTTTTTGTGAAGGCCTCGAATGTTAATTCGCTCAATATTCCATCCGGAAGAATAATCAGGCTGGTATGTTGAGTCTCACTTAAAATAGGCTCCAATAGGCTTTGGTATAAATAGTGTGAAGCGTCTTGATAATCGCGGAAGGATTGTGATAAGGATTTTGATTGGAGTCGGCTTCCGCGCACTTCTTCTACAAAGTGATTATGCTGTTCAATGAATTCCTGATCTAAGACAATCCGTCCAAATCTTTTTTTGTCTTGCTCGACACTGATCCAAAAAATGGTTTTTTCGCCTTGAAAATAGGAGATCATAAGTGACTCACCCAAATTGGCTTGTATATCAGAAATGGAGGCGGATTCGGAGTTGTAGTGCGTGTTAAAGTAATTGGGGAAGTCTCGTTTCAAAACATCTTTGAGGGTATTGTGAGCATTCTCGTTTTCGAGCAATTGACCTCGAATTTTACTAATCTCTGATTCTTCGCAATTGGAAGCCAGCTCGCAAGCGTTCATTTGATTTCTAAGATTCGATATTTCCTGAATGAAATGCTGCTCCGATTGAACGATGCTATCATTAATGCCCAAGTCTGTAAATTTCTGAGCCCTTTTTACCGATTCGAATAAACTCAACGCTTTGCTCTTCTCAAATATCTCCCACGCTTCATCTATGAGGTTGAAATCATTGGTGCGCTGAAACATCAGGTAGATGGATTCCAGAGCTTTTTCATTATGAGCATGGGTGTATTCCCGGAAGAATAGTCTTGCTTCTTCGGTATTGAAATAATTTCGGTAGTACGAGGCCAGTTTGCCCATCAGACGGTAGCTTTCCCTTGCGGATTCTAAGGCCTTGACATCTTGCCGCTTGTGATACTTTGAGAGCATGGCCCCGGCTTTATACGACAGTATCCTGAAAAGAAAGGGTGTTCGCTGAATCAGCGCTTGACTTGGTTGTTCATAGATGTCATGGCCTTCCAGAAGTAGGGCTCTTTGATAATAGATTAGGGAGGAGTCTAATTTGTCAAAGTGCTCATAAAGTTGTGCCATGTGCGATAGCACTCTGGATTGCTCAAGATCTGAATTTTTCAATTTCAAGGCCTTTCGCATGTATTGTAATCCGGATTGTAAGTGGCCATTCAAGCCAATTACTTTTCCCAGAAGTAAATGGGTGTTTGATATTTCGTTATTGTCTGCTTGATTGATCAGAGAAATGTTGAGTGATTTTCTGAACAACTCTTCGGCCTTTTTGAATTCGCTGATATCGCTATAGACCACTCCCAAGTTGTTGTAATCATTGATAAGCGTAGGATGGCCCTCTCCATTCATTCGAAGGTTGAGATTGATTTTCTTTTCATAGTAGGGGATAGCTTTGACCTCTTCACCCAACACATTATAAAGGTTGGCGATAACAGAATAGCTGAACTCCAGGTACTGGTTGTTGTCAGCAGTTGTGGCGATTTCCAAACCTTGAAATGCATGATTTAATGCCATTTCGAAGTCCTCTATGAGCCTGTAGGTGGTGGCCAGGTTATAGTTGCTGTAAAACTTCTGCCGTTCGGTTGCTCGATCGGGATGATCCGAAATGATCTCATATTCTTTTCTATAGTAGTCTATGGCTAACCTTTCTTCCTCCAGAAAATACCTGTTGAGGTATCCAAGCATGGCATAGGTTCTTAAAAGTTTGTAACTGTTGGAATTCAGATAGGCGAGTTGTTGAGTCAAGGCTTCTTGGAAAATCTTGGCTGACTCCCCGGCATCTCCTTGACTGAAAAGCGTAAGGGCCTTTCCAACAAGGGCGAGTGAGATTAGGGTGTCTACCTCAGTCTTACTGATTATGGAATTGTAGGCCTCAAGGGCTAAATCAAGCTGTCCTGCACTACGCAGTGAGTCTGCTTGTTCTAACGATTGGTCCTTGATTGATTGCCTTGCTTCAACTGAGTGCGCGGTAAGGAAGACAACAATCAGCAGCAAAGTAAGCCAGCGCGAAAAGCGGGAAACCATACTTTTTGAGGTATTGATTGAGTATTAAGGTAGAAATACTCTGCTAAAAAATACGATTAATCAAGTATTTTTCTTAGCCCAGTTATCACGGAGCGTGACTGTTCTGTTCAGAACCAGTCGATCATCGCCACTGTCTTTGTCCACAATAAAATATCCCTGTCTTTCAAATTGAAATTGATCGCTAGGCTTTGCATTTGCCAAAGAGGGTTCCAGCATGGCGTTTTCAATAACGGTCAATGAATCGGGGTTGACATGATTCAGGAAGTCATCTTCGACCTCATTGAGATTCTCGGTGACAAAGAGTCTATCGTAAAGTCTGAGTTCTCCTTTTACCGCATGATCTGCTGATACCCAACCAAGGGTTCCCTTCACCTTTTTTCCACTAGTATCTTGACCACTCCTGGTTTCAGGATCGTATTCACAGTGTAACTCGGTAATGTTTCCGTCAGCGTCCTTTTCGTAACCGGTGCATTTAATGATGTAACCAAACTTTAATCTAACCTCACGGTCTGGTCCTAAGCGGTACCACTTTTTAGGAGAAGGTGGATTCTCTAAAAAATCACCTTGCTCAATGTATAACTCCCTGGTAAAAGGCATTTCCCTGGTTCCGGCTGATTCATCCCCCGGATTGTTCACGCCCTCCATCATTTCTACTTTACCTTCAGGCCAATTGGTAATTACTACTTTTAAGGGGTCTTGAACACCAAAGACACGATTGGCCTTGGCGTTCAGGTCTTCACGGATACTGTGTTCTAACAATGCGACATCCGTCATGCTGTTCCTGGTGGCTACTCCCACCTTGTGAACGAAATTTTTGAGAGCCTCTGGGGTATAACCTCTTCTTCTAAAACCCGAGAGCGTAGGCATTCGAGGATCATCCCAACCCGTTACATGACCTTCTTCTACCAATTGAAGAAGTTTCCGCTTACTTACAATAGTATAGCCCAGGTTTAGTCGGGCAAATTCGGTTTGTTTCGATGGGAAGATTTCCAATTCATCAATAAACCAATCATAAAGGGGGCGGTGATCTTTGAATTCCAATGAACACAGCGAGTAGGTGACATTTTCTACGGAGTCAGATTGACCATGTGCAAAGTCATAGTTCGGATAAATCGGCCATTCATCTCCTGTTCTATGATGCTTAACTTTTTTGATCCGGTACATAATTGGATCTCGCATATGCATATTGGGTGCAGTCATATCCACTTTGGCACGAAGAACCAATGAACCTTCCTCGAAGTCACCATTACGCATTCCTTTAAACAGGTTCAGGTTTTCCTCGATAGAACGATTTCTGTTTGGACTTTCCACGCCTGGTTGAGACGGTGTTTTTCTATCCCTACTGATTTCTTCAGCCGATAGATCATCGACATAGGCTTTTCCTTTTTCAATCAGCTTGATGGCCCATTCGTAGAGCTGTTGGAAATAGTCGGACGCATACAGTTCCTTATCCCATTCATAACCCAACCATTTAATGTCTCTCTTAATGGCATCAATGTACTCCTGACTTTCACGTTCCGGATTGGTGTCGTCAAAACGAAGATTGCATTTCCCGCCATACTTTTCTGCCAGACCAAAATTGATCACAATGGCTTTAGCATGACCAATATGTAAATAGCCATTCGGGTGAGGAGGGAAGCGAGTCTGGACAAAGTTGTTGACGCCAGCTGCCATTTCACTTTCTATCTTCTGTTCAATAAAATTCAGTGATTCTCTACCCTCGTTTTCACTCATTGCTATGCCTTTCAAATTGAAATGCAAGTTTAATGAAAAAGCACAACACAAGATTGATCTAAATGGATTAATCGAAGTGAGGTTTACTTCTTTGTAGTGGTAAATAAAACGCCTGTGTCCAGATATCCTTTTTTAACTGAAATTCGCTTGCTACCAATCACTCTAGAAAAATCACCAAAGTAAATAGGAAGCCCTTCCCCCTTAAAGACATTGCTGCTCGTACGAAGTTCATAATGCAAATGAACCAGTCCGACTCCCATGCCTGATCGTCCCATTTCTCCTAGATAATCACCCTGCTTTATTCGTTGACCGGCCTTAACTTGAAGACTGCCTTTTATAAAATGTGCCATTAGGCTAAACTCACCATTCTCATGATCGATCACGAGGTAGTTGCCCAGGCCAATCTTAGGGTCACTTTTCATTTGTCCCATATTAAATTGGATGGCATTAGGCTGATCATTTTCCATTATGACCACTTTACCTCCGGCAGGCGCATGTATTTTTGCCCCATAGCCTATCCAGTTTTCAGCGTTGCGTAAATCTCCCTTATAGGCTTCTCCGGCAGCATTGACAGGGACTAAGTCGAGGGCAAATCTTTGCGCATTTCCCGTGAGTTTCAAGATTTCTCGATTCATTTGTTCCGTAGGATCAATACGCCTATGGTGTGAAGAGAAATCTGAACCATCATAAACCCAAACAGTCCCTTCAGGTACTGGCGAAATTAGCTGAGTCTTTGGTTTGGTGTAGTCAGGTATTACATCATGATAAATTCTTTTTGTGCCGGTCTGGCGACTGGCAAAAATGAACTCGTATTTTAATAGGGAAATGGGCAGATTGGTATCAAAAGTCTGGAAAGGATTAAAGAGATAAAGGCTTCCATCAGGATCTATCATGTTGGAACCTGCCAATAGAATGCTTGGTCTAGATCCGTTGCCGTCAATCTTTTTCCAAAACATTAATTTTCCCTCCTTATCGAATGCTCTCATCCTAATCTCCTGGAGCATTAGTTTTTCCTGACTTTGGTTTTTAATCTCAAAATCAAAATTCAATTCCTGACTTTGACTTTTGACTACACCAAAGACTTTTTCGGGGTTGGTTCGTATGGTGATTGAGGCATCTTCTTGATGGCCAAACAATGCTGTAGCAATCAGACAGCTAAATAGGGTTATCCAGGCTTTCATAATTTAAGGTATGGTTGCCTATATAGAGCAGCCCTAAAGTAGAAGGTTGCCTGAGTCTACAAAATTGTATTAACCCATTTACTGCATGGGCACCTGAATTGCGGTTTTGTCCCACATAAGCCTTAATTGAGGAGTGCCAATATCCTCGGCAATTTCAATCGTAAATTGCTCCATTTCTATGTCCAGGTTTACCACCGGAACAACAACTTGTAGGGCATCATGTTCTGCCTCTCTGGATACTCCGCTCCCGTTGATACCCCATGGGTACTGCTTATTATTGAAAATCACGGTCCACGAGTCTTTATCAGGAATGGTCCACAAGGTGTACTTCCCAGCTTTAAGAGTTTGTCCATCGATGGAGAGATCCGTGGCCGTCTCAAAAGTAGTAGCCTCGTTTGCTCCTGTGCGCCACACTCTACCGTAGGATACAAGTCCTCCAAAAATCACTCTTCCTTTCTTTAAAGGTCTGTTATAAAAGACCTCTATATCATAACCTCCAAGGTTATATTCAACCGTTTGTTCAGGACTGTGTGTTTTGGTTTTATAAATCAGATATTGGTAGCCCCCATAGCCGATTGCTCCCAGTATGACCACTGCGATGAGAATGCGTTTTACAATTTTGTTCATTTTTTAAGATAATTGAGTTCAACCTTATTTATGGTATTATCCGGTTTCTCAGCCCATTTTTCTGTCCGAGTTCTGACATTTTTGTGTAAAAGGCCTTCTTATAGTAAGCAGGCATATCAGTGCGGTTTTTAAAGTACTCGAGGTATTTGGGCATCAATTCAGGATAATGCTTTTCAATAGCCCTCATGACCAGAGCTTTGCTTGAAGACGGGTCATCACCGTACAATGTTAAATGTCCCGGGAATACGTAGTGAGCCAGGTGTTTCTTAAAAGCTGAAAACATGGCTTCAAGCTGTTGGGTGGTGTCAGAAATCCAGGGCAATAAGGGCATCATACTCACACCAGTTAAAAAACCTTGGTTGGCACAGGCTTCCAATGTTTTTAGTCGTATTGAGGGGGCAGTGGCTCCGGGTTCAAATATTGCTGCTACCTTTTCTTCAATGGTGGAGAATGAGAAGGTGATTATAGTACCGCGTTCAAGGCCTGGTAAGTCCTTGGGTAAAATGGCTTTCTCATCGATTTCCTTTAACAAGTCGAGGTCCCTGATAACCAAATCGGATTTTGTGATGATATGAACGGGAAACCGGTATTTCAAAATCACCTCCAGCAATTGTCTTGTTAGCTTCAATTCCTTTTCAATCTGGAGATAGGGGTCAGTGGCAGAAGCCAGCACAATTATACCATGCTGTTTTTTCTTAGCTCTATTGGCCAATGCCTTTTCTAATAACTCGGGAGCATTAATTTTTACCCCAAGCTTTCGCTCCATATGCTCACCATATTTGCTTCCACGGATGTAGCAATAAAGGCAGTTAAAGGAGCAGCCACTAAACGGATTGATGGTGTAATCATCCAAAAACCAAGGGTCTCTTCGTTTGGTTTTATTAAGGATCGATTTAGCCTCTATTTCATTCATGAAACCAGGGGTTGAGCCTTGGCCATGGAAAGGCCAATTCGAATTTTGGTTAAGAACCACTTGGACAGTTTTGTTGCTCTGATTTTGTCAGCATGCTTATGAATCAGGTCGGGATGAAATTTCCCAATGGTTTTTGCTGGCCAACCTATGCCCTTTTTAATATAAAGTTGGGTTTTGTGACCGTGTTCAAGCATTAAGAAGAAAAGCTTTTCAACAGATGCCTTTGGTAGCTTCTTTTTGGTAGCATAGTGGGTGGCAATCCCAATCGACCTTTGAATCCAAAGATTTTCATGATCTCCCATTTTTTTGAGTAGCTCATAACTCGTATCGAAATGCTGCAGTGATCCCTCACCAAAAACCCTTTCTGAAATGATATCACAGGCATACCACTCATTACCTTGAATAATATGAGCGATGGCCAGATCATAGATTGGGCTTAGGTTTTCATTGATCCTTAATTGGATCAGTTTGCCAATTACCGGATAGCAGGAAATATGCCTGGCATCTCCCAGTTTTGTCAAGAGGTGGTCAATATGATTGACGCTTAGTCTGCCTTCTAAGGTTAGCGCTACTTTTTCAAGAATTGGGAATTTCACCTTATGAAGGAGTACCCGTGCTTCCAAAATTTCCCAGCATCCATCGATTTCCCCTGTGGTTGCAAGATCAGCGGCAGACATGATATCTGATTCAATAGATTTGAAACTGGTAATTGTGCGCTGCATAGAGTGGAAGCTGTTTCCTAAGGATTGAAGATATGGATTAATACCAAATCAAATAATAAGATGACGAACTCAACAACAAGATTGGATTTCGAATAACATCTTTCTGAGGGTCAAAAGCTTATTTGTGGATAACTCTGTGTATAACCCTGTGTATAACTATGTGAATAGCGAGGTGGGAAACTTGTTGAAAACTAAGGGGTTATAAAGTTTGCATGTAAAGGTATAGAAGGTACCTTAGGTATACCAAGTGAGGGATAAAGATCGGAAAGTAAAACTTCCAGTCTCTCTCCGGGAGAAGCTCGGAAAATGGTAGTGAAAGGTTCAAAGTCGCAAGACGGAGAACTGAAACAGTAAGTCATCAGGTCATTGCTTGGGTATTTGACTTGAGCGTAGCGGACAGCATCGGCAACTCTTCGGAGAGGCGGGTGAAAGAGAACTACGCGGAGGGAATTTCTTCGGAAATTCGTTCGATGGCGAAGCTGCCGGAGTATGGTGTCACCATCATCTCTGCATAGTTGAAATTCTGCCGGAAGCCTTCGGGTGAAAGGTAGAAAGACAACTATCGAACAATGCACTCGAAAGAGGGCGGAGTGGTGCGGCTTTGAGGAGGCTTATCCTTAGGGGTGGGCGGCCGCTGCATGCTTCATTTTAATTGCAACGTACATTGTACCTGCATAGAGCGAAGCCAGAGAAGATAGATTTCTGAAACTTAGTAGCTTCGGCCGCTGAGCTTGGGATGAAGTTCTGAACAGTAACTTGGCGGATTGCACAATCTACGGATTATGCAAGACGAAGTGGGGGCAAGTCAAATTGTCCTCCACTTTTGTTATTTGGGGGTATTTTTAAAATACAGAAAAAAGTCACTGGGGAGTGGCTTTTTTTGTGCCCAAACCCTAGGGTCAACTGCCTGAACCACCAGTAGCTGAACCTAACCCTTTCCGTGAAATTGTTATTAAGTACAGATATGTCAGAAGATGAGGACGATAAAATTGATGCCAGATCTTTGCCCATTTTCAAAAAAGGCGAAGAGATACGAAAACTCGTTCATTCGATAGCAGACCTGGTCTTTGATTATGATAATGAAATCTTAAAGGATACCGGAGAAAGAATGTTGCATGATGCCTCTCTTTTGTGTGTTAAGGTAGTGGGAGCTGAAGGGGGTGATTTATATGATCTTAGAATGGAAGCAGCCTCGATAATTCGCAAAGCAGCCAGAGATTTGATCGTTCATGTGCATACTTTGGAAGAGTTTGGGTTTAAGGAAGCTCATTATTATGAATTGGTCCGTAAGGAAGTTGAGGAATACAGGTTGCTTTTTATAGAATGGGTCGCCTCTTTTGATCAGTGGAATTATATCATAGATCGGTGGGGACTCTTTAATCCCCCTGGCGTTGGACCTCATGACAAAGACCCTGACGATGATATTCCTTTCGATCCCAACGAATTTCTTGGCTGAGATTCAAGTTTGACGCCCTCAACTATGTCTTCACACACTAACGAGCGAGTTTAAACCAGCTTAAAAATATTCCCCGTCTGCATCAAAACACCCGCAAGGGCAATCAGGTCGGAAATAATTGGTACATCATCTCGTAGCTTGCGGAGAGATCCTTTCACCAAACAAATCGTACTTAAGCTTCTGAAAAAGATTCCTTCACTTCGTTACGGAATGACGTTACTGTGGCTGTTTTTGCTAAGACAAACCACCTGTTATTTGTATCATTCCTAACCGCGATAATTTTTTTTCTAGCCCAGGGGTAGGGTGGTTGACACCTAAGTCTATCTAAGGTTGATTTTAAACAATCGACCATGAAAAACTTAGTATTAATATCACTTCTATTTTTTACCAGCACCTCAGAATTGCAATGG
Organism: Roseivirga sp.; assembly: GCA_029262895.1. Lineage (GTDB taxonomy): Bacteria > Bacteroidota > Bacteroidia > Cytophagales > Cyclobacteriaceae > Roseivirga. The sequence continues at coordinate 28,351 of JAJCYM010000088.1, forward strand.
GGAGCGGATTTTGAAGCGGCCAAAACCGAGGCTGCCGATTCAAACAAAAAAATCCTAATTGTCTTTTCGGGATCTGACTGGTGCAAACCCTGTATTCAATTACATAACACACTTTTTGAATCAGCGGAGTTTGCAACATTCGCCAAAGACAATCTCCTCTTAGTCAAAGCCGATTTTCCATCCAGAAAGAAGAACCAGCTTTCTAAGGAACAAACGAAGCGGAACGAAGCATTGGCTGCAGCCTATAATGATGCTGGTGAATTTCCCCTGGCAGTTTTTACCAATGCACAAGGCCTTGTGCTGGGAACGTTTGGGTTTGACAAGACCAAAAAACCAGCTGACTACATTTCTGAATTCACGAAATATTTGAAATAATGAGAGCCATTCCATTAGCCATTGGTTTGTTGATTTTAGCAAACCCGCTCGTTGCACAAGGTCAGCGACATAATAAGGTGATCAAGTTGATGGGTTCTCGTTTTGAGATAACCGCCATCCATGAAGATGCACAAACCGCATGGGATGGAATTAATGCGGCCATAGCTGAGATAACAAGAATTGAAAAGTTGATTTCTTCCTGGGATCCAAATTCCCAGACCTCAAAGATTAATCAAAATGCCGGTGTAAGTGCCGTCAAAGTTGACAGGGAACTGTTTGAGCTGATCAGTAGGGCCATTCGAATTTCGAATCTTACCGATGGGGCATTTGATATTTCTTATGCCTCTATGGATCGGATCTGGAAATTCGATGGCTCAATGGCCACTATGCCAAAGGCGGATGTGGTGAAGAAGGCAGCCAGCAAGATAGACTACAAAAATATTGAACTGGTAGATTCAAATACTACGGTCTACCTGAAAGAAAAGGGCATGAAAATTGGCTTTGGAGCGATTGGAAAGGGTTACGCAGCCCAAAAAGCCAAAGAAGTGATGATCACTCTGGGTATCGAAAATGGTGTCGTGAACGCAGCGGGTGATTTGGCAGCCTGGGGTAGACAGGAAAATGGAGAACATTTCAAAGTGGGTATTGCCGACCCCAAAAATAAGGAACATATCATGTCTTGGTTGGACGTCAATAATGGTGCGATAGTGACTTCTGGTGACTATGAAAGGTACGTGATGTTGGATGGAAAGCGCTACGCACACATTATTGATCCAAGAACAGGCTATCCTACCACAGGGATTAAAAGTGTAACAATCATTTGCCCCAATCCTGAACTCGCTGATGCACTGGCTACATCGGTATTCATATTGGGCAAAAAACAGGGCATTGAACTGATCAATCAGCTGTACGGCATTGAGTGCCTGATTGTGACGGATGAAGACAAGATATTGATATCGAACAACCTCGAATTAAGTGATAAATCATGAATAGAATAAGAAAGATACTAACCCTGATTCTTCTGGCTTTTGGAGCTTCCTCTATGAGTAGCTGCGTGTCGGTAAAAGGCTATCAGAAGATGTACCTCAATGATGCTGAGATGGAATTGAGTGCCAGAGCAGTCGAGTATTTCTGTACTAATTTTCAATCATATCGTGAGGGTGCTTCAGGTGCCAACGGTGGTAAAGTCGGTGGGGGATGCGGTTGCAATTGATGATTTCAAGAACGGTCTTGATGCTGATGATGCTCATCATTGGTATTCATGCTTCGGCCCAGAATAACGAGCGTGAAAAGAAAAGCGTGGCTGAAGACAGCTCCAAATTCAAGATTAAGAAATTGGCTGAATCAGACCTGAGCATACTGTTTAGTTATTATGCACAGGACGGGAACAACGCAGCAGTTACCGGAGGCTTTGGTACTGAAAAGCTGACAGATGTCACCTCAAAGATCATCGTTAATTTAGCTTTAGATGAAAAGCAGACGATCTCCATAGATGGCGGTTTTGATTATTATACTTCTGCTTCTACTGATAACATTGACAATTTCGTCTCCTCAGCCTCGCGCAAAGACATGCGTGTACATGGAAACCTAGGTTATTCCAGAAAGGCAGCAAACGATATCACTTATGGATTCAAAGTAGGAGGATCGACCGAGTATGATTATCAGTCCCTGCAGTTTTCAGGCTACGTCTCAAAAACTTCTAAGGATGGTAATCGCACCTTTGGACTATCCGCGCAGGCTTATATCGACAAATGGGAGATAATTTATCCTCGGGAATTGAGAAGTCAAGGCCCCTGGGTCACCAGTGATCAACGCAGGTCTTATAGTGTCTCTGCCAGTTATTCGCAGGTAATTAATAAAAGAATGCAGGCCAGTTTGTCTGTTGACCTGGTAAGTCAGTCTGGCCTGTTATCGACTCCCTTTCACCGGGTTTATTTTCAAAACCAAGTGGAGGCCAGAGTAGAGAAACTCCCTTTTACCAGGCTAAAGGTGCCGGTTGGCCTTAGGTTCAACTACTACGTCAATGATCGATTTTTATTAAGAACCCATTACAGATTTTATTGGGACGATTGGGGAATCATGGGCCATACTGCTTCAATTGAAGTGCCCTATAAGATCAATAGATTCTTTTCAATCTATCCCTATTATAGATTCCATACGCAGTCGGCTTCAACCTTCTTCAAGCCTTATAAAGAACATACTACAGAGTTCCTGTACTATACTTCAGACAACGACTTGTCAAATATCACCAGTCATGATATAGGGTTCGGGTTAAGGTACTCGCCAGTAGAGGGAATCGGTTCCTTTCGATTGCCAGGGAAGAAAAACAGGTTGATGACCTTCAAGGAAATTAGCATGCGATTTGGCCACTATAAACGTAACCCGAAGCTTACGGCCAACATTATCAGCTTCGGAATGAATTTTAGCTTTTAACAATAAATAATTGATAATGAACAGGAATGACTTTTTAAAGAAGGTAGGTGCAGGGGCAGCCTTTGCGCTTACCGCAACTTGCCTGGGAGGATGTGCAGTTGAGAATATTGCACCAGATTCACCTATAGCAGCTAGTAACGGGGCGGTAGATTTCACACTGGACCTGAGTACTTCTGGTAACGCAGCCTTGGCTAACAATGGAGGCTATGTGATTGTGAATAATAATGTAGTGGTTGGCAAAGCCAATGACGGAACTTATGTGGCTGCCACAAGAACCTGCTCTCACGATCCAAGAAAGCAAGTGAGGTTGAGGAATAACGAGTGGTATTGTACTGCTCATGGTGCCAAGTTTGGCTTGGATGGGAGAGGGAAGAACAGCCTCGGTGCGAATGGTTTGACAATCTATCAGACCGAATTGACTGGTAATATGTTAAGAGTATTTGCTTAGAAAATTATGAAAACGATAAAGGCTCTTTTAGTAATGATGTTGGTGTTGGTTTTGGCTTTCAGTGCCTGCCAGCAAGAGAATGTAGTACCCAATGCAGCTAATGCAGTTAATGTGGGTACACAAGAGGTTGTAGCAGGAGATACCACTGCAGGGTATGATGAAGATGAGGACGAGGGTGAAGAAGAGGATGATGATGACGATGACGATTAATTATAGATCACAATTAAACAATTAATAACAATGATGAGGATTAAAATAATGTTGATGATGATGTTGCTGATGGTATTTGTATTTACCTCATGCAACCAGGAGAATGTGGTGCCGGATTCGGCCCAGGTGCAGTTGGATCTCAATACGGCAGATCCAGGAGCTGACGAAATGGATGATGAAAACACTGACGAAGGTGCGGATATGGAAGAAGAGGGTGACGAAGAGGAAGGTGACGAAGCAGAAGAAGCTGAAGAGGAAGAAGGCGAGGAGATTGATCCCGATTCATTGCCACAGCAAGTCCTTGATTATATAGTTGAAAACTATCCGGATGCGCAAATAGTTGAAGCGGAGCTCTATCCTAATGGAGACTACGAAGTTGAACTGGACGATGAAGTAGAGCTAGTCTTCGATTCAGCGGGAAACTTTCTTGGCGAAGGAGATTAATTAGACCTAAAACGAAAGACTATGAAAACGATCAGATATATGTTAATGACCGTGATGCTGGCTGGCCTGACTTTCGCATTCTCTTCTTGTAATGGGGAAGGCAATGAACCAGAGGGAGTACCTGTAGAGATTTCAGCGCTGCCGCAGTCAATACTTGACTTTGTAAGTGACAACCATCCTGGAACTCAAATTGCCGAGGCGGAAGTTTATCCGAATGGAGACTATGAGGTAATGCTGGATGACGGTTTAGAATTGGTCTTTGATGCCTCAGGGAATTATGTAGGACCAGGAGACTAAAGGCGCAAGTCAATTGCATACACACCAATCCAAAGCTCACCCTAGACGGGGGTGGGCTTTTTAATTTTAATAGTTCTTCTCCACACTCGAGTATTGATGACCACAAAAATGACAAAAAGCAGAAGCGGCAGAAGAAATGAAAAAAGGGTAGTCATCAGAGAGAACTGTAAAGACCTGCTTTCCGGAAGTCGCATAAGCGCAAGCAGGTATAGCCCGTATGGCAGAATGAGAGAAATAAAGGCCATAAAATTCGACCTGGCATAACTCTGGGATAGAACCCGTGCCCTGTTGACGATTTTGAAGCTGAGATAGGTTAGTAAAATGGCAAAAGACTGGCCAAAGAAAGAAATAATCAAGTAGTCTGTAACACTTTGGGAGTTGAGGCTTACAAAAAGAAAATTTGTGAGAGTAGTAAAAGTAAGGGAGTAAGCTCCGAACGTGAGAAAATGAAACATAGCCTGCACAAACCATGAGCGTTTTTCAAAACTCAGTATCCCTTTATCAGCATAGACCTGGTTGATTAGGCCAGCTGTACTCAATCGGTGTTGCGCAATCCAAAAGCGCTCTTCGGTGTTTAGTCCAACGAGTTCTTTGTTGTCCATTAGCCTTGTCAGATGAATTTGCATTCCTTCCATGTCCTTGGTATTGAAATTTCCAGACTTCACCATGCGCTTTTTCCATTGATTGATTTGACTTTTTAAATCGAATTTATCTGTTGTTGACATATCTTTATGCATGGTTCCTTTAAGTTTCTCCGAAAGTTTTATCTAGTAAAAGGCAGGTTTCTGGTGTAGAGGCAACTGTTCGTAACCCTAATTCATACAGAATTAGAATATCTCAGTTTTCTCCATTCTCTGATATTGATCACTGCAAAAACCACAAGCAGTGCCATTGGAATCAAGTATAGAAATAGAGAACTGATCAGAGGAAAATAGATAAGACCTTGTACCCCTCCCATCATATTTATATAGAGAAAATAGATTAAAGCACTGGCCAGCAAGACTGAAAATGCAATGATATTGGGCCTGATTGAGTTTTGCGTTCTTTGCTGTGAGCGGTTGACTGTTTTGTAAGTAAAGAATACTATGACCAGGGCTCCCATGTGCAATAAGAAAGAGACTGTAATGAAAGTGAATGTGTTTAGAGGAATGTATTGTAAAATTAGCCTATACCCGACAGTAGCGAACAACATGGATAATATTCTGAAAGTAAGAAAATAGGCGATTGCTTGGCCGATCCATGATAATTGTTGAAAGCTAATGCCCTTATGTAGGCTAAAAGCCTTACCGACCGTTTTTGCCGAGCCAATTCTGTGCTTGGCCACAAGAAATTTTTCTTCTTGGCTGAGGTCCGTTTTGTCAATATGATCTATTTCATCGATGATGTGACTTTCAAGTTCTTTAAGATTCTCCGGGCCAAGATTTCCAGCAGCAGCCATGGAAATCTTCCATTGCACAAGGCTTTGTTTTAGATCGAATTTATCTGAGTTAGCCATAGTTTTGAAAATATTTGATTTAATGATTGCCAGTTTTGTTGTTCTGCGGCCAAAACGGATTGACCATTTTCTAAAAGCTTATAGTATTTGCGCTTTCTGCCACTTTCGGATGTTTTCCAGGATGAAGTGATATACCCCTTTTTTTCCAGTTTATGGAGGATAGGATAGAGGGTGCCTTCCTTCCATTCAAGTTGATTTCCCGAAATCACTTTAATCCTTTGAATGATCAAATAGCCATAGCTTTCGCCCTCTTGAAGCACAGAAAGGATCAATGGAATGCTCGCGGCACCCATCATTTCTTTGGATAGATTTTTCATACTTAGAACTTCTAGGTACAATTATACTTAGAAGTTCTATGCAAACAAAAAAATCCTAAAAATTTATGGGAATGGCGAACTCCGATTAACAGATTCTTCGGTCGTTCCTTCCTGCGCCTTCGCTGAAGCTTTAGCGTAAGCGTTCTGAATGACGTAAATCAAAAATTAATTCGGATACTAAGGTTGGGAGTAAAGCCTAGTAGCGCCCGATTCCTATCTGACCACCCAGGTTGATTGTTTTCCAAAGTCACGGAGTAGGCCTTATTGAAAAGGTTGGAACGATTAAAAGCATTGATAAGACTCAACCCTATTTCTCCATTGAAGTTACCGGTACCAAACTTGTACCAGGCAGAAATATCAACCCGATGATAGTTCTTAAGGCGAAAGGTATTGTGATTGCTGTAGTTCAGCTTATAGAACTCCTGAATTTGGACATCATCCTCCTCATCTTCATCATCCTCTTCTTCTTGTACAATGCTTTGCTCCAAGGTCACACTGCTAATTGATGAGAAGGGAAGCCCTGATTTATAGGTATAACCTAGCGAAAACTGAAAGGCTCCCAGGTCGAACGTATTAGATATGCTCAATTGATGTTTTACATTCAGTGAGGAAGGAAAAGTTGAAGCAGTCAAGCTTGAAAACTTTGCTTTTGAATCCTGAAAATTATAGCTAATCCATGCCCTATGGTGTTTCCATCGCTTCCTGATGGTCAGATCAAATCCTTTGAGTACCTCAGAACCCTGGGCGAAACCTGCCTCGTTGTTGACATCAAAACCCTGGTTTCTTGCTAAAAGACCTTTAAGATCTTTTTGATAAATGTCCAAGTCAACCAGCCACCCATTTTGTTCATACAGAAACCCCAGAACGGTTTGAATATTGGTTGTAAGGGGCACGTTTTGTTTGCTATCAGCAAGCAACCAATGCTGCTCTATGGCACTTGATATGGTCAGCTCAGTCTCTTCCACGGCTCTTACGTATTGGTCATAAACGCCAAAAGAAGCTTTCAATACTAAAGGGCCGGAAACCCGATAGTTTGTTCTCAATTGCGGACTTATCTTGAATCGGCTAAGCGTGCTGAAGTGATTGAACCTGGTTCCGGCAATCAGCTCCCAGTTTTTGGTGATATCCCAATGATATTCTCCAAAAATACTCTGGCCATATCCTTTGGAATCATTCAACTGTTCTGAATCCTCCTCCAGCAATGAAGTGATATTAAGCCTGTTGGATATATCCAGGTAGTTGAACTGGTAGCCAAATCGAAGGATTTGATCACTTTTCAACCTGAGACTATTGCTAAGCCTCAACTCAATATTGTTAAGATTGTTCGTTCTGTTTTGTTGATCATCATCCGAATCGTCATCATCGTCAGTACGTTGACTCAGAAAATTATAGGCCATGTCGTATTGGGAGTAACTCAAGCTAATCTTAGAACTGAGGTTATCGTTGACCCTGTATTCTAGCCCTGCATTTAGCCCAATGCTTTCAATATCATAATTTTGATTTACCGATGATCCGCTTGAAGTGGCCTGCTGACTGGCATCCAGCGCATTCGCGCTTCGGAACAGGCTGGCACTCCAGGAGGTTCTATTATTCGATTCATAAACCCACTTCAAATTCACATCCGAAAATTGAAGGTCAATATTGAGTTGATCGGCCGGTGTAGTTCCCCCTTGACTATTGGGAACGGGGTTATTTTTAAACAGCTTGTCACTAAATGCGTCAAAGGTAGGCGTAGAAATCAGGTCATTATAGGACCTTCTGGCGGAGAACATAATTACCCCCTTGTCTTTTTTGAAAGGTACTTTGCCATAAAAATCGGCATGAGTCATATTCAGACTTGCCTCATATTTCGTCAACCCATCTAACCCTGCTCTGGACTCCATTTTTAAGATTCCGGCACTTGCTCCGCTGTATTCGATGGGGATGTAGTTTTTGAAAATGTCTATCTGGCCGATAGAGGAGGGGATAAAATTGGAGATTGTTCCAAAATAATGTCCGGCCTGATAAACAGGAATATTATTCCAATAGATAAATGTGTTTTCAGGTGAGCTTCCGCGAATATTCAGACTGGCTGCATTTTCACCATTGGAGTTAACTCCGGCAATGATCTGAGCAGATAACAATGGGTCGCGCTCCACCAACCCCGGAAGAATCTCCATTTCCTGGGGTAGAATTCTGAAGCTACTGGCCATATCGGTAGATACTATGCCACGATTCAAGTATTCTTTAACCTCTACATCACCCAGTGAAGTGGTAATAGGCTCGAGTCCAATGGCAATATCCTGTGTGCTATTTGATGGATTAATGGGCATCGTCACAGGTTCATATCCTAAGAAGGATAATTCGATTTCTGCGTTAATCGGATTATCCACAACAAAGAAAGCCTCTCCTTTAGTATCGGATACTGTGCCTAAACCAGTTCCTTTTAATCGAATTGTGGCATAAGGAAGGTTTTCAAGACTTAGCTGGTCGTAAATCCTGACTTTAAGAAATACGGATTGAGCTTTGTGAATAGCAAAGTAGCCATCACCCATATCATCAAAGACGAGCCCCAAGGGGTTAAGTATTTCGTTCAGAACCGGGCCAATAGTGCGATTCTGAGCATCAATGGAAGCGCGTTTCCCCTTTAGCCTTTGAATATTATAGGCGAAACGCACAGCATACTCCTTTTCAATTTGTGAAAGGAGTTGCGTGATTAACTTGTCCTCAGCCTGAAGCGTTATTTGCTGTGCTTCAAGCTTTGCCAAGCCAATGAATATCAGGCCTAGTGCCAGTAGTTTTTTAAACATTAATTCATGCCTAGAATAACTAATCGTTTCTGACCAGCATCAAAGGTATAACGGATATCCATGGCAGTCATCACAGTTTGCACCGCATTTTCCATGTTTGTAATGCTGAAGGCCCCAACAAACCCATCGATTGCCAGGTTCTGATCATACTCGTAGTTAATATTGAATTGATTTTTCAATTCTTCAAGGACAGTGGTTAGACTCGCATTGTCGAATTCAATGGTTCCGGAAATCCAAAGTGGCTGTTGGGTTAATGTTTTGGTCCATTCTCTTAGCACCTTTCCATCATGAACTCTGACTAAATTTCCCGGTGTCAAATCAACGCTATAGTTGTTGTCACTGACATTCACTTTACCGGTATAACAAACCACATCCAGATCATCATCACGCGTCCGTATATTGAAACTGGTGCCAAGCACTTTAATATTTCCTTCATCAGTATGAACCACAAAGTCATTTCCTTTTACCACATCAAAGAAGGCTTCCCCTTCTAATTCTACATTTCTACCTTCTTCCCATTCATCTGCCTCATATTTGATTGAGCTATTTGCATTGAGGGTAATCACCGATCCTCCTGGAAGTGTGACCGCCTGGCTTTCTCCGAATCCGGTTGTAACCACCGTATAATCGGGCCTTGTTATCAAATAGGTAATGGTGAAAATGGCGAGAACACTAGCGGCAATCGCCATCCGTACAACAGGTGATAGTCTAAAGACTTTGGTTGGTTTCTGATGCTTCGTAAAGTGTCTTGGTTTGAATTCTTCAAAAGCCTGATCAACATTTAAAGGGGAGAGTTGAAGGTTGTCTGTAGCCTTAATTAGTTTGAGAAAGGTTTTACCTTCCTCAGAATTTTCAAATTCAGACCTTTCCTGATCGGTGAGCTCATTATTGGCCCACTTGGCTAAAAAGACGCTATTTTCTTCTTCCCAGTGATTCATGCTTTTAGCAATTCATCTTTATATAGACTTGATACCCAATCTCCCTACCCCTCATCTAAATATTTTTTGCTACCTCTCTTAATTTCAAAAGCGCCTTGTGCATCCTCTTTTCTACGGCCTTTACACTGACTTCCAATAACTCAGCAATTTCACTATAGGTTTTCTTCTCAATCCGATTGAGTAGGAAAACTTCTCGTTGACCCTCAGGCAATTGATTGATGGCATCCTGAATGGTGTTTTCAAACTCATTGTATTCCATGATATAACCGGGATCTTCATTGTCCTTGGTTTTAGAAATAAATGGAATATGGCTCTGGGCGGTTTTTTCTTTTTTTATTCGACTTAGAAACTGATTTTGAGCTACTCTAAATACAAAGGCCTTGGCCTGGTGAGGAAGTACCTCCTTACACTTTTCCCAAAGCACAGAGAAAGCTTCCATCATCATATCTTCGGAAGTTTCTTCGTCTTTAAATTTGAAGATCAGCCAGTTACGCAAGAGCGGAGCGATTGATTTGAAATGGAATTCAAATACCTTTTCGTTGCAGACGTCTGGTGCTTCGGAGTTGCTCAAGGTTGATTTTTTCCTGAATATATTATTTTCTGACCATTTGACGGTCTGCGTAATGATTATAAATAAGATTGAGCCTTTGGTATAAAACTCACTTCATGCTAATTTTCCACCTCAATCAAAGGATGACTATGGAAACGCAAAGAGTAACTGCAAAGAGATCACTGACTGAAGCGACCGAAAGATTGTTAAATAAACAAATTATGATGGAGGGAGGCTCCTCAGCCGCCTATCTCTCTATGGCTTCGTGGTGTGAAATGATGGGTTATGAAAATTCTGCTCAGTTTCTTTATATGCACTCCGAAGAGGAACGCATGCATATGCTCAAGCTCTTCCATTATATCAACGATGCCGGAGGGCATGCGCTGCAGCCTGAAATCACTGATATCAAGCACAATTTCGGCTCCCTTAAGGAGGTTTTTGAGGATACTCTTGAGCATGAGATTGCCGTTACAAATGCCATCAATGAATTGGTCAGTCATTGCTATGAAATTAAAGACTTCACTACCATGAACTTCCTGAATTGGTTTGTTGAAGAGCAAAGAGAAGAGGAAACACTGGCAAGAAGGGCGGTTGAGCTATTCGATCTTATTGGTGAAGATGGCGTGGGTCTTTGGACTATTGATAAGGAGATTCTAAATCTCGGAAAGGCCGCTGCAGCCAATGATGCTGATCAAGGCGCTTAACTTCTTCAGGAAATGAACTTGATAACCATCCGTTGACAAACGGATGGTTTTTTTATGCAAATATGACAAAGGTCAGCTTTCTGAGTAACCAAAGTCACAGTTCACTTGCACTGATTTCTCTAATCTTATGCCATTGAATTTTAAACTCAACTCGGTTTATGCAATAGAGATCGTAATGAGGGGGTAAATCGCAATGAATCAGGATGTTTGACTTTGAAAGCATAGCACCGCTATGGTGAAAAGGCAAACGAAGCAAAGCGGCTGATTCGAAGCGAGTTACGTCCGTAATAGAAAATCTATTGCATTATCCGGGTTAAATCGATTAGTCATGGAAGCGAAACATCAAATTCTTATTGTCGGTGGTGGAAATGCGGGTATTTCGGTGGCCGCTAAATTGTTAAAGAAAGACCGTAAACTGGATATAGCCATTATTGAGCCATCAGAAAAACACTATTATCAGCCCGCATGGACCTTGGTGGGTGGTGGTGTTTTTGACATAAAAAATACGATTAGGTCTGAAGCTAAATTAATTCCGAATGGAGCAAAATGGATTAAGGACGCTGTAAGCGAACTGCTTCCGAGTGAGAATAAGCTGACCACAAAAAACGGAGATGCCTATGAATACGACTATCTGATATTGGCACCGGGTATTCAAATCAATTGGAATGGCATTGAGGGCCTTGAGGAAAACGTTGGTAAGAATAAAGTATGTAGTGTTTACGGGTTTGACAAAGCGCCTTATACCTGGGAGGTGGTCAGAAATTTTGAAGGGGGAAGGGCTTTATTCACCAGTGCCGCAACACCCGTAAAATGTGGTGGTGCGCCCCAGAAGATTATGTACCTCGCTTCAGATTATTTTAGAAGACAAGGTCTTTTGGGCAATACTGAAGTACATTTTATGAATGCGGGTAAGGTGCTCTTTGGTATTGAGAAATACCGAAAGTCCCTGCAAAAAGTCTGTGACCGCTATGGCGTGAAACAGCATCATCGCCATAACCTCATTAAAATTGATGGACAAAACAGAACAGCCACTTTTAGAGTGACTGATGGGGACGGGAATACTTCTGAAATCAATGAAACGTATGACATGTTGCATGTCACCCCTCCTCAAAGTGCGCCTGATTTTGTACAGTCATCAGGAATGACTGATGCCCATGGGTGGATTGATGTAGATCAATACTCCCTCCAACAAGTCAAATTCAAGAATGTATTTGCGCTTGGTGATGCTACGAATACCAAGAATGCCAAGACAGGTGCAGCCATTAGAAAGCAGGCTCCGGTTTTGGTAGAGAACCTTTTGGCATTAATGAGCCAGGATGAAATACAAGGGGCCTATTCCGGCTATGGTTCTTGTCCGTTAGTTACTGCCAGGGGCAAGGTGATTTTGGCCGAGTTTGATTATTCCGGAAAGCCTACCGAGACATTTCCCTTTAATCAGGCTAAGGAGCGCAGGTCTATGTATTTCCTGAAGAAGAAAGTCCTTCCCTGGATGTATTGGAACAAAATACTTAAGGGGACTGCATAGGATCGTGTTAGGTTGTGGGAACTGATCTGCCAAGGGTGAATAGCGGTCTCAAACAGCGTTTACAGTTTTGTGTGAATTTTGCTGCTGCTGGTTTTTTTTAAAGGTTTTGGGTGGTCTTATATTCTTGTCCAACGCAACATTTTAGGAAAAGGTAGAATTTTATCTTCAACCAATTCGTCTTCAAAAGCTGTCAATCCCATCCATTGCAATAGCGGAAGCCCTATATAGTTTTTAGAAGTGTACTGTTCTAATAGCCACTCCGCATCACCCTTATAAGCCTCCTTATGAAATACTTCCGAAAGCGGTATATCTAAATGATGGGCCGCAGCAACAGACCAGGCTATCACCCCCATTTCACAAGTGTATTCTTCACCTAGCGACTTGCTAATATCATCATTTGCACTTAATCGAAGGTCTAATGGGATACAGGCAATATGACCTGCTTCATGAAGAATATCCCCAATACATATCAGGTTCTTAGGATTTATTTTAAGCCTGCCATTTTCAATTTTAATTCCTTTTAAAAAAGAGTCAAAATCTTCATCCGTAACATAATAATCTATTCCTATTTCTTTTAAAAAGCAGGAGACCTTTTCAAAGTGGGTGGCTTGAATTTCTATATTGTCAAGGTGAGAACCTTTCATTTTTAATACTGTATAACGTACGAAAGTATCCGAGGTGAATTGGCCGGCTCATCCACAATCAGGGAAGATAAAAAGACTTTTCGATTTTTGGATAAATGCTATTGCTCGGGAAGGGGAAGGTTATGCATGCGCAAAAAAGAAAGCTTGTCCCAATAGCCACGCTGGAGCCTGATCTTACCATCAACCACCTGGAAGAAACCGCAGCCTCTTAAGCCTAAAGGGTCCTTCCATTCCAGAATGGCCCATTCTCCATCTTCAAAAAGGTTTTCAACAATACAGGTCATTTCTGCATTGGCAAATTCACTCAGGAACATCTTTTGGATGGCTGCCTTACCAATTACCGGTTCATTGGCCACCTGATGATTGATGGCATCATCATGGTAGAGTTCGGCAAGCGCCATGGCATCGCCATTGTTGAATACTTCAACCCATTTGGACACAAGTTCTTTTGGTGACATTGTATAACTAAGTTAAAAGATATTGTGGACTTTCTGGGAGAGTGCTAAACGAAAAAGGCCATCCGCTAGGACAGCCTTTTTATTTATGAGTTTCTTGATACTATCCGACTTGGCCAATAGCCACATCAACACCGCCAGTAGCAAAATTTGGTATATCATTTACCGCTGCTTGTCCTTCTGCTGAGCCCATACCTTCTTGAAGTTGCTCTATGGAATCAAAATACACTTCTGCCATGCGATGGTTTGAGGTTTTGCTACCATCAGGAGTGCCAACGAATTTGGTCAGTTCGACCTTAGTGACATTCGGGATTTTTGCCGCTATAGGCAAATGCGTTTCAGCATAATAAGTTTCAAAAGCTTCCGGATCTTCCGGGTGCCCATATGTGACTACTAATTTTACCATTGTTTAATTTTATAAGTGTTTTTATTGAGGGGAGTAAGTCCCCTTACTTCCCCAATTTGAATAACAATAAGCTATTCACCCAACTGTTCGCATTATTTATTCCAGATTCCAGTGGCTGCAGTGTCTTTTACATAATCCGAAAAGTGTTTGGCTGGTCTGCCCAGTACTTCTTCGATTGTATTAGTGGTACTGGCGTTTCTGCCATCCAATACATTGGTAAAGAGATAATTGATCAACCAGATATAAGCGTCCGGAACCTCATGAGCTCTGAGCATCTGTGTGTATTCCTCCAGGCTTATCGAATGAAATCCTATATTCCTTCCCGTTGCCTTTGCGATTTCTTTAACTACTTCCTCGAATGTCCAGAGGTCAGGGCCTGTAAGCTCGAGCACCTTTCCATTATGTTCATCATTTAACAACGCTTCAATGGCCACATCAGCAATGTCATCCGTATCAGTAAATGGAATTTTCGTTTCAGCCCTGGGAACTGCCACCTGTCCAGCTAGAATTGGGTCAAGGAAAAAGCTTTCGCTAAAATTCTGATTGAACCAATCAGCTCGAACGACTGTCCAATCGATTCCAGAATTGATAACGATTTGCTCGCACATTTCGGCTTCGTGCTCTCCTCTACCAGAAAGGAGTACGAGCTTTTGGATTCCAGCAATCCTGGCCTCTTCAGTTAAGCCTTTAATGGCTTCTTGCGCTCCCGGTACTGCGAGATCGGGCTGGAAGGTGATGTACACCTTGTTCATTCCTTTCAAGGCCTCTGCCCATGTATTTGGGTCTTCCCAGTCAAAGGCTGGACTTGCGTTTCTAGATCCTATTCTCACGTTGATGCCCAAGCTTCTTAGGCTGTCTGCTACTTTTCGGCCAGTCTTTCCTGTGCCTCCGATTACTAAAATGTTGTTCTGTGTCATTTTGAATTGTTTTTATGGTTATGAATGTTTTTGATTTAGAGATTAGTTGATGAAGCCATGAAATATACTTTTGAGGCCCAAAGCAGCATCGCAAATGAGATCACTGAGAAGATTGTTCTGATGACATGTAGCTGGTTCCATTTGCTTTCATAAGCCTCCCGGAGTCCTTTTAATTCTTCTAAAGAGAATCCCGTTAGTGTCTTGGCTTCCAGCGCATTGTTAAGAGGGACATTACCAAAGGAGGTGACCCCGATTGTTCCGATGACATAAATGACTGCCGCAATAAGCACGATTGCAAAAGCCTGAGTATCGTCAAGCTTGTGCAGCTCAATGGCAGATACAATCATCAATAGGAGTGGGCCAAAAAAGATGATAAAGAACCAAGGGTTCAGTATTTCCCGATTAATGGATTGCATCGATTCCAGGTAAGTCAAGTCTGAGACTTTTTTGGTTCCTGGAATGATGGATACTTGCCAGGCATAGAATAGTCCGGCAGATAATCCAGTCAATATAATGGCGGTTAAGAGAATTGTCGATTTCATAAGCTGATCTTTGAATTTTTGATACCCAAAGGTCAGTTCATTGCTATAGTTTGTCTTGTTCGAAAGGGAGGATGATTTGTTCGAAAGGAATTAGCTCAGAATCTCGGTCTGGTTGAAGCGTCTCGCTTCGACCTCTTACCTATGCTGATTAGTCTTAGCGAGACCCTAAGACTAGGGAGGGCGGTCCCTCAGAGTCTCTTAGCAGATGACTCGGAGGGAGTTTAATCCACTCAGCGTGACTCGAAGTGGACTCTGAAGAAGATGGATTTATCCCACTCAGGGTCTCATTCTGGTTGACGCGTCTCACTTCGACCTCGTGGGAATTTCCATATGCTGATTAGTCTCAGCGAGACGTTAAGACTGGTGAGGACTGTTCCACTCAGAGTCACTCAAAGAGGACTCTGAAGAAGTAAGGTGGTAACAGCCTATTTCTTCACTTCGCTAGGGCGGAAGCCAAACTTCTTGGTAAAGGCATTAGAGAAAGAACTTACACTTTCGTAACCCACTTGCCAGGCTGCTCCCTGAATGTCGAGATTCGCTTCCTTTAGCAACTCATGGGCCTTTACAAGTCGTTCATTTTGAAGATGTTTGAAGACGGGAATCCCAAATACTTCCTTGAAGTTCTTTTTGAGCTTGTTGCTGTTTAATCCGATTTGCCTTGACAATTCGCTTAAAGATGGAGGTGTGGCAATGTTCTCCGAAATGATGTCTTTAGCCTGATAGATTTTTTGTCTGTCTTCTTCTTTGAGACCGGGCCTGACCGGAAGGGCAACCTGAGCGAAGAAATGGGAGAGGAGTTCGGTGACCTGGCTTCTGAGGAACATCAAGCGCATGGTACCGGTGTATGTAGTACTGAAGATTTTATTGACCGCATTTTGCATGTCGTGATTCATATAGAACCCGGGTCCGTCAACAATATCGCTTTTGGGATTTACCAGAGAGTTTAGATATTCCTGATAGAAATCCTGCTCCTGTTGAGGGAGCTTTTTGAAGTTGCTTAGGGTAGAGACGATGCAAATGGATTGCATGGGCTGTTTAGGACTGATGGTATGCTCAAAAGTGGCGCCTTTATTGGCAAAGAAAGACAAGGCGACACCTTTTGTACTTTCATAAGTGCTCTTTTGATCGCCATGTCGAATATTCATTTCCACCTCGCCCGAGCCGTAAAAAGCGATGCCAATGACCCCATCCTCAAATCCGCACTTTTCTGTCTCAACCGCTTTGGAAGAAGCATGCTCAATGAGCACAATGAATCCGTTGATTTCGATGATGTCTCGGGTCATGAATTTTCAAGGTATATTTTTCCTTGCTTAGGTTCAACAGATAAAGAGATTGACTTGATGCGAATGTTCAAAGGAATGTGGAGGGTAGTAATTGACTTACTCTACCTTCAGAAAACCGAAACTTTCAAGGAACTCGACAAATCGACCATCTTCTTTCACTTCTTCAATGAATTTTGGGTCTTGGATCAGGTTAGGATAGGTCCAGGGATCGGAACAAACTTTTTCAAAACTTGAAAAGGAGATTGAATTCTTAGCAACAAGGTCATAGTAATAGTACACCCTTTCTGGATCTATTAAATCAGCTGCTTGTAATAGCACAGATCGTTCAGCCGCTCCAGTGAGATAGCTTCTATTTTGAAGCACTTCTGCAACTATTCCTTCCAACTTTTGCTTGGCTAATTCCTTGTTTCCTGATAGGTAATCTAGTTTAGGGAGATAAACACCCGGATTGAATACACAAACAGAATTGCGGTCAATTGGCCTTAATACGATTTCACTGACATCATCCAAGATTTGCTGACCTAGTATGCTTTCCCCATTGTTTAACAATAGTATTGCCTGATTGATGTTTTCATTAGCCACCAATGGGCAAACCCAATTTCCATGATTTTTGGTATGCACCGCATTTTTCCCCTTCCAATTTTCGTGATATCGATCGAATTCATTGCTGAACATGGCCACTACCATTTCTTTGTTCTGAATGGCTCGTTCGTCAAAAGGGAATTCCGTTTCTGTGTTTTCTATACTCTTCTTAAACTCCTGATAGGACGACAACTTTCCATCACTCAGGAACTTATAATATTTTGAATCCACCAGATAGTGCTTCTCTTTTGGGTACAATTCATAGAGCTTTTCAAGCACAGGAACCATTTTTTCAAAATCGCTATTCATCTCATAACTAAATGTCAAACCATAAGCGATTAAGCCGTTGTCCTTTGCTATTTGAAATCCTCTTTCCATCATTTCAATGGTTTTAGTTATGTCTCCGAGGTAGGTGTAGATCCTACCTAATTGCTCAATGGAAACCAGATCACTTGGGTTTTGTTGAATGGCTTTTTCAAAAGAACTCATGGCTGCGATAGCATCACCCTCAATGTAGCGTTGATAAAAACCTGTTTCACTTAACACCTCCCAATTATCAGGTGCTAATTCTTTGGCTTTGGTGAGTGCATTTTTCGCTGCCTGTAATGCTATCTTGCTTTCTGATTCATTGTCAGGATTGCTATTTAATGCATCATATCGTGCACTTTGTACTTCAACCATCAACGTCCATGCCTTGGAGAATTTGGGGTCTGCCGTTGTTGCTTTTTCAAGAAGCCGTACCATTTCGGTCCAATCATCGAATGTGGAACCAGGGTTTTCTCCCGTGAATCTTGCCTTTAAGTAATCTTCATAGGCCAGCATATTGGTAGTGGGTATGCTTGCTATTTTGTCTTTTTCCTGATTAGATAGATTGGCTTCAAGCTTTTCAGCGATTTGATTTGCAATGGAGGATTGAAGCTCAAAGATGTTTTTTAACTCACCATTGAACTCATCTGACCATATTGTCTGGTTCGAATTTGGATCTACTAATTCTGCTGTGATTCGAACCTGATCTTCCATTCTTCTCACGGTGCCTACCAGAATATAATTGGCACTCAGTCGCCTACCCAGTGCGGTCATGTCACCTTGATAATCGGTGTATTCTGCTACAGATGATTTTGAGATAATTCTGAAAGCTTGAATCCCCGCAAGCTTTGTCCTTACATCATCATAGACTCCAGAAGTGAAAAATCCACTGGTGGAATCAGCACTTTGATGACTAAAAGGGAGCACGGCTATGACTTTCTCTTTAGATCCCTCATTCATTAAATCTTGGGTAACATTGAAGACGCGATCGATAACTAGCAGAACGATGATCACGGACAGGCCTGCTATGATATAGTGGTTAAGCCTTTTACTGGTAGCCCTATGAAGAGACTGCTCTTCGGGAATTTTATCTGTTTGTTTAAAGCCCTCAGGGGTCCACTCGTAGATATAGGCAAAGACAAGCCAAAACGGAAAAAGAACCACTAATACAATCAGAATTATGCGTGAGTAGCTTTTTTCGAGATTAAGAATAGGGGATAAGATGGTTGCGATTTCGAGAATCGCATATGAAAACACCACAAAGGAGATAGCGGCTTTAACTACATTTCTTCTTTTGAGCTCTTGGAAAAATTGAAGCATTTGACTGGTTACGCTGGAAAGTTCTGGTCGATGATCTATAACAAACTTAACAATATTCTTGACTATTCTTAGGGCAGGTGGATATCATGTAATTTGGGATTTGATTGCAGTTGTCAAATTCATACGTTGACTCTACCTTCATTAAAAATTTGATGTTATGGTTTTAGGTGTATCGGGATGGCTCGGTGAAAAACTGGGTTGGCCTACAAAGAATATTCGAATAGCCTTTTTGTTGGCGGTTCTATTGGCTGGTTTTGGTGTTGGACTCTACTTGATTTTGTGGGTAGTAAAAATGATTTCCAAATAGAAACCCCTTATCTACCAGCAATTGAGAGGGTTTTTTTTCTGAAAATGACCGAAGCAACCAGGCCTACAATCCCGAACAAGACTAATACGCCAAATAGGTATTGATGTCCCAATTCTCCAGGGTTGTTATCTAAAATAACACCCATCAACGGGCCCATAAAGATGTCCGGGGTATAGCCGATTACTGAGATAAAGCCGATGGCACTTCCGGTGATGGCAAGCGGTATTTTGGATTCCTGAAATAACGCATAATAGAGGCCTCGAAGGCCGTAGATACCTAAACTGGTGCTGGCAATGGTAATGGCAATGAGAATAAAAGGACTGGGCTGAAGTACACCTAAACTGATTACCATAGCGCCTAGAATAAGAATTACAAAACTGATGGCCGTCATTTTTGAATGCCCAAAACGATCGCCTAATATTCCAGCAGCAACAGCCGCTATTGGTCGCATCCAAAAGGAGATTGTGGCGATATGAGCGGAGTTGACATCGTTATAGCCAAATACATCACTGGCATAAAGTCCGAAATCATCGGTGCATTTGTAGCCTACATAAGCACACAGCAGAATCAGGGCTTGGAGCCAAATGGATCTTCTTTTGATGGCTTCTTTAACTCCCGACAGAGATAGCCTTTGACTTGCGGTTCTCTGGTCAGGGCCATCATTTGGAAAAACATACCAAACTAGAA
Organism: Roseivirga sp.; assembly: GCA_029262895.1. Classification (GTDB taxonomy): domain Bacteria; phylum Bacteroidota; class Bacteroidia; order Cytophagales; family Cyclobacteriaceae; genus Roseivirga. The sequence goes on from JAJCYM010000088.1 coordinate 48,325, forward strand.
TAGTACTGGCTGCAACTACACCAGCGAAAATGAAAATGATTTTTCCGAGCGCGTTTGAGAGTTGATCAACGGTGGCATTATCTGCATTTACAGGAAGGAAAACGTCTAATAGTAAAACTGAAGAAGAAGCAATTACTGCCGCCACCAAGCCACGGCCTCCATCTACCAATCCGTAGGAACGTCCCTGGGTATTTTCTCCACCAAACTGACGAATGGCCTTGATATATCCTGCCCAGAAAAGTAGAATGGTACTTAGTCCCCAAAAGCCATAAAGTAGGGTTAGGGTAGCCAGTGAAGGAATAAATCCCATGATTATTCCAGCAGCTGCGGTCATCAAAAGGGATATTACCAGCAGTTTCTTAGGAGAGTATCTATCGGCAATCGGTCCTCCCGCAAAGTAAGAGACCATGGCAATAATCCCATAAAGTGAGAATGCTGTACCTAATTCTAGGTTCGTGATATCGAAAACCTTGAGAAAAGTAGGTCTGAAGACTCTTGCCACCACAAAAGGAAGTAGGAATACGCATTCGCCAATGAACATAAGGGTAAAAAGAACAAGGGCTCTACGAAGCTTCATGGGTTTGGAAGATGGTCAAAAGTTAAGGTATAAACAATTTCTATTCTCAAGTAAGTATGTCGATTAGACCCTGGTTGGTGTTTGGAGTTCTCGGTCAGCCTCACAACTTCAACAAAGACATGTAATAAAGGCCCCAACAAATTCGTCATAGTGGTGCATATCAAAGGAGTTATCAGTAAATGGTTTTGTGATATTTTGTTTGACATGATTCCAGCAAATGGCGAGTTTACTGATTAATGTTAAGATGGAGTTTTAGAAGGAGTCAATATTTATGAAAAAGAATTGGAAATACATCGTTACAGAAACAGTCATTGTGATTATAGGCATCATGATCGCCTTTTCACTCAATAACTGGTCTACAAACTATAAAAACAACCAGGCATTGAGAGGCAATATCGAGAGTATTCTGAGTGACCTGGAAGCCGATGCATTGAGCATTGATGATATTATAACACGCCAGAATCAGAAAATATTAGATTTGAAAACCATCAAGGTCGAGCTTTCTGGAAGAGAAGTAGATTGGGATCTCGTTTCAGGATTGATATCAAAACAACAATCGAGCCCCACTTTTTATCCAATTACAAGCACCTTTCAGTCTACCGTTTCCAGCGGAAAAGTTGACTTGATCAAAAGCCTTGATAAGAAAACGGAGTTGTTTCATCTATACGAATTCATTTATAAAAAAGCGGTCTACAATGGGCAACTATACGACCAATCACACATAGAGTACTATGATAAGCAACTGATCAAATACATTGACTTTGATACCAATGTGGTTATTGATCAAAAAGGCCTCAAATCAAGTGAGACACTCAATGCTTTGAGCTATCTCATTAATGAAGCAAGGGACTACATTCAATTGATGGAAAGTGTTAAAAAGGAAAACGAAGCTTTAAGTCAATCACTAGGTCATAGGTAGAATGTGGTCAGATCGTTCGTTAATACTCTCATTACATCATAACAATACAACCGGATTGCCTTTCCAATTGTCGGGCAAATACCAATTATCATTCTACTCTCCCGCCTTTCAATTTCATTAATTCTGAAGGATTTTGAGTTCCTCTTCGATAGCCTTAACGAGATTCAGAAGTTTCTTTCTCGTTGGCTCATAAAGTTGAAGCGATAGTGTTCTGGTTAAGCCTATGCTGGCGGCAATTTTGAAGTTCAAAATCTCGTCACGAAGTAGTTTTTGATAGTTTTCTTTACTGATGTTTGGGCCATTGGCATTTAGACCTACATAAGGGGTGACGAAGGGCTGTAACAGCTTATAAGAATCGAAGGGTTCCAGAATGTTTTCAGCTTGGGTGAGCAGTGGATAATCAAATTCATAGAGTTGACTTATTGAGGCTCTCAGCGTTTTGTTAGAAATGATGGCCAAGCCCCTGGTTTTTGCCTCTTCAAAGCGAGCCCTTCTAAAATTAATGACCAAATCCCCGGATGAAATACTAAGTAACTTAAAGACGAAGTCTGTTGTATCTGGTTTTTTATTTATCAGATGATCTAGCACCTCTTGCCCAACCTCAATGGTCTTTTTATAAGAAGTCATATTGGAGTTGATATCCAGTGTGTCTTGATAGAGATCATTTTTGATACCCTCAAGTAGATCTATTTCAACTTTCTTAAGCTTATTGCTCTCACTCCAATTGTTGATCCATAGTGCCACCAAAATACCAACCACAACAAGAGCAATTTCACTGATGGCATAAAAGAGGTACCTACCAGTTCCGTTCTTCGGAAGTAATTCCTGACGCTTTTTTCTAAATGGGCTAAACATGAGTGCTGGTAGATTTTGAATAGAAATTTGGCGAAAACTTTGGGTATTAACAATTCCCGAAGAGTGGCAGATGCATTATTCAAGCTGATTCACGAATGAACGATTCGATTGAATCTCTAACTGAGCGACTCTGAAACCTTGGCTTTATAAGTTCTGCTAATTGGAAGTTGGGCCGTGCCCAACTCTACTTTCTCCTTTGTAAATGCGGTGATTGCCTGCTTGAATACCAGGAAGGATCGGTGTATTCTTAAAAAGTGTTCTTCAGGAAGATTCGCCTCAATACTGGATATGGTTTCTCTGGTCACAATGATTTGGTTCTCCAGATGTATTTTAAGATAATCACCAAAACTCTCTATATACTGGATTTCATTCCATTTTAGCCTCATCACCTTACGGTCAGCCCGAACCATGATAAAGTCCTTGTCCGCATCGTCTTGTCCTTGACTTTGGGCAGAGCTTTCGGTTTTGAATTTATGGATGGCCTGATGGAATCGCTCAGGAGAGATGGGCTTGAGTAAATAGTCTACTGCCTGTAAGTCAAAGCCTTCGACCGCATAGTCGCGATAAGCTGTTGTAAAGATGACCTTAACTTCGTCTTTGAGTGCCTTGGCCAATGTGATTCCCGAAATTCCAGGCATTTTGATGTCGAGGAATATTAGGTCGATCCTTTCTTTTTCAAGAACCTCAAAAGCTTGCTGAGCGTTGGAGCAACTGGCCACAAGGTTAAGTTCGGTGACGTGACTCACATAGGTAGTGAGTATTTCACGGGCCGTGGCTTCGTCATCAACAATCAAACAGTTGATCTCCTTCATGCAAGAGTAGGCTTTATGGATAAAATGGACAATTGAGCCGTAAATGTAGATTCATCGTGAGTAATAGTCAACTGATGTTGATCGGGATAGAGTACCTCAAGGCGCTTTTTCATATTGGTCAATCCTATACCTGAACCCGGCATATTGCCTTCACTGGTATTTTCCACTTTGAATTGAAGTCCACCTTCCTTCACCTTAATATCTAAATCAATTTTTAAAATACCGTTTTGTTGGACACCGTGCTTAAAGGCATTTTCCACCAAGGGTAAAAGTAACAGCGGTGGTACTTGAATGTTATCATCATCGAGATCTTCCCGGAATGATATTGAGACGGATTCTTTAAATCGGATACGCTCTAATTCGAGATACTGTCGAACTTGATCTAACTCATCTGTCAGCCTTACCTCTTCTTTATTGGTTTGATAAAGGGTATAATTCAATAGGTCTGACAGCTTCAAAACGAGCTGTGCGGTTTCATCCGACTTTTTAATGGCCTCTCCATAAATGGTGTTGAGGGTATTGAATAAAAAGTGAGGCTGAAGTTGCCCTTTGAGATATTGCAATTCCTGATGCCTAAACTCAATTTCTCTTTCTAACATCTCTGCTTTTAATTCACTTGACTCCAACTGAGTCTTCCTGTTTTTCTGCCATTGGGCCAGAAAACTGAGGCTAAGAATGATCAAATACATCAAAGCCATTAAAAGCCCATAGTCTCTACTGTTTTGAGGAAGACCAGAAGCATCAAGTGCTGGGATATAGCCTACAGAAAGAATGAGCAACGACAGGGTGAGTATGCCTGTAAAAAGGAATAGACTCATAGTATAAACGATGAAGATTGGGATATGACCTCGGTCCAGGTACTTTGGCACAATGACTTTTCGAAATATGCCTGCCGCCCCCAACGTAATAGATGTGAGTATGATGGAATAGAGCGAAACGAGCCCATAGGC
>JAJCYM010000089.1 GCA_029262895.1 Roseivirga sp.
CCTCCTCTCGATTCCTGAACGACATTTTGATGCATCAGCCCAATTACTTGTTCAGCTATAACCATTTGGCACATCAGAGTTACCTGTTAGACCCAGACGCCTTGGCGGCATTAGATAAGCTATACTTCGAATCGCTGCGCCTTGGTGAAATAAGATATGACATTAAGGAGGCAGAGCCTCTCATCCGCCTGGCTGATATGATGAGCTTCGACATTTCCGCCATACGCTCTTCTGACGCTCCTGCCAACCCTAAGGCACAACCCTTTGGTTTAACAGGAGAAGAAGCCTGCCAACTAAGTTGGTATGCCGGAATGAATGAAAAAATGACTTCGGTTGGTTTTCATGAGTACTATCCTTCATTGGATGATGATGCACTTAAAACAGCCTCGGTATTGGCCACCATGATCTGGTACTTTATCGATGGCTTCTACAATCGCAAAGATTCAGGAAAATTCGAAAGCAGCAACTATACCAAGTTCACGGTATCTCTGGATGGTGATCAAGACACGTTGAGTTTTTTCAAAAGCAACTTGACCGACAAGTGGTGGATGGAGGTCACCTATGGTGCCGGTCACAAGGAGCGTGCATTTATCCCATGTAGTTATCGAGACTACCAAAAGGCAACAAAAGGTGATTTGCCCGAGCGCTGGATTTATGCCCAAGGCAAACTAGTATAAGGATAGCCCCTCCACCATCCATAGAGGGGCTTGAGCTAATTGTTAATAACAATTAGTCATCTACCTCAACTTTCTTTATTAGTGTGTGGCGAAATAGTCTCTTACAAATTCTCTCGCTCTGGCGGTTCTCAAATAGCCTCCCGCTGGTGATATCCCTTTTGGAGGTATTGATGCTGTCTCAAGTCTGGCAAAAACCGATTCGTAGAGTTCCTTTTCAATTTCATTTAGCTTTCCAGCTTGAATATTTGATTCAAACATGCTAATCTCACTGGCAATCCATGGGATATCACCACTGTTTTGAACAATTTTAGCGTAATGGATTAACTGCTCATCCAACGCGTTCAGTGTACCTTCCACATCGAAGTTTCCGAAAATCGCGAAGTGTATCTCATCAAAGCCTTCATAGGTCATTCTATCCCAAAAGTGGCTTTCCGGACGTTGATGATAGTTATTGAAAAGGTGTGCAACTACCCTACCCGAGTAATTTGATTTGACGGCCGCCAGAATTCGATTTTTAACATCAGTGGCAAAATCCAGTATATCATCTGCACTGCTACCTTCCAGGAAACCTCCATCGCCTATTCCGCCTATATCTGTGATGAATAATTCAAATTCCAGAGGCCATGGCATGAACTTCTCCGCCTTCATGATTTCAGCCGCTGCCGCTTCAGCTCTCTTTTCAGGAAGAAACCTATCTTCAAACCATTGTTCAAATGCTGCCTTTGAGGCAAATTTCTCGCTTTCTATATGGGGTGGATAAAAATTAACGAAGGTCACAGGCAAACCAAGAGACTTCTCATATAAGAATGAAACTGCCACAGCTCTGAGCTTTTCGTCTAAGTAAGTCAGGGGAATCGGATAAATATTTTCCTCCCCATTTGGTCCGAAAAAGGGCGGCAGCGGTGCCATTAAGGCACTGGACATATTGCCACCAAATTGGTCAATGAATCCCTGATTAAAATTGAGAACATTCTGCATATGATCTCCCTGAAAGGGATTTGTCTGCCCATCGGGTTCAATCCACGCCAAGGCCCTTTTTTCAAATTGTGGGATCGGCAATCGAATGGCATCGTCCGTAAATCGCTCCAATTCCTCCCAAGTTGGAATGTACTCCACAAGGTTCTTTACGACTTCTTCAAGTGTGGCTGTATCCATAAAGGACAGCTCTGATCCATCTGGTAACATTGGCCCTTGAGGTTCCTCATCTGAATTTTTATTGCATGCAAAAACTGTAGCTAGCATGGCTAGCGCTAAGTAAAAATTTAATCTCTTTTTCATTTGGATGGTTTTTGATTTAGGCCTCCAAATAGATAAAAGAGCAAGCGCGTCACTTGTCTATGTAAGTAAACGACAGAAAAAGGTAAGTGAGTGTTGGGATTTTGTCAGTGAATGAAAAGACTAGAATCGCCTGATATGATGATACAGAGCTTCCTTATAGGTGCGACCGATTGGCACCTCATGTTCACCGATGCTCAGAACTTGCTCCTTTTCATGAATGCTATCGATTTTGTGCATGTTCACTACGTAAGCTCGATGTGTTTGTACAAAATCATCTGAATCCAGTAAAGTAACCATGGATTTTACGGTATGTCTTGAAATCAATTGCTGAGTTGCGGTTACCACTTTGCAGTAGTTATCACCGGCTGACTCAATCCAAAGAATATCAGGTATTAATACCTTATGAAGTTTATTCCCTGACTTGATAAATATAGCTCCATCTTTAATTTCGGGATCTTCTGGTACTGGCCTCTGATTCAAGGCAAGTGTAACTGCAGCTTTTAAATTATCGGTATCAACCGGTTTTACAAGATATGAAACCGGACCTGTTGCTGCTGCCTCTTGAATAGTTTCTGAATCATTAAAGGAAGTAGTGAAAATGACGGGTGGCCCGTCAATATCCTTCAGCTTCTGAGCCAATGTAATTCCATTGTGCTTACCAGGAAGAGAGATGTCCATTAAAACCACATCGGGTTTGGTCTTAACAATTTCATCCAGCGCTTTATCCGCATGATCACATGTTCCGGCAACCTTAAAACCGGCTTCTTCAATGCTCAACAGTGCATTTTCTGAGTGAATCAATTCATCTTCCACCAAGAAAACGTGAACCTCAGGCATGCGCTAAATATACTAAAAAGGTTGTGCCTTCACCCTCCACACTTTCCACCTCAAGCCGACCTCCATTCATTTTGGTAAATTCAAAAGCCAGATTAAGTCCTAGGCCGGTACCCTTCTCATTCTGAGTGCCTCGCCTGATCTTTTCTTCACCGATTGTAAAGAGTTGCGCTTTCATTTCATCAGGAATACCAATGCCCGTATCTCGAATACCAATTAGGAAATTGTCCTTTTCTTTCTTCGAGAAAATAGTCACCGAGCCCTCTTCGGTGAATTTTAAGGCATTTGCGATCAGGTTTCTCATGGTCACAAAGAAGCTACCTCTATCGGCCATGATCATGGTATTTTCATCCACTTCAGAAAGCAAATTTACGTTTTTGACATCCGCCAATGGCTTAAAGGTGGCGATTAACTCGGCAACCACTCCGCTAACCTCTATCTGCTCGGGCTTAGGCTTATAACCCTTTAATTGATCTACAGACCAGTGAAGCAAATTATCAAGTAGATTGCTAAGGTTATTGGCATTTTTGTCAATCTCGGTGGCGATGTTCTCTAGCTTCTCCTCATCCTTCTTAACCAAAAAGTGTTTGAACAGTCGGCCGGTTCCCTGAAATGAACTGATATGCCCACGAAGGTCATGAGACACAATGGCAAAGAACCGATCCTTGGTTTTATTTAGTTTTTCGAGCTCTCCATTTTTGTTTCTGAGTTCCTTTCTGTTTTCAACAATCTGACCATAGAAATACACAACCAACCCGATAATTGCCACTGCACTTACTAAAAGTAAAATCAGCAAATTCCTTTCGGAATTGGCCTTATCCAATTGTAGAGATTGAAGTTCCGTCTCCTGGTTCAAGTTGTCAATTTCCAATTCGCGTTTATCTGCTTCGTACTTCGCAGTAAGCTGCTCCATTTGCTCAGATCGTTTAAGGTCAAATATCTTTTCCCCAATTGCCTTATGCTGAACACTGTAGTCGTAGGCTTGTTTATAATTCCCTAGTCCTTCGTATGCTTCATAAAGGTTTTTCAACGCGCTGTGCTGCAGGTCAGGTGCATCTATCTCCTCCCCAATCTGCAAGGTCTTGATGGAAACAGGAATTGCAGCCCGGAAATTGTTGAGTTTGATATTTCCCAAACCGACAAACATATAGCCTAAGCCTTCTGACTTTTGATTACCGATTTCCACGCTTTTCTCTATGGCCTTGTTGGCAAAGCTAATTACCTGCCTTGGTTGATTAAGTTCGGCATAAGCCAAAGCGATGTTGTTGTATATTTTGCTCAGTGAAAAGACATCGTTGGCCTCTACAAAAACTTTTTCCGTTTCTACCAGGTAGCCCAAAGCTTCTTCGAAATTACCTGCGGCAATCAAAATGCTTCCCAAACTGGATTTAGCACGAGCCGACATGACTATTGCTCCGGCTTTATCCCCTTCTTCAATTGCTCTCAGATAATATGTTTTTGCTTGTGCCGTATCTTGCTGACTCTCATAGGCAATTCCAATGTTTTGTAGCGTAGAAGAAAGATCAACATCTTCTAAAGAACTTCCTGAATTAACCAGCGCCTCCTTGAAAGTCACAGATTCTATTAAGGCTTGGGCGGCTTCCAAATAATTGCCTGCATACAGGTAATTTGTGCCCAGATTATTCAGAGAGTAGGCAATGTTAAGAGAGTCATTAGCTGAGCGGTGAATGTCAAGGACACGCTGCATATAAATTGCGGCTTTCTCGAAATTCCCGCTGACGGAAGAGGCAATCCCCAAATAGTTATTGCCTGTAAGCACATAAGCATCCGATTTCATGGATTCACCTATGGCAACAATACCTTCCGCATAGAAGATGGCAGAATCAGCCTTGGAATAGACATAGTTGCCAAATAACCGTTTTGCCGCGTTGATACGCGCTGTATCATTGGTGCTATTCTCAAATTCCAATCTCAGATTTTGGACTCCAGATTGTTGAGAAAAACCGATCGAAGGCAAGACCAGAAACAAAAACAAAACAATTCGACTTGCTAGACTTTCCAAAATCATCAAACCAAAATAGCCATTTCCTATCTTATTTATCTGAAGCAACAGCCTATAAAGCGTGAAAGTCCTCTCACCGTCTGTGAGAGGACTTTCCTCTGGGTCATTAAAATAATTTTTTACTTTACTTAACTAAGTCGTTTGTTCACTACTTGTATTTGATACCCCGGTTCCGATATTTACCCTACCGCATTCTCAAAAAAAATCTCGAACTTCAGAAAATTCACTTTTAATCCTATGTCAACCTCTCTACAAAAACGCGCACTCCCATTACTCTTTTTGGTCTTTTTTGGCTGCACTCCAAAGCAGGAACTGCAATGGTTTAAAGGCAATCTCCATACGCATACCTATTGGAGTGACGGTGATGCATTTCCAGAGATGGTTTTAGATTGGTACAAATCCAACGACTATGATTTCATCTCTCTTACGGAACATAATACATTGGCTCAGGGTGAGAAGTGGAAGAAAATACCGAAAAGCCACATCTATGAACAAGGGTTTCAGGACTATTTGGAACGCTTTGGGGATGCCTGGGTAGAGCAGAAAACTGATACATCGGGTACAACGGTCAGGCTGAAAACAGAAGCAGAATACCTACCTCTTTTTCAAGAGGAAAATGAGTTTCTCATTATTCGTGGTGAAGAAATTACCGACAGTTTCGAAGGAAAACCTTTGCATATGAACGCCACTAATGTTCTAGAGATGATTGAGCCCATACATGGCAGTAGCGTGGCAGAAACTTTGCAAAACAACATTAATGCTGTGTTGGAACAACGTGAAAAAACCGGCCAACCTATTATGCCCCATATCAATCACCCTAATTTCGGATGGGGCATTTCTATAGAGGATATGAAAGCACTGAAAGGAGAGCGTTTCTTTGAAGTGCATAATGGGCATCCCGGAGTCCGCAATTATGGAGATTCTTTGCACATCAGCACGGAAGAAATGTGGGACCAGATCAATATTGCCTATTTGGAAAGAGGCCAACCCATGATGTATGGCCTTGCCACTGATGACAGCCATCATTACCACAGGTTTGGTGGACAATTCAGTAATAGCGGTCGAGGTTGGGTAATGGTCCAAAGCGAATCTCTTGAAGCAGCCGCGCTGATCGAAGCGATGGAGGCAGGTAGGTTCTATGCATCAAGCGGAGTTACATTGAGTAGCCTAAAGCAACAAGCCGGAAAAATCGAAATTGAAATAGCCGCAGAACCCGGTATCACCTACACCATTAGCCTGATCGGAGTGAAAAAAGGTAGTCAAAAGTCTGAGGTTTTTGAATCCGTAATTGCAACCAAAGTCTCGTTTGACTTAGCAGATGATATGCTTTTTGCCCGTGTAAAAGTTGTTTCTTCCAGATTACAGGAAAACCCTTTCCAGGAAGGAGATTTTGAAAGTGCCTGGACTCAACCGATTATAAGGCAGTAACCTGATCAATGCAAGACCCAACGCTGGAGATTCCCGTCTTTACGGGAATGACGGTGACGATATCGTATCATCTTGAAAAGTCCTCAACCGTCTTTTGGAACTCTGACCTATACCTTTTGCCAACAGGCACTGTAACTGAACCAATCTTAACCTCATGACTGGCAATGCTTGTCAAATGATCCAGTGAAATGATAAAGCTACGATGACAACGAAAGAAGCTATGGCCCATTAATTTTTCCATGGCTTCCTGCATTGTCATTAAAGACATTATTGAAGAACCTGTAATGAGATGCACTTTGATATAATTGCTTTTACTTTCCACATAAGCTATATCACTAACATTCAACTTCATCAGCTCATGGCCACTCTTAAAAAACACATGCTTAGCCGGTTTGCCAACTGGTTTGAGGCCATCATTCGTTTGGTTGACTTTATAATGTTCAAAAGCCTTGTTGGCTGCTTTCAAAAACCGCTCAAAAGAAATCGGTTTTAATAAATAATCAATAGCATTCACTTCATAACCCTCCACCGCATATTCCGAATAGGCGGTAGTGAAAACAACCAAAGGTTGTGTACCCAGACTCCTGACAAATTCCATCCCCGAGATGTCAGGCATTTGAATATCTATAAAAATCAAATCCACCTGACCTCTGTTAATTACTTCGAGCGCTTCTGGTGCAGCTTGATAGGTGCCCATCAATTTTAGGAAAGGTGTTTTCGAAATATGAATCTTGATTAACTCAAGTGCATTGGCAGAATCATCTATGGCAATACAGTTCATTGCTCCATCTGAATTTTTAGGTCTACCATAAAATACCCATCCTCTTCTTGAATACTTAAGGAATGGCGGTTTTCATATTCAATTTCCAATTGCTTCTTTACATTTTTAAGGCCCAAGCCCTCATGTTCCACCAGGCTTTGATTGGTACCATGGCGACATATTCTATTCTTCACACTAAAGATTAAAAACGCCATATCAATTTGGGCTTTAATGCTGATGTCCGTTTCATCTACCTTACCAACCCCATATTTAAAGGCATTTTCAACAAAGGTCACCAGGATCATGGGTGCAAGTTGATAACCCTCGGGATTTCCAATTACTTCATAGTTCACTTTAGTCTGATCTTCTTCCAGAAACATGAGGTTATTGACTTCGATGAAATCACTGATGTAGTCCAACTCTTTCTTTAAAGAGATACTCTGCACCTGACTGTCATAGATCATGTATCTCAACAAGCCCGAGAGTTTCAATATGCCTGAGGAAACCATCTTTTCATTGCCTTGAAGGCCGAGAGAATAGAGGTTGTTCAGTGCATTGAACAGGAAGTGTGGACTCATTTGGGCCTTGATCAGCGCTAATTCCCGGCTCAGCTTCTCTTGAGTCAGCCACTCTTTTTCCTTCTTGTTTTTCCAGTACACCCAGTAAACATATGAGCCGATCAAAAAGGCAGGTAAAGTGATCAGGTTTTCTGTTAACAGCTCAAAAAAGCGTACTGATCTGAGGTCCTCTAAATAGTAATAGATATATACTTTTTCTGCACCTGTTTTTATCAGGATGAAGGCACTCGAGAAGATGACTATGGCCAGGAAGTAACTCCATGACCTTCCTGGTTTAAAAAAGCGTGGAGCTAACCAAAGGGCATTGCCATATGAGTAAATGGCATTGAGGGATGTATTTATTATGAGGGGAAACAGGATATCATGGCTACGTTGCGTATAAAACCCGAAGCCATTTGTATCTCCAGAGTTCATCAATACAATCCAGGCCACCCAAAGTGGGGAATGTAACACCCAGTCATTACTCAGTGCTTTCTTTAAGGATGTTTTTCCCATCTACGACAATCTAATACAATTTAGAAAAAGCTGCACGCAGCATTGACGAAAGGGCTGGATCGATTGACCAAACCACCATTTTCTTATGTCGCTGTTTCTCGCACAGAATATTGGCTATTCTGCACGAGAGAGATTCCTTTCTGCCCAACAGGTTTGTTGTCCAAACCTCCATCTTATTCCTTGAGGCCCTACTTAAAACCCATAATCCATGAAGTACTTAGTTATCATCGCAGTGGCACTTACCGCTTTCACGAGTTGTACCCAGGCCCAAAACCAGAAAAATCAGTATACCATTACTGTGGACCAAGCTGATCTGAGGAAAGTAAAAGTTGAGGGTATTATCAACCTGAGCCAACCCAAATTAAGCATGGACTGGCCATCTGCGAATTCTGTCGAACGTGGATGGGCGCACTTTGTAGAGAACCTTAAGGTTTATGATTCCAAAAACAGACCCATTGATATTGAGTACCAAAACAAAGCCACCTGGAAATTAAACGCTAAAGAAGATAGGGTTAGAATCAGCTATGAAGTCAATGTGACCCATGACAAAGTCAATTGGACTGAAGGTGGGCACAGCGCTTCGGCCTATGTTGTAAACGATGTGGTATACATGATCGGAGCAGCCTTATTCATAGCTGAACCCAAGGAGTTGGCAATGGGAAATGGGCAACAATCAACGGTCACATTCGATTTGCCAGAAGATTTTAACGTGGCTGTTCCGTGGAGTACCACAGCTGGCAAAACCAATGAGTTTGAGGCAAATTCTATTTATGAGCTAGTACGCAGCGGCATGCAATTTGGGCGGTTTGAGAAAAGCACAACAAACATTGGTGGCATGGAAATAGAAATTGCCACCGCAGCAGATTTTAAGGAAGTCATTCCAATTTTCCAGTCGATTTATCAACAGATCATTCCAGCTACGTTGGATTACTTTGGTGACAAAACGGCAAGCAAATACCTCGTGATTGCTAACCAGGCACCACGAACGGAGGAGTTTCAGCCCTACTTTTCAGGTGAGGCTCTACACCAGTCCATGAGTGTCATTTCACCTGTTGTTCCAAGCCAGGAATTCATGCCTGTTTTCTGGTATTTACTTTCACATGAGTACGTCCATATCTGGAACGGCATAAATATTCAGGTCTCGGATCAGGAGGCAGAGAACTGGTTTATGGAAGGTTTTACAGACCACATCTCCTGGGACATACTTCATCGTATTGGGATCATACCCTCCGATGTCATGATTAATGGTCTAAGTGTGGCTGGAAATTCTGCAGGCTGGGGAGTGAATATTCAAAAATATCTGGCAGTTGCCGGAGAAAAAACTATGCGTGAGGCTGGTAAAGCCAAACAGGAGAACTATGACTTGCTCTATAGCGGTGGTTCTTTGTTTGCGTTGATTCTGGACATTGAGATGAACCATGTCAGCGATGGTCAGGCAGGGGTAAGAGCGTTGATGAGGACATTAAATCAAAAATTTGGAGTCGCTCAAGATGGGAGACAAATTAGTTTTGACGACATAAAGAAAACGGTAAATGATTTGTCTGGTAAAAACCTTGATGAGCTGTTCGATGCCTATGTCAATGGTTCAACCGTCATCCCCGTCTCGGATTACTTACAAAAGGCAGGTTTGCTCATTCAAAATATCGGTGCCGAATCTCAACAGATAACACTGGATGAAAATGCGACAGCAAAACAAAAACTGGTGCTCAAAGCGATTTCAGGGATCTCATTATAAACGACATCGGTTTGACCGCTTTGAGCAGTCGTACCGATAAAGTTCTTATGATCATTCCATTTGGCATTTCAAACGCGAAAAGATTTCTTCGCCCTGAAAAAGGGACTACGAAATGACAGTTCCAATTGTGGTAGTGGCTGTTTAAAATTCTATCATCGGGCTGACCGCTCTTTCGAAATGCAGATAGCGGTCTGACCGACTAATAAACCTCCAAAAGTTCTGTTGTAGTTTCTAAATCGTTGAAACGATTTTTGGGATGGTCATGTATTAGCCCAGGGTTTAAACCCTGGGCTAGGGATGCCCTACACTAGACCAATGGTTTCAACCATTTTGGGTATTGTACTACGCGGTCTGATCGTTCTTAGAACGTCATCCCCCTTTGATATATTTAATCGCTTGGGAGCAGTTATTCAGGGATCTTTTTCAGAAGCACATTAGTAGTTGTTTCCAATTTGAAACCGTAACGAGCGGTCGTACTGATAGGCAGCACCTATCTTAACGGATATCTGTCAAACCGAACTAAACCCGAGGCGTTCTTTTCATACTTCGCCAGGCAGTTTTCATTGAAGGCGGTCGAAAAATTGACATCACCTCTAACCGCAGTAGTGGGAATCTCAGCGTCCTTATGAAAGAAATAGACCTTGGTATTGCCGAGCTTGCTGTGCAACATATAGTCTCCGTACTGTCGCATTTCACTCCACAAAGTGTCCTCAACGCTTACAATATAGACACGCTGAATGGGTCCGGTATTATTTTCGTTTCGATAGGAGGCCACTTCTTCAAAGCCGCCCCTCAAATCCCCCACGCCATCTTGAGAAAAGGAGTTCCACATCACTATTCCAAGGACAAGGACCGCGGCCAATAAAATCTTATCGTTCAGTTTCATGAATTAGTAAAGTAAAGCATACGAGCAAAATAGATCTAGTCTTAAGTCAATTTCAGGATTATCGTGATCTATTTTGTACTTTTATTTATAAATAATGAAAATCAACATTCTTGTAGGATCAATTCTTTTTTTATTGCTGTCGACTACTCTTGCTGGACAAACGGCTCAAGATTCGGTATTTCAAAGGATACAGTCCTTACGTTCTACCCGAGATTCACTAAACAAAGAACTCCGGAAAATTGACAAACAACTAAACACTCTAGAAAAGACATATAATGCCTTAAACAAAAGTGCAGGGGGAATCAAAGAGTTTACTATTGATAGCCCAACAATTAAACTCAGAGACCGACCTAACGCAGCCATTGGGAACGTAATACATGTCATTCCTTCTGGAGAAGAATTAGTATTACTAGAATATGCATCATCATACTTTCAAGTTAACTATCAAGGACAAATTGGCTACCTACATGAAATGTATGTTGCCAACTGGAAGGCTCATTCAAAGACTCTAGCTAAAAACAGTTATTCCAAAAAAACTCAGAAAAGACAGTCAAAATCGCGATCATATATCAGGGGCCCAAGGGGCGGTTGCTACTATATCAATTCGAATGGCAACAAGACCTATGTTAGCAGAAATCTATGCGGATAGAATAAATTGTGTCTCTTAGATCGTTTTAAATCAAACCCCTGGCTTTAAGCTCCAAGTACTTATTGATACTGTCCACTGTAAGGTTTTCCGGAGTGGTGAGCACACTATACACGCCATGCCTGCGCAACTCTTTCACGATCAATCGTTTCTCATGATCAAATTTTTCAGCTACAGTCTTACGGTAAATCTCCTTTACATTTGTCGGTTTGTTTTCCAACACCTCTTTCATCTCGGTATTCCTGAAGAAAATGGCCACTACAAGGTGGTTTTTCGAGAGACTTCTCAAGTAAGGCAACTGCCTTTGCAGCGCACTCAGCGATTCAAAGTTGGTATAGAGTAAAAGCAGACTACGCTGATTTAATTTTTTCTGAATGCCCACAAACAATCTAGAGAAGTCTGATTCCTTGTAAGCTGTTTTCTGATTATAGAGGGTCTCCATAATCAGCTCCATTTGTTTATTACGTTTACTGGCCGGTAAAATGGTACCAATCTTATGCTGAAAGGTGATCAAGCCTGCTTTGTCGCCCTTTTTCATAGCGATGTTAGAAATCACTAAAGCGGCATTGATGGCATAATCCAATAGGCTCATGCCTTCAAACGGCATCTCCATAACCCTGCCCTTGTCAATCACGGAATACACTTGCTGAGAGCGTTCATCCTGATAGTTATTAACCATTAGCTGCCCCTTTCTGGCAGTGGCCTTCCAGTTAATGGTGCGGAAATCATCACCGGCCACATATTCCTTGATCTGCTCGAACTCCATGTTATGGCCAATCCTTCTGATTTTTTTGATCCCCAATTCTGTGAGATTGTTGGATATAGCCAGCAGCTCAAATTTTCTGAGCTGAATGTAGGAAGGATAAACAGGCACGGTCGATGGCTCCAGGAATTTGAACCTTCTAGACACCAAACCGATAGGTGACGATACAAATATATTCAGACGTCCAAACTCATATTCACCGCGTTTGACCGGCCGCAAATTGTAATCAATCGTGGTGTTTTTAGCCGGAGATAGTGTAGTCCAAAAATCGGCCTTCCTCATTTGGAACTGTTCCGGCACCTCATCGATCAATCGAAGTTTGGCCTTGAAGGGATAAAGGTTTTCAACGTAAATTCTTATGAGATTTTGATCCCCGTTGGATAACCTTTCAGGCACAAATCTTTGGCCTATCAACCCTTTTTTAACCCGAAAAAGAGTAGCAATGTCTACGAAGATAAATGCTAAAAAAACCAGCGATAAAATACGGGCAATGGATTCCAAAAAAGGCAGTGCATATCCGGCAATTGCCAGCAAGGCAATCCCAATGGCAATCTGGAAGCTCAGATTATTAAAATACAGTGCCTTTATTGATTTCACTATCGTGGTACCTCTATACTATTTACTATTTCCTCCACAACTTCATCGGTAGTGATGCCTTCCATTTCACTTTCCGGTGTGAGAATCACTCTATGGCGTATCACGGGTTTGGCCACATACTTGATGTCTTCCGGAGTGACAAAGTCCCGGCCTTGAAGTGCAGCAAAGGCCTTAGAGGAATTGAGTATGGCAACGGATGCCCGTGGAGACGCGCCCAAGTAAAGTGATCCATGAGAACGTGTCTGATGGACAATAGCGGCAATGTACTTGCGCAGTGCTTCTTCCACATGAATGGTTTGTACCACTTCTTTAAAGCCAGCAATGCTTTTGGCAGTCAATACTGACTTGATCTGGCTGAGGTCCGTCACTGCTTTTTGCTCATGATGGTTTGTGATAATCGAGATTTCTTCATCCAGAGAAGGGTAATCCACATTGAGTTTAAAAAGAAAACGATCCAGTTGTGCTTCGGGTAGACGATAAGTCCCTTCCTGCTCAATTGGGTTTTGAGTGGCAATTACCAGATAAGGTTCTTTCATTTTATAGGTCTCCCCATCAACCGTAACTTGGCGTTCTTCCATCACCTCAAACAAGGCTGCCTGCGTTTTGGCGGGTGCCCGATTGATCTCATCAATCAGAACCACATTCGAAAAAATGGGGCCTGCATGAAATTCAAAATCTGCCTTCTTCTGATTGAAAACCGAGGTTCCCAAGACATCTGAAGGCATCAGGTCGGGTGTAAACTGAATTCTGGAAAAGTCTATTTCCAATACCCTGGCCATGAGTTTTGCGGTCAGGGTTTTAGCAACACCCGGAACACCTTCCAGAAGAATATGGCCATTGGCCAATAATGCGGTGAGTAGTAAGTCTACAGTCTCATGCTGACCTACGAGTACCTTACCTATTTCAGACTTTGCATCTGCTAATGCCTTCTGCAATGGTCCCAGATCGATCCGGCTCTCGAAAGACCCGGTTTGTTCCACTTGTTCATCCATAAAATGCTTCTATTTTTTCATTGAGGTCTAAAAGTTCGTGTTCACTCACCTCGCTTTTAGACTTTATATTGGTTATCAGATCAAAGAGCTTCTTTACGTCCACCATATCCTTGCCCGATTTCGCGGCTAACTTTTCGAAAAAATGCTCATTAAATTCTTTAAAATTGAGGTAGTACCGGTTCCTGATGTGGTCCAGAAAATACTGGATTTTCTTCAGGGCTATATCTTTATGACTCCCATTCTTGTGATAGAGGTTGGCAATGGTGCCCACAAACTCCAGAGTGGTATTGGCCAATGGCACAACCAATGGAATGATGCGTTGCCTCCTCTTTGCTTCGAAGAATATAAATATGATTAAAGCGAAAATTATCACGGTGTAGGCCAGCTTTAATGGCGGGGAGGTGAGGATTACTCGCAAGGGAGTTCCTGCTTCATTTCTGCCCATCTGATAATATTCTGTCCAGATGGTCTTTTGCTTTGGTAAATAGCTGAGCAGGCCAGATACATATTCATGGTTGTCCTGAAACAGTAAATAGTTGTTCGTAAAAGCCTTCGGTGTCGAACACATGATCAATTCACCACGACCGAATGGCACGCTAAGCGCTAAGGGATTGTCCTCGGCATCTGTGGCTAACACGGTGGGCTTTACAGAATCTGCGTATTGATAATAAGTGGCCATCACGTCTTTCTTAAAGTAATAATGTTTGTTACTCAGGGCTGGATTGGTCAATTGCACTGTGCTTGTGTCCTGGTTGCCTTTCAGAATAAAATCGGCCTGGTTTGAACGCCCATTTATCCCAAGCGTATCAGCCAATTGCCCATAAATGAGGTTCCCAACAAGAAGTACATGGGCACCATTATTAAGTGCTGTTAAAAGTACATCCGTGTCTGCGCTGCTCATTGGGATGCCTTCCGCAATGACCAATAAATTCGTCTGGTCATCTAGGTCGTATTCAAGCTCATAAATAGTTTGATAGGAATTAGTCACCTGAGATTCGCCAAAAATGTCTGGCATCAATTCATTAAGCACATAACCCCCATAGGGCTCTTTATCATTATGTGAAAAGGTAGTGCGCCAATCATTGGGTTCTCTGGTAAATTGCTCCGCCAAAATCAACACTAAAACGGTTAGGCCCAGAATGATGTAATATTTCCGTTCGCTTTTATTCATTCTCGTTCGGAATTTGTGGTATTGAACGGCCTATCGTATTGTACCGGGCAGTGGCTTTGTCATAAAGCACTTCGTCTACTTCAAAATCGCCATACCAGGCATAGTCAAAATAGTAACTGAGCTCTCTAAAGGGATTTTGCAAGGCATCACCCTTCAACTCATTCAGGTACTCATAATTTGTTTTTCCTGGTGCCCAATCTATTAAATGAGTATCGCTTAAGGCCTTTAAAGTGCGCAAGTAGACAAGGCGAACTGCCAACCTGAAATCCTGATTTTGGATTGCTTCTTGCAAGAGCTTTTCAAAGTCCAGGGTGTCTATTTGATCCTCCAGTTCTTCAAAGTTCAATCTGCTGACATCAGACCTGCCATAAAATACTTCTCTGACATTGATCTGAAATATTTTGATGATGCAAATCACAATCAACACTGCACCCAGGACATACAACAGGATTTTTCCAAAGGTGGTATTAGTAGCTGCACCAATAATCCTGGAGATTAAATCTTGAATGAAATTCCAGATTCGCTGGAAGAACCCCGGAGGTTCTGAACCTTGGGAAGTGTAAGAAAAGTCTTTGTCCTTTTTTAATTCTTCAATTTTGTCTGTGTCGTAGGTTCGAACATCAATCGCACTTTGATCCGTCTGGGTTTGTTCCACCTGTGCGTAGCTTTGCCCTAAGGTGAGACAGGACATACTCAAAATAATGATTGCCCTAAAAATCCTCATCGCTGCTTTCCTCCTCCACATTTCCAAAATCCTCGAGACGGTCCATCAACGATTTTGCATCCCGTATTTCTACCAGGTGATAAAACTGTAGGTTCATTCCAATGATAGGAAGACTGTAGGTCATTGAACTTCCCAACATTAAAATGATTCCAAAAATGTAGTTCAAGGCTTTATATAGAAGTGACGGTTCCTCCAAGACCCCTGCCTCAGCAGAATTAAAGACGAACATAAAAGTGTTGATGTAAAACGGTAGTGCAAAAACAACGACAACTACATTATAGATAAGTAGCAGAATGATGAGCAAACCCAGCGACCTCCACCAATTGTTTTTCAACAAAATAAAAGTTCGGCTCAAAGCTTTGCCAAGAGACTTTTTTTCAAAAACCTGCCCGCCCATAGTCATAGAGACCACAATAAAGAAGAAGCCCATAAAGAGGTATATGATTGGGATCATCAACAATGGAAGGATCGCACTTATCATAACTGTGAAAAGCGCAAAAATCATGTAAAGGACAAAAAAGATAATACCGAACAGAAAGAGAGTGGCAAACAACTGCCAATACCTTTTTTTGACCACTTTCCAGACATCATTGTGAGTGAATTTTGCATCACCAAAATGATCATAGGCATGCATGGTGCCATTAATAACCGTAAAGACCATGGCCATGGCAAAAATCATTATAACCGATAGCCCCATAATCGATAACCCAAGACTAAACATCTCAGCGGTTGATTGGTCCACTCCTGTGCCGGCTTGTGAACCGAGAAAAAGAACCCTTTGAAAAAGACCGGTGACCAGAAAGCTACCGACCAGAGCAAAGGGGCCTGCGAAAAAAAGCAAGCTCTTAAATAAGGGCTTTGCGCAAACCCTTATAAACTCAAAAGTGGCCTCTATCTTCTGACCAAAATTGCGCTCTTTACGAAGTACGAACGACCTGCTTTGCATTGTTAAGTTTTATGGGGTAAATAATGTAATAGTATATTATGACAAAGGCTGACGCCAGGATCACCAATAAATTGATGATATCAGGCATGTCCGTATGTCGGGTAATAAAACCCTCTATAAATCCGGCCATAATAAAGAACGGAATGAGTCCAACAATGACCTTCAAGCCAGTCTTTGCTCCTCGCAAAAACGAGGTCATGCGTGAATAGGTGCCAGGAAACAAAATACTGTTGCCCATGACAAAGCCCGCAGCACCAGCGATCACAATAGCGGATAGTTCGAGCGTTCCATGTAGCATCACCACTAGAAAGGCCTTCTGCATAAAGCCCTGCTGAGCCAAAAATGTGAAGAACGTACCCACCATCAAACCATTGTAAAAAAGAAGCATTCCGGTACCAACAGATACCAAAAGACCTGCCGCAAAAGCAAAAAAGGAAACCTTAACGTTGTTGAAAGTAATGGCAAAGAACATGTCCATCTCACTATCGCCACCATAAACGGCCAGCGGATTTCCTTCCTCAATATTTTCAAGTGTCATATTCACATAGCCATCACCTAGCACTGACCTCACAAAATCGTTGTCCACTTGCTGAGATATCGCACCAATCGCGATGGCCACCGCAAAGATCAGGAAGGCATAAAAAAGCTTGGTGTGCACCGAATAGAACAAGTGCGGCATCTCGTATCTCCAAAAGTTGATAAACCGCTTTTTATCTTCAGACTTGTTCCTGTAAATTTTTAAATGAACCTTGGAGGCAAGGCCATTTAGGTATTGGTGTGTTTTGCTTTGTGGGTATTGGGTGCGAGCAAAAGAAAGGTCATCGGTCACTTTAACAAATAACTCCGAAAGCTTATCAGGGTCGCGTGAGCCCTCGGAATTCAACAAGTCTTCAAACTCTTCCCACTTCTTTACATTCCTCTTTACGAAAGCCGCCTCGCGCATCTTATCTACACACTAATCTTTTATAAAGACCTAATATACAAAGTGCCCTTTAATAAAAAGTCTCGATATCAAATCTTAATTATCATTTTTTCATTTCGATGTCGTTCATCTTATTTGTGCCACCGTTTGTCATTTTGAGCTGATTAATCGGTCAAAAAGCATATTTTAGCTTTTCCTTAAAACAGGCTATGGACGTAAGTATACGCACCACACAAAATGTCTTCATTGAACAGGAAAAAGCAGGAGTAGGAAATAGAATTCTTGCTTTTCTGGTTGACCTAGCCATATTCATCGCCTATATTCTAGCAATTGGTGAAATTTTAGACCTTTTGGGAAGGTTTAATAGCAATTGGTTGAACATCTTGTTTTACTTCCCGGTCTTTTTCTATGACCTGTATATGGAATTTCTCAACAATGGACAATCAGTTGGTAAGATGGCGCTGCGCTTAAAAGTTGTTCGGCTTGATGGCACACCTCCCACGCTTGGTGGCTACTTGCTTCGATGGCTACTACGACCAATTGATGTATTGCTCTCTGGAGCACCGGCTATTATTAGCATAGGCCTTACGCCAAATGCCCAACGTTTAGGTGACCTGGCCGCTGGAACAACCGTGATAAAACTCCGTAAAACAGGCAATGTCTCCAGGCTTCAATTGGTAGAACAGATGGATGAGGAATATGAGCCCGTCTTCCCCCAGGTAAAACTATTGTCGGATAAAGATGCCGCGTTGATCAAAGAAAGTTTGCAGGTTAGGCGGGACCACGCCAACTCAAGACCGGCAATGCTCGTAACTGAAAAGGTGAAGGAAAAACTTCAGATTGAAAGTGAAATGCCTCCCGTTGAATTTCTTTACACCGTCTTGAGAGACCACACTCACTATACTGCCCGTTGACGTCCAAAACTCGCCATATCATAAAATCTACAATAAGATGGAGCTTTATCCTGTTCCTGATCTTCACACAATTTGTTTCTTTTGATCCGATTTATGCACAGGGCTCGCAGCAGTTTCCCGATAATTATGATGAGGCTACCTGGGCACCAAAACTGGACTCTCTCAGAGAAGCCATCGGCAAGAAGGTCAAGTACAAAAATGGTGAAGATCTTGAATTGGCTACCCTCTTGGCCTTGTCACATTACCCAATGCTGCAGCAAAGAAAAATTCAGATCATAGTAAAAGACCAAAGTGGCGCTCCGATAGAAGCCAGTTTTTCTATGTGGAATTTTGTAAAGTCCAGAAAAGGGAAAATTTATAAGATCATTATCCAGGAAGGGTCCTTTTTAGGTCGAATGACATTAAACAGACAAGTCTCTGCATTAGCACATGAGATGGCCCATTTTATACAGTACGACAGAAAAGGCTATATCGGCACATTAACCACATTACTAGGGTGGGTAACCTCCAAAAAGGCCAGAATACGATTTGAAAAAGGGGCGGATAAAATAGCCATCTTTCATGACCTTGGGCCCCAGTTGCTCGACTTTGCTTTTTATACCAGGGATGAGGAAATCCGACAATTAATGCAACAAAAAGCAAGTGGCAACTAAAGTCTACTCTCAGGCTCAACTCGCGCTTCGTAACGGACAAGATAGAGCAGAAATCTGGGTGGCCTATCGAGGAAAAATCTATGATGTGACGGAATCCAAGCTTTGGAAAAATGGTCAGCATTATGAGCATTGGGCCGGACAGGATTTGACGCATGAACTTCCCGATGCACCGCATACCGCAGTGGTGTTTGAAAAATTTACTCAGATCGGAGTTTTGGGTGAAACTAACCGCTAATTCGGATTTAAAATTCTGGTTTCAAGGACATTGAAGATCAAACCAATTATCTCCACCTTATCCCTGAAGTTCGATTCACACAACCACTATTCGGCTTTCGTGAAGGGTTTTCTAAAAACTGCTCAATTATTCCAAATAGGCATGAGCCATAGGTAGAATGTCCGTCATTAGGAAACTCAACATAAAAGGCATTCGACAGATGTTTCAGTGTTGCACGAGCGTTCGAAGGGGGAGTAATAGGATCAAAATTTCCGTTGCCAATTAGGGATGGAATATCTGATTTCACAGGCTCGTTTTCAATCGCTTCGGCCCGAAAGGAGTGCCACTTTTTCTGAATCTCGTTGTCCACTCTGAAAAATGCCGGTCCTGGTGCATATTCCGGATACGGTTCCAGTCCTTTTTGAAAATTAGTTACCTCAGTGAAGGGCAGTTCCTCATAGGCCTGAACTGACCAGTTCATTGCAATATTAATCACTCTTGCCCTTCCTGAAAACTGATTAACTGCGGATCGCAATACACGTTCCTCCTGATTCTTAACCCCCATGGTAAAAGCTGGTATTTGCCCAATGGTGCTCTTGGCATAAAGCATTTGATGCGTGAGTAATAGCATGTCTTGTGGGTTCAGCGTAAAAGATTTACCCTGAAATTGAAAGCTCACTGGGTTCTTGTGCAAATCCTTTAAGATCTGAAAGTACTGTTTTCTCAATTGTGGATAATCTGCGTTGCACTCCTGGTCATCGGCACAAGCCTCGAACACCTTTTCCAAAGACCTTCGGAAGTTCGAAATGAAATTACCATACAAATCCACATGTGGCGGAAACATGCCCGTCATAATTGATGATCTGGTACGCTCAGGAAAGTCGCGCATATAGGTGAGGGCTAACCGAGACCCATAAGATCCTCCGAAGAGGTTCCATTTTTCGTAACCCAATGCCTTACGCAAATCATCCAAATCGGCAGCGTTCTCTCGGCTATTATAGCCGGCCTGATCCAGGCCGATCCGATCCATTTCCAACTTACAGTAGCTCACTGCATTCCACAAAGTCTCAAATTCTTTTTCCGGTGGGACATCCATACCAACAACCTCCACCAGTTTTTGACTCAAATCTGTACAAACAGCTCCTGAAAAACCCGTCCCCCGCTGATCTATCAATACAAAATCACGGTCATATCTAAGGTTATTTGACCTCCAATAATCCGCCATTGTGAGAGTGGCCCCTCCCGGCCCTCCTTGCAGATATACAATGGGATCGGGTTTTGGATTGCTACTTCTAGCCTTTAATACAAGATAGGCCAGCTTAATGATGCGCCCATTGGGATTACTTCGATTTTCGGGTACCTCCAGATAGCCGCATTCGACATTGGGATCATCCGCATATTCAGGCAAAGCACATCCATCGAACTGTTCTTGCTGCGCGCTGACATCGCACAAAAAAAGTACAATAACCAGCAGCGCTGAAAGGTATTTCATGAATAGATATACTCCCGCAAATCAAAAGAGTTACTCAATTGGGTTGTGCTATTCCTGAGCAAGCACCACCGCTGGGTTCTGATTGGCACTTTTTACTGCATGATAGGTAGTGGACAAAGTGGAAACCAACAATGACAGAAGGAAGGCACCAGCAAACATATACCATGGCATTGGGGTGCGATAGGCAAATGCCTCCAACCAATTATTCATCAGCAAAAAGGCAATGGGCAAGCCAATCACGTTTCCTATGATTACCAATAGATTGAGTTTCTTGATAAGCATCAAAAATAACTGTGCATTCGAAGCGCCAACAACCTTTCTTATTGACAATTCCTTGGCCCTTTCCTGTGTCATAAAGGAGGCCAGGCTGAAGAGGCCGAGCAGTGCTATAAAGATGGAAAGCACACTGAACAACATAAATAGCGTGCCCAGTCGCTTCTCAGCACGATAATGTCTTTCGAAGGCCTCGTCAACAAAAACATAGTCAAATGGTGTATCCGGGAAAAGCTGACTCCACCGGTCTGCTATGGCTGAAAGTGTTTGGTCAATATTTGAAGTGTTCATACGAATCTGCACTACAAAAATCCGGGCGCTGTGCGTAGTAATGATCAGCGGCCTCATTTCGGCATGTAACGACTGAAAATTAAAGTTTTTGAAAACGCCTACAACCGGCCCTTTCTTCTGCTGGCTAGGAAAGTCAATTTGTTTGCCTATCGGGTTTTCTGACCAGGAAGCATCCTTGCCCGCGAATAATCTTTGGGCGGCTTCATTTATCAAAAAAGCTGATGAGTCAGTAGAAAGCTGCTTATTCATGTTTCGCCCATCTAAAATTTCTATTTCATAGGTTTCCACAAAATCAAAGTCAGCAAATATGCTACTTACCGAAACCGATTCATCCGGTGCATAACCATCGGGCACATAACGGGAAGATCCCGTGATATCTCCCGGGTAATTCGAAGAAACTGAGATGCCCCCCACCTCATTGATTTTCTGTAGCTCGGTTTTCAGCAATTCTCTTTTCTGCGCATTAGCGGAAATTGCTCCATTGTCTTTTATGGCAATTACCTGCTCTTCATTGAACCCCATTTCGGCCTGACTCATGAAATTCACTTGTCTGTATACGACCAGCGTACTCACTAAAAGAATGATGGCCGTGCCAAATTGAAACACCACCAAGCCCTTTCTGGCCCATTGCCCTTGTGCCCCTGAAGTGGATCTTGACCTTAGCGCCTTTAGGGGTTTGAACCCTGAGATGATCATTGCCGGATATAAGCCTGCCAAAATGCCCGCTACCAAGGGACTGAGCAATATTATCCAGAGTACCTGCGGAGCCAAAAGCGCGGTGAATGCAAACTCTTTTTCGGTAAAGTCATTGTAATATGGTCTTACCAGAACCCAAAGCCCAATGGCCAGGAACATCGCCAAAAATGAAATCAATGTAGATTCAGTCAGGAATTGGAAAATCAAAGCCTTTCTGCCGGAACCAAACACCTTACGCAATCCCACCTCCTTTGCCCGCTTTAATGATTGGGCTGTGGATAGATTAATAAAGTTGGCAAGGGCAATCACCAATAAGGCCACTGCAGTGATCATCAACGCCTTTACCTGGCTAAGGTCCCCTCTTGGAGGCGCATCATACACCAGTTCAGATTCCAGATAAATAGACTTTAGGGTTTCAACGCCAGGGCTAAATCTACCTGTGAGTTCATCCCCTCCGTGCCTGAAAAGAAAATCCTTGAATTCAACTGACAATTTTTCCTCATCAATATCACCTTTCATTAATAGATAGGTGTAGACAAAACTGACCTTCCAATTGTCGTAGAAACGTGGTGTATGAAAGTGTTTTTTGACAAATTCATGTGGTAACAGTAAGTCAAATCTCAAATGTGAATTGCTCGGACAATCGAGCACCGCCTTCACCACGAGGGGTTCCTTATTTCCAAAAACGGTGAGTTCCAAGACCTCTCCAACTGCATCTGATGTGCCAAAGTACTTAAGGGCTGCTGCTGTACTGATTACTAAATCAGTCGGACTTATCAGCAGGTTCTCTCTTGAACCAGCTACCACGGGAAAGTCGAATATTTCGAAGAAGGAAGGATGGGTTGCGAAAGCATTGCTCTGGGCAAAGGGCTTATTGTCTTTTGTTACCACCACATCAAGAGGCTGCAATGTCACCGCATTTTCAACAGTCGAAATCTCCTCTTTTAAATAGCTGCTCCAAATGGGAGGTGCAATCGCCAGATTCCGGCCATTGGTGGTATTCACCAATCTGTAAATCCTATCCTTTTTGCCGTGAAAGTCATCAAAACCCAGCTCGTCTTGAACATATAGCACAATGCACAAAAAGGCCATGAATCCAGTGGCCAGGCCAAAAACATTGATAGAAGAATACAGCTTGGATTTAAGCAGGTTGCGGAAGGCAAGTATGAAATTGAGTTTTAACATTCTCTGGTCATTTAGAGCAAGCTAAATTTTAAGGCCTATATTGTTGATATTAATTCATTGAAACGTTTTTACATTTACTATTAATAATATTCATATATGGAATTGCGACATCTCAGACTTGTCGAGACTATTGCCAGGGAAGGAACCCTATCCCGTGCCGGGGAGAAACTACACCTCTCCCAATCTGCCCTCAGCCACCAGCTTAAAGACCTGGAACAGGAGTTAGAGACTAGCCTTTTCCATAGATCAAATAAGAAACTTATCATCACCCAGGCTGGAGAGATTGTCTTGGAATCGGCCAGAGAAATACTCCATAAAATCAAGCAAACGGAAAAGGACGTTAAGGAGCATTTGTTTGGAAATATTGGGGAAATCAGGCTGAGTATGGAATGTTATACCTGCTACCGATGGTTGCCCTCGGTCATGTCAGATTTTCATGAAAAGTATCCGAATGTCGACATCAACATCTTCCCCGAGTACACTTATCGATCGATCGAAAAGCTGCTGGAAGGCAAAATAGATCTTGTGGTCACCGACATTAAACCTACCGTTAAGGAAGTCGTTTGTCAAAAGCTCTTTACTGATGACATTATGGTCATTGTACCAAAAAATCACCCATGGACCAAGAGAAAATACGTGACTGCAAATGATTTTAGCGATGAATCTCTGATTATCTACCATGATTTTGAAGATTCTGTATTATATCCCTTGCTTGAAAAAGCCGGGGTCAAACCAAAGAAAATACTGACCATAAAACTGACCGAATCAGCCATTGAATTAGTGCAACATGGTATGGCGGTTAAAGGTATGGCCACCTGGGCCATAAAGTCTTACCTACAAACTCACGAGATAGCGACCGTGCAAGTCACTAAGTCAGGACTGTCCAGAGATTGGTTTATTGTTCAAAGAAAGGATCACGTCAGTGCTCCCTACTTTGACTACTTCGCTGAACTTCTCTCGGACTCGATACAGAATCTATAAACCTTGTCAACAATTAGACCAGTGCCGAATACTAATCAATGTTAGTCACGTTCAGTTCTCACCGCCTTTAATTTCATTACCAAATCATCCTGAAACACGGTGCCTGTCATTTCATCTCCCTCATACTTGGCCTCCATGTGAGAAATTGCACCCATGATATCCACAGATCCCGTAATTTTTTCTCCTTCCACCTCCATAAATTGAAAGTCAAAATTACCTATGCCCATGACTAACTCTGCACTATATTTTTCTTGAATCTGAATGATCTTTATTGATCCAGTCTGAATTCCGTCAGGGGTCTCGAGAGAATATTCCCAAGTTCCGACCGGAGAGTCAATCTTGACACTCTCCTTACTCTTTCCTGTATCCAGAACGTCCTTTTCAGGCTTTGAAGCAGTTGGTTTAACAGCACAGCCGTACAGAATAAGCATAGTCAACAGAACGAAACTGATGGTGTGAAGGCTCATAAATTTTTTCATAACTCTAGTTGTTTTAGTGAATTTTTGACAATTAAATTCCTAAATGTAGTTATTATAAATTATAAAGAAAATCACTTGAACTCAACACCGTCATGCCCGACAGTCTTCGCCTTAACTCAGATAATCCAATGGAAAAGGAAACCGAGGGTCAAAGGAAATTTCATGAATGGATATATCCCATTCTTTCAAAGACTTTTGGAGGGGTAATAATTCGTAAAAATTGACAAGACTAGCTACCGGTAGCTGCGCTTTCAACAGCGCGCCAAACCCTGAAGATATTTTTATAGCAGATTTTGGCAATGTCCTCTTCAGAATAACCTCTTTTTAGCAACTCGTAAATCAAATTCGGAAATTGAGACACGTCTTTCAGTCCGGTTGGTAAAGAATCTCCAACGCCATCAAAGTCTGAACCAAAGCCAACGTGATCGGTGCCACCGGTAAGTGCAACCACATGGTCGATATGATCAGCTACCATTTCCACATTGCTCCAAGGGTCATTCTGTTCTGTATAAGCTTTAATGTATTCGGCAGCTTTTGGGTCACTCCTTTCCAATTCATTATCAGCCAGCCAATTGATCACATGTTCATCATAGGCCGCTTTTCGGTCGCGGTATGCACCATCCAGAAAGCTACTACCAAAGTTGATCATAATCACTCCGTTGTTCTCAGCTAGTCGTTTGATCATATCATCTCCCATATTGCGCTGAAAGCCAGGAGTAAATTTCCTTGAAGAGGAGTGAGAGGCTATTACAGGCACATCGGTCAACTCCATCACATCCCAAAAGGCATTGTCCGAAACATGAGAGATATCAACCATGATGCCTACCCTGTTCATTTCCTTAACCACCTGTTCTCCGTATGTGCTGAGTCCTTCATGCGTATTCAAAGTGTCGTAAGAGGAATCAGAGATTTTGTTGTCCTTGCTATGTGTAAGTGTGATATAGCGGACACCTCTTTCATGAAAATAAGCTACGTCTTCGATGTTATTTTCTACGGGAGCACCATTTTCCATGCCCATAGGCAGGGATATCTTACCGGCTTCAAAGTTCTTTTCTACATCATCGGGTGAGTAAGCCATGGCAAACTTATCCGGCCACTGCTCGGTCAGTCTTTCGGTCATACCGATCAGTGAATCTGCCAATTCTTTGGCTCCCCCTGTTTGCTGGTATTGGGCAGGGATATATATAGACATAAAAGGAGCATCCAATCCCCCTTCTTTGGCCCTGGGAAAATCAAAATTACCTCCATCGGTTCTAACAGATACATCCAGGGGTGCCCTTCTTAAAGTGAAACCACCAACCTGCATACGATAAGGCAAGTCCACATGACCATCGGCAATTATATACTTATGCGCCAACTCCTGGGCTTTCTCCTTGAGTTCTGCATCTGTCAGTGCTTTCTCCTCTCCGGGTGCACAAGCGAAAAGGAAAATTAATGTTGTGAATAGAAGGTAGGTACGTTTCATAATCTAAATTTGAGCAATGAAGATAGGAAACATGAGAAGATTTCCGAAGAGAGATATTATAAGCTGGCCGAATGTGAAACTGTTTTTACGAAAATGAAGTAAGAGACTTTAGTATTTCTGCTATGAAACCAATCGTAACCTTAATCATCTTCTTTGCTCTTTTTCAAGTGAACCCGGCCCTCGGTTACCAATCCAAACCTGGGGTGCTAAATGCCCACGGCATGGTTTACCATCAGGCTGAATCACAGCTATACATTTTTGGTGGGGCCACCGAAAGTGAGGTAAGCAACAAACTAATGACATTAAGCGGGAGTACTTTGATGGAGTTGGCCGTTCGGAATGCACCTTCTGGCAGAACTTTCCCCTCCATGACCTACAACGCAAAGGATGAGTCTATTTTTTTATTTGGTGGAAGCAAAGTCCTTTTTGGCAAAGGGCCTGACCAAAATAATTTACTCAATGACTCCTGGGTTTTCAAGAATGGAAAGTGGGATCAACTGGCAACAACCAACTCACCCGGAGCCAGGGCCGAAGCTGCAATAAGCTACGATGAAGAACGAGATTGCATTGTGCTATTTGGAGGCTATAAAATCGAAGGAGAGGATTACGTGAAACTCGGAGATACCTGGGAGTTTTATGAAGGCAACTGGCATTTGGTGTCAGAGGGCGGCCCTTCTCCAAGAAATGGCAGTTCCACGATTTATGACCCGATCAAAAAACGGACAATACTCTTTGGTGGAAGTACTGTCAACAGGGCATATGGTGCGGAAACGGGTGAAACATGGGAATGGAATGGAGAAAATTGGCAAAGATTGGATATCAGACAACCGCCAAACGTCTTCAATGCTAATATGGTTTTTGATCAAGGTAATCAACGAGTCTTAAGATTTGGAGGGTACAATGGCTCAGCACGGATCGATGAAATGTGGACCTTAGAAGAAAACCAATGGCAACGAATTGAAGGCCTGACGACAACCCCGGCTGCCAGAAACCATAGCCAATTGGTCGTTGACTCAAATGGCAATCTGATACTTTTCGGAGGCCATAACGGTGCAGAGGTTTTTGGCGATCTATGGCTTTTTAGAAATAATTCCTGGGAGCAGATCTTAAATACCGCCCCCAGAATAAGATTGAAAAACGGGCATTAGGCACTATTTCACCTTAGTCAAATTCATCTCCATAATTGGAAACTCCTGGCCACCTTCTGTCACAAAAGCGCCACTTTCATTCCAAGTGTTCTCGGTTAACTTGATTGTATACTTGATACGTCCACCCTGAATTGCAAATCCCCAGACAAAATTTCCTTCTTCATCAATTTTCGCTTCTGCCAGGGTGACCATACCCCGATCAATCAGCGACTTCATTTCATACACATTTTTATCCTTGTTGAAATAAAGCATAGCCATGGCGGTATGCACTGATTTACCGTCAATCTTACTTTTCCCAAAACCTTCAATTAAAAATGCCTTCCCACCTAATTTGGATTGGATATGCTCTTTGATTGTAAATTCTACCCGCTGCCTTGATTCATCAGTAGACCACCCCTCACCTTCCCATTCACCTACCCAATTAGAGAGTTTTAGCATCTCTGTTTCGCCAATATTGGCATTTTGAGCTTTTAAATGCTGACTAAGCAAGGTGCCATAGATTACTGCTACAATCACGAAGATGAAATTAATCACCTTGTCCTTGAACCTTGTTGTTTTGAGTTGTTGGTTTAATTTTTTCATTTTTATAAACTGGTTTATTTTATAAACTATATATTCAAAAAAATCAGGGCTTGAGATACTGTTGAAGATCCTTAACATAGGTTTCAAACGCATTCACCCCTTTGGCTGTAATCTTACAAGTTGTTTTAGGCTTCTTACCCTCAAAAGCCTTGGTCACCTTAATATATCCTGCTGTGGACAGCTTATCCAACTGAACACTCAGGTTACCAGCCGTGGCCGCAGTCTGCTCTTTGATATATACAAACTCTGCACTTTCAACAGAAATCAATAGAGACATTATCGCCAACCTGAGCTGCGAGTGTAAAAGAGGATCAAGCGTTTTGAACTGCATCTTGCTTTGCTTTGCTTTTCATTAAATAACCGGGAATCAGATAGCCAATAAGTACGGCAACAGCCATCAAAAGCATTTGCATACCTTCTCCTACTTCAAATGCAAGTATGCTTAATAGCCAAAAAGCCGCTCCGCCTATCTGCAATGCTCTGAACTTGAGCATGGCACCCGATACTACGGTACCAACTCCTCCCATCAACATGGTTAGTGGTACGATCTGCCAGCCCAGTTTTTCCCCATAGAATACCATTGTAAACATTGAAATACCAAGCATAAACCACATCCAGGCGTAAATTCCATCTGTGTAGTTTCTGACTCCCTCTTTCTTACCTTGTCTGGCACCATAAATCATTGAAACAACAAATGCCGGAACGGTTAGGGCCCAGCCGATATATGGTCTATCAAAATTGGTATACTCAACCACTACATAATGTGTCACACTCGCCAACATAACTACCCAGCCCCAAAGTAAAAAATAAAAGCTGTTATCCGTAAACCGTTGTCTGGCCCTTCCAATCATTGATTGGATCAAATCCAGGCTCTCTTGAGGTGATAACTCTTTCTCTTCCATGTTCTTAAATTTGTTCAAATATAAACTAGTTTATATTATAAACCAAATATATACATCGCTTATCGAAGGTTTCAGTCTCCTTATCGAAAGTTGGCTGTTAGGCATATTTTTCCAATGATCTTTGAATCACAAACGAATTGGCGGTGGCCGATAAGTTCCAATCAACAATGTGTGTAGTATGAAAAAGAGACAATTACTTCCCCTTTTAGTGGCCCTTATCCTTCTTATAGGACCTATGGCCTGCTCTGTCAAAGAGGTGGTACAAACTCAGGCACTACCCACATTGTTTTCGTTAAATGGCCAATGGGTAGTTACCAATGACTCCAAGACAATGGATGAGGTAATGTTCGACTTTCGAGAAAAGGCAGGTGACCTTGAACTTAGGGTCTGGGGTAAAACAGCTAAACTTGACGGGATAAGAAAGAATGACCACCAATTCATTTTTTCATACAGTGTTGACAACAACCGGTCCTATAGCGTATTGGCCACTGTTTTAGGTCGTGACAAAATCAAGCTTTCAAGAGTCGAAGATTCAATTCACGAATTTCAACCTTTAGGCAAACTCGGAGAGAAAGTATACCATTTGCAAAAAAGAAACCAGGGTGACCTGAAATTAGTCACCAAGGTTCTTAAAGATTAATATAATAGCGCTCCTTTTCACTTTCCTTTCACCCAAAGGCACCTATAGCGATATCCATAAAATAGTGGAGTACACCCAACCAGATGATATCTCTGGATTCGTGAGTCGTTCTTAAAATCACGACAGTTACCAACGAAGTCAACAAAGAGAAATAGACAATTGTACCAAGATCGCTGCCACTGGCCAGCGATCTTGGTATATGGGCCAGGGCGAACAAAATAGCCGGAATCGCTATGGCTGGTGCGGCCACAACCTCCAACCTTATTATCCATTTCTATTCGGGCAATCAAGGTTGGGAGAGGTGTCTTTACAGGTGTCCAATGCCATTTGGTTTGAAAAAAAGACCGCAAATACTTTGTTCACACATTAAAAGGAGTGCTTAGAACCAGAGAAACAATTTCTGAATTGGAAAGCTCGCTAGACCCCTCTAAATTCGTTCGCATAAATCGCTCAGTCATCGTTAACGTGAATCACATTCTCAATTATTCATTTTGGGAAAATGAAAAATACATACTTCGACTGCGCGACAAGGATCAAACTGAATTTACAATGTCAAGAGAGCGTTTGAATAAAATCAAGGCGCAGCTTAAACTTTCTCAATGAAGAAATTAATAGCCGATAGTGGGGCTACCAAAACAGACTGGCGAATAATTGATGAAGAAGGCAAAATTGAACAGGCCAAAACCATTGGTTACAATCCGTTCTATAGTGAAATAGGATACTTTCAGCAAGATATAGAAACGCAGCTCTATGCTTTGTTTGATAAATATGATGTCACTGAAATCTACTATTACGGTGCCGGCTGTTCCAATCCCAAAAATGTAAAAATTGTGGCCGACATGCTCGCTGAGGCCTTTCCAAAAGCCATGATCAACGTGACTCATGACCTGTTAGCTGCAGCACATGCCTTGTGCGGCCATGATGCGGGCATTGCTTGTATTCTGGGTACAGGCTCCAATTCCTGCCTCTATAATGGTAAGGAAATCGTTCATAACATCCCTTCATTGGCCTATGTCTTGGGTGACTTTGGTTCAGGTTCTGCCATGGGAAAGGAATTGCTATCTGCGTACTTTCATAATGAACTCCCAGGTGATCTGCGGGAAAAATTCGATAATCGGTTTCAGCTCAAGCGGGAAGAAATGCTGGAGCGCATTTATAAAAAACCCATGGCAGCAACCTATCTCGCCTCGTTTTCGAAGTTTCTTTATGACAATGCACAGGAGCCATACATCAATGAACTGATTCGTGGGCAATTCAGGCAGTATTTTAAGTACTATGTGATCCCATATGAGGGTTCCGAATCATTGAAAATCAATTTTACCGGATCAATTGCCTTTTACTATAATGCCATATTGAGATCGGTTGCGGAAGATTTCGATTTGACAATTGGCCATATTACCGAAACCCCAATTGCCGGTTTGACATTGTATCATCAGAGTCTTTGAAACGGGTTATTGAACGTCACCAATTTCAGCCAATCCCGTACATAAATTGGAGGGTCATCTAATATGGACAAAGTAATCACCAGCTTCAACAACCAAGCATTTATGGGCCACATTGGTGCCCAGCTCACGTCAATAACTCCGGGGAATTGTGAAATCGCCTTGGACTTTAAGCCTTATCTCACGCAACAACATGGCCTGTTTCATGGCGGGGTAACGGCTACATTGGCCGACACTGCAAGCGGTTTTGCAGCTTATTCATTAATGGCAGACGATGAACAACCGCTTACCGTGGAATTCAAAATCAACCTATTGTCAAAAGGTCAGGGTGATCGTCTGGTGGCCCGCGCCAAAGTGGTTAAGAATGGAAGAAGGATCAAAGTATGCCAATCTGAAGTTTTCGTTTTAGAAAATGACAAGGAGACGCTTTGTGCCATCGCATTAGTTTCCATTATTGCAACACCAAAAACGGAGAAATGAACATTACCGAATCCAGTTCCAACTATGATGGCCTTCATGAAATGTCTAGTGAAGAGCTTCTTCGCAACATTAACCGGGAGGATCAGACGGTGGCTGTGGCCGTGGAAAAAGTGATCCCGCAAATTGAGGCTTTAGTCAAAGAAATTGTTCCAAGAATGGAAAAGGGTGGGCGTTTGTTCTACATCGGAGCAGGCACAAGTGGAAGGTTGGGCGTAGTGGATGCCTCCGAATGTCCACCGACATACGGAGTTCCTCATGGCATGGTGGTAGGCCTGATTGCCGGTGGAGATTCTGCGATTCGTAAATCAGTTGAATTTGCTGAGGATGACCCTCAACAGGCCTGGAAAGACCTTCAGGAATATATGATCAATCACAAAGACACGGTGATTGGCATTGCTGCTTCGGGCAGAACGCCATACGTAATAGGAGGTATAAAAACAGCCAAGGAAAATGGCATACTAACAGGCTGTATCAGTTGCAACCCAGATAGCCCTTTGGCTTGGGAGGCTGAATACCCCGTAGAGCCTATTGTCGGGCCTGAATTTGTAACCGGCAGCACCCGAATGAAAGCCGGGACTGCTCAAAAGCTGGTTTTGAATATGATCTCTACTTCCGTGATGATTCAACTCGGCCGTGTACGCGGCAATCGCATGATCGATATGCAATTGTCAAATAACAAATTGGTGGATCGTGGCACCAAGATGATCATGGAAATGCTGCAGATCGAAAAGGAACCTGCAGAGGAATTGCTCAAGGAGCACGGCTCGGTGAGAAAGGTGATTGACTTTATTAAGAAGGGCTAATTAACTTGTGGAAGTCGTCATGCCGGAAAAATAATTCATAATTTTTCGAATGGATTATTTTATCCGGCCTGTCTGCCGACAAAGGCAGGTATCTCAAAGCTTCGAATCATTCAGATTCCAGATATTTTTCTTCCTTTTGAAATATTGGAAGAAAAATTCCGGAATGACGTTCTCGTGGGTTAGGACGGACTCCTAGCTAAATCTTTATCCTCAATTAAACCTCTCAATCTCCGCAATAAGTCTCGCGGAAGATGGATTATCTTTCAAGCGGTTGATTATATCCTGGCGTTCTGACTGGGTTCTGTTTTGATTTAATCTGAAGCAGCCAATGGCCTCTTCTATTTTGATCTCAAAACCGATAATCGCCTTCATCTTTTTTTGCAAAACGTCAACCGGATAATCATCAAGGTTCATTCGTTTTGGTTCATTGTGTTCCTGTCTTTTCATCAATTCCACCAAAAATTCTCTTAGCCTATCCTCCTTCACAAAGCCCAACTGTCCTCGAATTTCAACCATTTGATAGTCCCATGTGGGCAAAATACTCATGCCTTCCGGATCTTTGGCGTAGGCTGATATATAGCCATGAGGCCCCTGAAATATCACAGTCACCTTGCTTGAATCTTCTAACCTTCGGATTTGCTCGTTGGCCCTGGCAGCATGCCCAATCAGATAGTGCCCTCCATCCCGCTCTTCCATATAAAGCGGAATATGGGTTGCCATAGGATAAGGCTCGCCATTAGATATCAAAGTGGCGAAGGAGTTGTCGCCAATAAAAGAACTTATAATATCGAAATCACTTATTTGAAATGGGCGCGGGCTATACATATGAAATTGGTTTATACTGCAATTGACAATTGGCTCAAAAAGTCCGACAAAAAGTTCTTTTCACAAATACCGGTCTACTTACTTTTTCATAACTAGCACCTGTGCATGACATTGAACCATACTACAACTGGCTCAAATACTATAATATAGCTGAGGATTCCAATTCGCCCTATGACGGTAAGGAATACAATTTTGAGCTCTATTCGGAAACCATTTATGGCTATTATATCGATCCGCATTGGGATTTTATGGGTTCCGAAACGCTCTATATTAAAATTCTCTTCACAGACTACGAACGAGGCTTTATCATCATTGAGTTGATCGGAGAATGGAATGACGCGCTCAACAATGACATCATGCACCTCAAGCGGAATATCGTGGATCATTTCAATGGATATGACATCAATAAATACCTTTTAGTCGGTGAGAACATTCTCAACTTCCACGGTTCTGACGACAGCTACTATGAAGAGTGGTTTGAAGATATGGAGGAGGGTTGGATCTGTGGCCTGAATTTTCGGGACTTTGTTCAGGACGAAATGAAAAACTTTAATATCGACAGCTTTATCAATTTCGGTGGAGAACTGGATGTATACAACTGGCGTACATTAAAGCCTCAGCTTTTATTCGATAGAATACAGGCTATTATAGGTAGACGCATCGGTTTGGTTTAAACTCCAGAAATTCTTTTTATCCTTGAATCAACTGAGCTCAGGAGTTAGTGCGAACACTTCCGCCATTTGAGGAATTGAATATCGCTTACCGTTTTGCAAATCAAGACAAACCGCCCTGGTTCTCTTCGTTTCTAACTTACGAAACTGCCTTTTTCTAAAACTGAACTCATCTCCGATTGAGATATCCATTAACGTTAATTGGTCTGAGGCTCCCACATCGTATTTAAGAAGAATACGCGCCAATTTAGGGTCGCCAGCAACACTGGCTTTGGGGTTTTTCATGTGCCGGGCCAGCACCCTTAAGATATCATCCGGGAAAATGTCAGACCTCAGTAAAGGCAGCATTAAGTCCCTGAACTTTTGTTTCCACTCTACCCCGTGCGGCTTAATTCTTCCCTTTGCACTGCGTGCCACGCGATGGGCTACCTCATGGACATAGGTGATCAGAAATTGATAAGTATTGAGATCGGAGTTAACTGTAACCTGATGTGTCCTGTCCCTGGCATCATAGCGGTAATCCCCAAGTTTAGAAATTCTCTTCTTTCTTAAAGTCAACTCAAAGGGATAAGCTAACCAAAGGTCGTAACAGTAATCAACGGCCTTTTCGGGTAATTTTTCCGCCAGAATTGCCTTTAACCTATCCACTATTTTTTACGGAAAACGATTTTGATCGGCACTCCATCAAATTCAAAGTGACTGCGAAGTTTGTTCTCCAAATATCTCTCATAGGCCTCTTTGATATACTGAGGCAGGTTGCAGAAAAACGCGAAGGTTGGCGACTTGGTGGGCAATTGTGTGATGTACTTGATCTTGATGTGCTTCCCTTTTATTGCAGGCGGAGGGTAATGTTCGATCTCCGGCAACATGATATCATTCAATTTGGAGGTGGTAATCTTTCTGACTCTGTTGTCATAAACCTCAACTGCCAATTCAATGGCTTGGAAAATCCTTTGTTTTTCGGTGACCGAGGTGAATATCTTTGGAATCCAGGTCATTTGGCCCAACTTCTCATCCAATTCCTCTTTGAACTTCTTCATGGTGTTGGAATCCTTTTCAATCAGGTCCCACTTGTTCACCATAATCATCACACCCTTCTTGTATTTGGTGGCCAATCCAATAATGTTCAGGTCCTGAGCTTCCAACCCGCGGCCTGCATCAACCATAACAATGCAAACGTCAGAGTCTTGCAATGCCTGAATGGCCCTCATTACAGAGTAGAACTCTATGTCTTCATGAACTTTGGATTTTCTACGAAGGCCCGCTGTGTCGGTGAGAATAAAGTCTTTGTCAAATAGCGTATAATGGGTATTGATGGAATCACGCGTGGTGCCTGCAACGTCTGTCACAATTGTTCGCTCCTTACCCAAAAGGGCATTTAAGAAGGAAGACTTGCCGGCATTAGGCCTGCCTAAAATGGCTATTCTTGGTATGCCCTCTTCAAGCCCATCCTCTCCCTCATCAGGAAAGTGTTTGACCACCTCATCCAAAAGTTCTCCGGTACCACTTCCACTTGCTGAACTAATCGGATAAACTTCTCCCAGACCAAGCTCATAAAATTCGTTGGCCTGGTACATTCGATCTGTATTATCCGCTTTGTTGGCCACAACCAAAACTGGTTTTTTCAGTCCACGAACAATTCTCGCAAAGTCATTGTCCAAGCCGATCAGCCCATCCCCACAATCCACCATAAAGAGAATCACGGACGCCTCTTCCATGGCCTCCTCAACCTGCCCTCGGATAGCCCCCTCGAATATATCGTCCGAACCGGTGACATAGCCACCCGTATCAATGGCGGTAAAGTGCTTGCCAATCCACTCACCATAGCCATAATGTCTGTCGCGCGTTACACCACTTTCATTATCCATAATGGCTTGCCTTCTCTCCACCAAACGGTTAAAAAGGGTTGATTTACCCACATTTGGTCTCCCTACTATCGCTATTATATTTGCCATTTTTTGATTTAAGATTTTTGATCTACGATTTACGATTGGCTATGCCATTTCCAGCAATTCAATCAGACACTCGTAAATCCCAATTCGTAATTCGTCAATGCGTATATCCGAATCGCTTCAACTTAGTCGCCTTCTTACGCCAATCTTGCTCCACTTTTACAAAGGTCTCCAAAAAAACCTGCTTATCGAAAAACTTCTCCAGGTCCATCCTTGCTGCAATACCTACTTTTTTAATCGCCTCTCCTTTATGCCCTA
The DNA here is from genome assembly GCA_029262895.1 of Roseivirga sp. Classification (GTDB taxonomy): domain Bacteria; phylum Bacteroidota; class Bacteroidia; order Cytophagales; family Cyclobacteriaceae; genus Roseivirga. The sequence continues at coordinate 35,802 of JAJCYM010000089.1, forward strand.
TAATGATCCCCTTCTGACTCTTGCGCTCAACATAAATATCGGCTGAAATCCGAATGATCTTTTCGTCTTCTTTAAAAGAGGTAGTGACTACTTCACAGCTATAGGGCACCTCCTTCTTGTAATTCAGAAATATTTTCTCACGAATTATCTCATCCACAAAAAAGCGCTCTGGCTTATCAGTCAAGGTGTCCTTTGGGAAGTAAGCCGGATGCTCAGGCAGTGCAGCAATAATTTTTTCAAAAAGTAATTCGATGTTCTGGTTTTCTAATGCCGAAACCATCACGACCTGATCAAAGTCAATGATCTCCTTCCAGTAAGCAACCTTATCTTCAGCTTGTGAGCCTTTGGCCAGATCAATCTTATTCATCACCAGAACCACCGGTACATCGATAGATTTCAGAAAGTTGATCTGTTTCTCATCATCATACTTCTCATAAAGATCGGTTACAAAAAGAATTACATCCGCATCCTCAAATGAGCTGCTCACAAAGCTCATCATCGACTGGTGTAATTCATATTCTGGCTTTATGATCCCGGGAGTATCTGAATAGATGATTTGAAAGTCATCCCCACTCAAAATCCCCATGATTCTGTGCCTGGTAGTTTGAGCCTTGGAAGTGATTATGGATAAACGTTCACCTACCATCGCATTCATCAAGGTAGACTTGCCCACATTGGGTTTACCAATAATGCTTACATAGCCAGCCTTGTGCGGTTTTTGATCCATAATTCAAATCTCGCGCAAAGGTACTGGTTTACATTGGATTTATCACCTGAACCTCAATTACTTGCTTAGCAAGGTTTCGTTCATCCGAATGATTCTTCTCATAGCAATAACTGATTTTGATCAGGCAAAAACAGATTCATTCAAAATACCTTCAGTTATCATCAAAATAGAGACATCATGAAAAACATACTCGTACCAGTAGATTTCTCGAACTGCTCGAAAAATGCACTGGAGAATGCCATTTCACTGGCTGATAAGTTGAATATGGGGCTAGTTATATTTCATTCAGTAATGATCCCGGCAAGTTTTATGGAAGGGGCACCCATAACCTCCATGGACATGGCCCTGGAACCGATGGAAAAAAAGGCTAAAGCCGATATCAAAGAGTTATTTGAAGAGTTCCCTGCTTTAAGGAAAATCTCCACTCAAACTAAGGTACAATACGGTCCGCTCAGCGATCAAATCTCTGGTATAACCGATGAAATGGATATCGCTCTAATTGTTATGGGCACCCATGGTTCCAAAGGGCTTAGGAGAACGCTGTTGGGCAGCAATGCTTATCATGTAATGAAGAAGGTAAGTTGCCCGGTTATTGCCCTACCCGAGGACCGGAATTTGACACAAATGAAACAGTTTGTGTTCGCAATTGATTGCCACGAAACTCCAGGGCATGACGTCATCACCATGGTAGTCAATCTGACCAAAGCGTACTTTGGAGAACTCCATTTGGTACATGTGGATAATGATATGGTGGACCAAAAGAGGCAATTAGAGGTGGCACGATCCATGGAAAAATACCTGAAATCCATGCCACACAAGTTCCACTTCTTACATGACGAGGATGTGGAGAAAGCACTGACTGATTTCACCTTATCTCAGGATTTTGATTTGCTCATGCTGGTAGCCAAGCATCATGGGTTTCTAGACCGAATCAGGCATGGCAGTCATACCAAGAAGCTAATTAGCGATATACCTTTTCCAATCATGGTATTACATGAATAAAATTTCTTGCAAAATGAGCTTGCGTTGAATCGATTTTTAGCGCACCTTTGTAATCCTTTCTGAATCACGTTCAGGATTGATATATCGCGGGGTGGAGCAGTTGGTAGCTCGTCGGGCTCATAACCCGAAGGTCACTGGTTCGAGTCCAGTTCCCGCTACACCAAAAGCCAAGGCAAGTGCCTTGGCTTTTTTATTTGTGCGAGTTGGACGAGAAGTTTTATCCCGATGCAGCAAAGCGGATATTGCTAAGTCCAGATTGTCTGCCGACAAAGGCAGCTCCCACTGCCCAGAAAAGGCACTCAACTGCAGGAGCTTAAACCCACTCAACATAGGCAATGGTGTCACATTAAGTATATACCTGCAACTTCTAATCACCTACCAGGCCTTTTTAACAGTAACTTCTAATTCATTATTAAGAGTTCGAGCCATACCCAACAAACAGATTCTCAAACCAATGTTCAACAAAAACATATACCTAGTATTGATGCTGATCTTTACGGTTCACCATTCTGCTCGGGCACAATCCTGGAGTTTGGGTGGGGCCGCAATTTATGGGGACGACATCAAAGCTTCGGGCTTTCACCTCAGAGGTTATTACAACTTACCAAACGATAAAATCTGTTTCGGGCCGGAGTACTCAAACTTCTTCGAAAAAAGTAAAACTGTTCATGGTGAGGACATCACTAAAAGTTTGAGCGAACTCAATTTTAACATCCATTACATTTTCGAAGTCGGAGAACATTGGGGAATCTATCCCCTGACTGGCGCCAATCTTAGCTTTGAAACAGAAGAGATCACAGTAGGCATGGTGCATACCTCTGAGGAGGTATCAAAATGGGGAATGAATCTTGGCCTAGGAGTTCATAAACCTATTGGTCAATGGGTTGTTTTTGGTGAATTCGATCATCTCTTTGGTGACCTCTCCCAAAACTCCTTCCTCCTTGGTGTCTTTATCACCTTTGGCAATAAATCCAAACATAAGGAGGGGCAATGATTACCCAGAAACTACTTGAGTTGGACTACCACTCTGCTGCACTGGATTTTACAACATTCATCAGGCTGAGCGAGAGGGTTCATTATTAGTTTCAAAAATAAAGAGTGATGATTGAACCAAAGACTCCAAACAACGAAGATCAGCGTTTGACCGATTTAATCCTCATGGATCTTTCTAACCCCAATAAGAAAAAGCAATTCGATGGGATTATTACCATTTTGTCCATGGCTTTGAAGGTTCCAATTGCCTACATTTCTTCTATCGAAAAAGAGACTCAAAAAATCAATACCTCCTGTGGATTGAATTTTGATTCATCTGAACGCAAATCCTCTTTCTGCGGTCATACCGTCTTGCAAGATGATTTGCTTATCGTTGAAGATACCCTTGAGGACGAACGATTTCGTGACAACCCAATGGTACTAGGCGAGCCGTATATTCGATTTTATGCAGGTTGCCCACTCTCAAGCATGTTGGGAAATAACGTTGGTGCATTATGCATTGCCGATACTGTACCCAGAAAGTTGGAAGATCAGGAAATCAATGCATTTAGAACGGTAGGCAGACTACTGACTGAACGCTTAAGGTTATATAAACTCACAGACATTCAGAAGGAGATTAATGAATCGAGGCAGCAACTGGAATTGCTCAACAATGAGCTATTTGAGTCAAATCGTTATTTCAGGCAGGTTTTTGGTCAATATATGAGCGAGTCATTGCTGGAACAGATGCTCAATGAAAAATCTGTAGACCAACTAGGTGGAGAAGAAAGAACTGTTACGGTTTTGTTGAGTGACCTAAGGGGCTTTACCTCACTATCTGAATGTCATAGGCCAAAGGAGGTCTTGGAAATCCTGAACTTGTATTTCGAAGAAATGATTGAAATCATTCAGGAACATGATGGCTACATCAATGAGCTTCTGGGAGATGGCATGTTGGTTGTTTTTGGTGCTCCCAAGCAGATATCAAACGGAACAAAAAAGGCCGTAGACTGCGCCCGAGCTATGCAACAGGGCCTTTTAGGAGTCAATCAAAAATTGGCCATTAAAGATTATCCAGCCCTCAAAATGGGGATCGGGATTAATACCGGCAACCTGATCGTTGGCAATATCGGATCGAAGAAGAGAATGAAATACGGTGTAGTAGGAGAAACCATCAACATTGCAGCGAGGATCGAATCGCTTACTGTTGCCGGACAAATTCTCACCTCCGAGACAACCTATAATGAGATATCCCGAGAGGTCAAAGCTATTGGGAAAATCAGGTCCAAGATTAAAGGTTATGAAGATCCTATTATGATTTACGATGTCTCAGAAGCAGACAAGACAGAGACGACCAGAATATAATGACTCTATCGGGAAAAGGCCGTTCAATCTAATACTATTCTCATTACGCGAGGGTCGCTGCCTGCCTTCCGGCAAAGGCAGGGTTCGAGTCCTGCGAGTCAGTCAACTTAAGCTTGTTCTAGGGGTATCAAAGCACGACCATTTCGACAAAATTGGTTGAAAAGTTGATAAGGTTATGAAAGATGAGTGCGGGTAAAATGCTTCTACTATAAATAATCATCCAGCCTAGAATATATCCTAGTATACCGGTTATTATAAAAGCATCAAGGGCAAACCTTAATTGCCAATCTTCAAAATAAAGTGAATGATTGAGTGCAAAGATGATCGTAGTAATCCATACTGCAGGGTGTCCGAATTTGAATTTTCCTTCCTTCAGCACTATTATTAAAAGTCCCAGAAGAATTCCCCTCCAAAGTTCCTCATCCAGACCCGGCATCGTTAATTGATATGCCAATTTTTCGATGCTCAATTCTTTGCTTTGCGAAAAAAAGATGGTCAATGAAGACATGGCAATGATGGTGATCACCCCAACAATCATCACTTTCCTCATCGAGCCTTTTGATGGAGAGGTCAAAATGAAATCCCGCCCATCGAAGTCATCCCTAATCTTAAAGTAGAAGATCGCTGAAAATGCAATAGCCAGTAGCTTTCCTGTCCAGTTCATTGTACTGTCAGGAATGGATAGACTTGTATAGATCAGAGGCAGGAATACTAGAACCACATATCCAATGTGGTATAAAGTCGATAAGCCAATCTGCCTTTTAGGACTCGCCTTTTTTTCTCTAAAAAATAGAATTATTGGCAGGACACCAATGAATGTCAATGCCACAAGAGTTAGTTGTTCTGTCATGGTCGGAAATTGTATGTGAAATTACGATTGACCGACACCACAAAATTGTAAAATTAGGACAACACTGGAAGAAGCTGTTCGACTTTGAAACCTAAAAGACAGTTTATCGAAGCCTACCTATACTTAGAAGTCTTTTTAAATAAAGCCAAACTGATGCTTTATCTATTAAGCTATAATGTCCAAAGGTTTTGTCCCCTTCCAATCTCCTCTGGTAAAATCCGGGAAGTCTTGAGGAGCTCCGCCACCGGCTACTGAGGCTTCGCTCAACGGACCAACTGCACTCCAGAAACAACCTTCATAGAGGTTCTGATCTAATGGAAGTCCCTTTCGTAGACATTCGACAATACGATAGCGCATAATGCCATCCATTCCGCCATGCCCGCTGTTCCTGGTGCTTTCATTCAACTTCTTGTACAATGGATGATCGTATCTTTCTCTAAGCACGGCTAAAGCCTCCTGACCTTCTGCCCAACGGTGATGACTCTCGGTCAAGCCTTCAACACCCCCCTCAAGGGCTACTCTTGTTGGGAAGCCAGCTAATGCCCCAGTAGTTCCCTGAATAAGGTTGAGCCTTGAATACGGCCTTGGGCTGGTTTCATCCCATTGTACCATTACTGTTCTGCCCAAATTGGTTTTAATGATAGATGTGTTCAGGTCTCCACCTTTGTAATCCAGCTGGTTCCATTTATGGTCGGCTGCATAATTCTTCTCTGCATATTTCTGACGACCTAAGGCAGGAGTTGAGTAAGAAACAATCGTGCCGAATGAGTCATCCGTTCTGCCCAGATTCATATACTGTGCTACCGGACCCAGGCCATGAGTCGGGTAAAGGTTTCCGTTTCTGTTGGCATAATGATGAGTTCTCCACGAGCCTGTCCCTCTTTCCTGTTCTTCCATTTGGAAGCGCAGTTCGTGAATATAAGAGGCCTCACCATGAAGAATATCTCCAATCAATCCTTGACGGCACATGTTCAGGAACATCAGTTCGTCCCGGCCATAATTCACATTCTCCATCATCATACAGTGTTTGCCGGTAGCTTCGGAAGTGTCAACCAACTGCCACATCTCCTCCACGGTCACGGCTATTGGCACTTCGATAAAGGCATGGGCACCTTGCTTCATAGCCTCTATGGCCATTGGTGCATGGTTTTTCCAATTGGTACAGATGATTACCGCATCAGGCTTCACCTCAGTCAGCATCTGCTTCCAAAGGTTTTCATCACCATGATACAATTTGATATTCTGGTGCCTTTTACCATCTCCGATTTCCTTGCAGCGATCGGCTGAACGGTTTGCCCAGTCTTCATATAGATCAGATATAGCCACAATCTCTGTGCCTTCTAAGGTTGCAAAATCACGGGCATGACCGCTACCTCTTGCGCCTACACCTATCAGTGCAATTTTCACCGTATCTAAATTAGGTGCTGCAAAATCACCCATATATTGGGCATTGGCAGCTCTTTCAGTCTGCTCCTCTGCACAGGCAGTAAATGCAGATGCAGTGGCCAGAGCAGCGGCTGAAAGCGATGTCTTCTTTAGAAACTTTCGTCTGTCAATATTTTTCATTCTTAATAGTTTTAAGGGTCGTTCTTTGGTTCAAAACAATCAGTCTAATTGTAATTCAAGTGTTACCAAGTAAGCACAATGATCGGAGGCATACGTATCGCAAATTACCTCCTTTTCTATTACTCGCCATCTATTCTTCGGGTAGTACATCACATAATCTATTTTAGATCTTGGGTTGTCTGATGGGTGAGTGAACTCAGGGTTTTCCTTATCATATGTGCCCTGCCATAATTCTTCCAATATATTAATTGGCGTGCTTCCAGGCCTGGCGTTAAGATCACCCGTCAAAATGGTTGGGTACTTATTATTTGAGAACACTTTGTTGATTTCCCTGGCTTGCAATTCTCTTCCGGGCTGACCTTCGTGCGCGAGATGAGTTCCGATAAAGGCAATGGTATCTCCGGAAGGCAATTCTACCAGCACCTCAAGGGCTGCTCTGGGTTCCTGCCCCTCAATATAAGGCAAAGGAATATTTCGACTTGACAAAAATGTATACCGCGACAGAACGCCTTCTCCATACTCACCACCATCGTAGTACATGGCACGAGCAAAAATCGAGGCCATCTTTGTTCGATAGCCTATTTCAGTAGTAAGGTCCAAATTCTTAGAACGATTCACCAAATAGTCCACCTCTTGCATAGATACCAGGTCCGGCTTAATGTCATTGACTACTTTGGCCACAGCATCAAGGTTAAAATCTTGCTTGGTTGTTCTTCCCCCAAGAATATTGAAAGACAGCACCTTTATAGTTCTTTTTTCATTGGTAGGTGATTGAGCATTTGCCGGTGGAATAAGAATAAACACTAGAGTGACTAGTAATATCAACTGCCTCATGTCTTAGTATTTTAATTTGAATTTAGAAACTATCAAATAATGGTCTGACGGAAAACCTGACGGCCAGGAAGAAATAACCTCCGTTGATGTGTTAGTCAATCCCTTGCCCTTATAATAAAGTTGATCTATTCGGCTTCCGCTTTGATGCGTAAGTCCCGGATATTTTTCGACTTCAGGATACAGGCTTCTAAAGGCATCGGTAAATCCTGTGACAAGTAGTTTCTGCGAGGCCGGACTTTTACCTCCATCGGTATGAGGTACAGCATTAAAATCGCCACCAAACAAAATCGGGATTTCATCTGCCCTAGCAAATCTGGCCTTATGAAAATCGTAGACTTTGGGGAAGTTGTTCATCCCATACCAATTAGACATCGCCCAGATTTCCTGAGTTTTACTAATGGACAGTTTGACCGCCACATTATTAAATTCCGTTTCCTCCGACACTTGGATATCTCTAATGGGATAACGGCTGATCACGGAGATATTAGAGCCTTGATACTTATAGTCCCAATCGGAGGTAGTAGCGAAATAATAGCCTAGTTCTGCCGCAATAAAGTCGCCCCCCGAATAGGTCTCTTGCATAAGAATCACATCTATTCCCTTTTCCCTGATCATCTCTGCAATACGTTTGCGTGAGTCCCAGCCGTCCTTTTCCAATGACCAATGAATCCCTCCGTGCCAGATATTCCAAACACCAACTGTCAGATCCTTCTGTCGCTTGGTCATCTTAAATGGTTTAGCCTTCGGCCTGTACTCTTTGTAGCCAGCCAACACCTCTTCGGCACTCATAGACTTGCTCCAGATGGTCAATTGATCCATGCTGAAATCAGATGGATATAGTTTTTCCTTCTGGGTGAAGTTCTTAGCTGCTGCCTCATTTATTCGAATTTTACCACTCACCAACCTGTATATCTGATTTACCGGCTTGAGTGCTGTTAGATTTTTATTCTGGAACACAGTGTAGGGGCTAGGATCAAGCTTCTTTCTTACCTCTAAGGCAGATGAGAGATCGCCCTGATTGTAGGTCTTACCCTCCTTCTCAAGCTTGCTTTTCAACAGGCCCTGTGGATTGGTTATTAAGTCTAATAGTTCATCATTCTTCAATGTTTCTGTTCCTATTTTATTGAAGGCATCCACATACTCCTGCAAGTATTCTGCTCCTTTAACTATCTCATCCAGATGTTCATTATCATAATCAAAGGCATTGCCTGTTGCTCCAATCCTGATTGGCTCATTGTTGGAGAAATCAAAACCAACGTTGTAAATAGCCTTGTTCTGGCCATCATAGTAAATCCAAAGTTCTGAAGTTGCCTTTTCGTAGGTCATGGTGATTTGATGCCAGACTCCATCATTTATTGGCAATTGACCTCCATTGTCCCTTTCATAGTTGACTCTTCTCTCACCAGAGCCAATGCTCCAGGCGAATGTGCCACCCGATGTGTAGAGCGCCCAACCAGAATTCTTTTGGGTGGTAATCCCCTTGTTGCCAAACTCTTTTTGAGACAAAAGCACTGTGGGTTTATCAGAACTTGTCTTTACCCAAAATTGAACTGTGAAGTCTCTTGTGTTATCCAACGACAAACCGCTCAAATCAAGACTTTGGTATTCATGATTGCTTCTCAAAGACAGCGCTTTTCCCTTAATTCCATCTTCGTAATTAATATTACTTCCAATGAACTCATAGGTGCCGCTGGTTGGTGTTTCGTCAAAACTGAACTCGGCAATAGTACCTTGCCGTGCCAGCACGGTGACAAAGGGTAACATAGCCATGGCAATCAACAGGCTTTTCTTTAAAAATGTATGTCTCATATGACTGACATTATTTTGCTAATAGCTGTAGTAACAACTTCATTTTGAGCGCTTCACAAAGTATCTAAAGGCATCAATATTAACAAGGTATTTTACTCAATGTGTTCGCACACTGTTAAACTCATTAGTTGTCTCAAAGCAAAGTAGCCAGTATAGTAAATCATCATCACCTTTTTCAAACATTCATTAACCAGGTTGACATATGAAGTTTGCCGCTCATAACTTCCTTGATTCTTGAGTTATGAATAAGATGGGATTTTATCCAGCATTTTAATTTGACTCTTATACTTCATTGGAAAAATAAGAGCTCTTAATACCCAATCAGTCTTCAGGCGCCTACTCAACTTATATAGGACAATCAAAGGTGCTAAAAGGGAGGTCTCCCGGAAACCATGTCGCATACGCACACTTTGGGGCAACACAAGTATTTGTGACTCTATTAGAATTCTATAACGCGATACACCTAGATGTTTGCGGTATTGACTGTACAAGTCATCCGTGTAATGGCTGTGCTTTAGGTTCGAGTCTAGATGCTTTTGTCTCACCTTCTCCCACTCTTCAAAATTGCCCGGCAAGCCTTTTAGCTTCATTCTAGTCCCTACTTGGTAAAAGACATCAAAAACTTCATGTTTTTCTTCTTTACTGAGCTTCCGCTCTAGAACTTCGAAAGATAGGATAGAGTAATCAATCAGCATAAACAGCACATCTCTATAAGCCCAGTCAGGAATCTTTGTGCCTCGCTTTTCTTCTACAACGCGATGTATATTGGTCATGGCGTCAATTGTGCGCAATGCAGATTGCTGCTCAGAAAACACAATGGACCGCGCGTAAGAAACTGTTGAGAAAAGTCTGCCAAGAGGATCTGCTGGAAGACGGCCTGTAAAGTAAAGCCAGTCCACGGCTTTGTTCAAAGCAAATTCCGCAGCTGCACCTGCAAAAATAAGTAACACTATATCACTCTTGCCCCAAATCTCTCGTACAATGGAATTTCCCTTTACAAAATACTTCACGATTCAGGCCTCTAGTTTTCTTTAGTAAAAACTCTTGTTCCACCACCACGCTTCAAGGTCATAAGGTTTTGCTGTATGTCGAACTCAAGTGTCATTCCCTGACTTTCCAATTTAAATTTGTTCTCAGAGGTAGCTTCTAGTGGAAGCTTACGCCCTCCATTGACTGAAATAAAAAGTGTACGGGAATCACGGGTAAATGTGAACTTCACAGGAGCTCCTTGCCGAACATAAACACCCACATACTTCTGCAGGATTTCAGGGCTAACGGCCACAGATTCGAAGCTTGGAATTTCAAAAGGTCGATTGAAGTAAATGTCCACGATTCCCTCCAGAATCTTAGAGACAGGGTAGACTTTACCATTTGTGGTATAGGCAATGGTCAATTTCTCTTTGGGCAAATAAGCCAACCAAGACCCAAAGCCATCGATGCCTCCTGTGTGCCCATAAAAGATCTTCTCAGCAAAGGTGAAGGTGTCCATCCCCAGTCCATAACCGTCCTTTATTGTTTTCATTAGATCGAAACTCTCTTGAGAGAAAAATTTCAGGTCGAACAGTGCCTCAACGAATCTGGTCATGTCGGCAGGAGTTGAAATCAATGAACCTGAACCATATAGGATGCTCCAATGCGTTTCTGGCTGTTGCCTCCAATCTGAAAGACGCCTATAAGAGAAGCTCTCGTTTTTACTAACATTTATACCTCCCGTGGCAACATATGTATCGTTGAGCCCGATCTTCGAGATAATCCTTTCTTTTATGGCTTTTTCGTAAGACTTACCGCCTAATTTTTCCACCAGGCAGCCCAGGATAAAATAGCCCGAATTGCTGTAGGAGTACTTTGAACCCGGCTCAAAATCAGAAGCTCCTTTAGAGATAATTGCGAGCATTTCATCCATTGTGACCTCAGTTGTCCTCCTTCTGGGTCGAAGCTCAGGATCTGCGGTGATATCATGGATGCCGCTCCGATGAGAAAGAATATGGCTGATGGTAATTTTATCGGCATTCGGAATCTGTGAGAAATAACTATCCAATCGATCAGTCAGCTTTAATTTCCCCTCTTCAACCAGCTGAAGGATCATTACGGCCGTGAACATTTTTGTGATCGAGCCAATACGATGCCTGGTCGACATTGTCATCGGAACCTTCTTGGTATCGTTGATCTGTGCATATCCAATGGAGCGCGTATACAGTGCATTACCATCTTTCGTAATAATCACACTACCCATTGCCTCATTCTTTTCGCTCAGTCGGTCAAAAAATTGATCAAGTTTGTTCTGATCAAAGGTCTGTGCAGAAATCACAGTGGCCCATAACAGTATCAACAGAGTCACTATCAATGTTTTGACTTTCATAGTCCAGAAATAGCGTTGGATCAGTAATTCTGGGGTTTGGAGAATTTCTCTCATATGGATTAGATTTAAATTATTAACTTCTTTTCAAATAGTACTTTTTATTACAAAGTTTATGGGCAAATTTTTTTACCCGAGCATTCGTTCTATTGCCTTTATATGTTTCACAAAGGCATCGTGCCCGATAGCCGTTACCGAATAGCTTGTGTTCGGTTTTTTATTTAAAAATTCTTTATGTGACTCCACGTATTTACATTTTTCAAGAAATTTCAAATGAGTTGCTAAGTTTCCATCTGTCACTTCAAGCAACTCCTTTAAGGAGCTAAAATTCAAGCTCTCGTTTACGATCAACGCTGACATAATTCCCAGTCGCACTTTTGTTTCAAAGGCCTTATCTAAATCTCGTAGCAGTTTTTTCACGAAGTACTTTTGACCTGCATAATAAGACCATAAATAATATGTAACAAGCCAAACCCTATTCCCCAGAAAATTATACTTGAGCTCATGAAATATAACGCCAATAAGCCAAGTGCTATCTCCAACAATCCCAAAGTCCTAATATTGTTGAAGGTATACTTATTAGTATTGATCAGAGCCAGCCCATAGAAGATTAAACTCAATGACATAACGATGCCTAAATGTCCATTGAAAAAAAGGATTAGGCATACTATTCCCCCAGTCAACAAGGGAATGGCAAGATTTAGGAACATACGTCTTACGTGCTCTTTCGACACTTCTCTCCCACTCTTTTTAATTTCTAATAAAGCGAACAAAACACCAACTCCTACACCCAATACCAGAGTGGGCAAGGCAACTAAACCAAGTGAATTGAGGTCTTGTGAAGACAGTGTCAGCTGCGCATAGCCTATCTCACCATAATCCCCAAAAAACATTCGATATGCCATGTATGCACCAATGGAACCAATTATTCCGGCTGCAATCGGTGACAGGCCAGTCAACGAAATCGATTTGGAAGAGCGATTCATCACCTCTTTGATATGACCTAAGTCTTCTACATATTTTTGATCTCTCATGAAAAGTACTTTGTATCTAAAAGTATGAAAAATTCCAATAATCAAAAAATCGTCTTAGAAACTACTTTGCTAAACACAAGAAATCATCTCCCATAACTCGAAGGTCACTGGTTCGAGTCAAGCTTCTTATATTTTGAAAATCAATAAGTTACAGAAGTACAGCTCCTTTTTTGTGTCATGGGTACAACAAAAATTATGATCCGATTTAGCAGGTTCTTATTACTCCATAAACCCATTGAACAAAAAAAAAGACCACCTATAAGGCAGTCTTTTTTTAGGACGGGTCAATTAGATCACTTTGACCTGAACTGCATTTAATCCTTTTTGACCACGTTCGGTTTCGAATTGAACTTTGTCATCCTCGCGGATTTCTTCAGTCAAACCACTCTCGTGAACAAATACATCTTCTCCTCCATCTGTAGGTTTAATGAAACCAAAACCTTTGGAGAAATTGAAAAACTTTACTGTACCTTCTTGCATTGTTTTATTTATTAGTTGTTAAAAATTTCTTACTCAATTCACAAATGTGAATGCCTTACCTATTTTACCTGCTCTACCCGTCCGTCCGATGCGGTGTATATAGCTATCAAAGCTCATGGGTAATTGGTAATTGATCACATGAGTGACATCCGTCACGTCAATGCCTCTTGCTGCCACATCAGTAGCCACTAAGACCTGAATCCGTCCTTTTTTGAATTTTTCCAGCGCGCAATTTCGGTAGTTCTGCGACTTATTGCCGTGAATCTGATCGGCATTGATCCCTGACTGATTGAGTTGCTTAGCTACTCGATCCACCCATCTTTTAGTTTCGGCAAATACGAGCACTCGACTGAATTCCGGTTTTGAAATCAGGTCGGCCAGCATCTTGAATTTGTCCGCCCCTTGGGGAACCTGGATGATGTCTTGTTGTACCCTGTCACTGGAAGTTGTTCCTGAGCTAACTTTTACCACCACCGGATCTTTTAGTAACTGGGAGATTAATGTGTCCTGTGTTTTGTCTTTGGTAGCTGAAAACAACATGGTCTGTTGCCTGGAAGTCATACCTCCAATAATCCGCTTTATATCTCGAACAAAGCCCATGTCGAGCATTCTATCGAACTCATCGAGCACCAATACTGGTATTTTGCGCAGGTGAAGCGCTTTCTGATCGATTAGATCTTTCAAACGACCTGGTGTTCCGATCAATATATGATTTTGCCTTCTTAGCTTAGACAAATCCTTATTTACGCTCGTGCCGCCAATAAAACTGGCTCCGAAAAAGTTCATCCCTAAGGTGAGACTTCTAAACTCTTGCTCGACTTGAAGAGCCAACTCTCGAGTAGGCACAATTACCAACGCGGTCAGTGACTCAGGCTGTTTTAATAATCGTTCTATAATCGGTATTAGGAATGCAGCTGTTTTACCAGTACCTGTGTTGGCAATGCCAATCAGGTTACGCCCTGACTTTAGCGATTCCAGGGTTTTGTCCTGGATTTGGCTAGGCTTTTGAAAACCCTTTTTAATCAGGTTATTTTTGAGTCTCTCATCAAGGGGCATGTCTGTAAACAGGCGGTCAGATTCGAAGACAACCTCCTTACCGGAGGTAGCTTTCTTGATCAGCTGATTAGTGTCCAGTATAGATGACTTTTGCTTCTTTCGTTGTACTTGCCCATTTCTTTGGGCGAAACCACTTCTCAAATCTTGTCGAGAACGGTCTGTTCTTTTATTTCTTTTTGATTTTATCGTATTCATTATTTGTATGTTTTAGCTGGCCTCTTTTAAGGGTCAGTCATAAGAACACAGGGCATATAAAGGATGAGAAGGACTCAAACCTTAGAGATTAACCCTTGGGTTCTATAAGCATCTTGACCTCCTTCCAATTCAATAATCCATGAGGATTTGAGGAATGATCGGATGCATTCTATCGCAGTTTGTTTATTGTTTTTATTATGGGTGATGGCGCTTGAAAACCGCGTCAATTTGAATCAAACTTTTATATCCCTTATTTCAGAAGGATCAACCTATCACGTGCCTGGATAACCGGGCGATTCTTGTTTTTCAGAAATTAGGGGCAAAAATTAGATATTGAATCAGGTGGGATCGAATAAAGAAAAGCTACTCCTGCTACTTCTTGGGACAAAGGTTAGCTTAATAGTTGGTTATTCCTATTATTTCGATTTATAGCCTCAAAACATGGTGTTTTAAAATAGGATGCGATCAGTTTTCGAAACGCACTATACCACTAAGACAACCAATCCACCACATTCAAGCGTAGCCCCTGAAACAACCAAATCTCAATTCTGTAAATAGTCATTATAAACGATTATGGATATGGATTACGAAAATGATAAAAACAGAAACCAATATTGGTTTTGCTGCCTTCCAGGACCTCAATGGCTTTTGTTTTGCGGAATTAGTTCAGTTTTGATTGGAGCTCTTTGGCTGTTACAAGAGGCAGGAATACTCTATGAAGACATCTGGGATTTTGTATTGCCCATTATCCTCATTGTATGGGGAACAGCATACATTATCAACCACTTTCGCGCATCAGAAAAGGGCTAATCTTCATCACCGTTTCACTAGTGGACTCTGTGATTTGAATGCCAGGCAGAATTACCTTCTTTAAAAAAATTGAACTATGAAAACCGATGCTAAAGGTCAGGCTCTTCCTATTGGTCGAATTCTGAGAATCTTGTTAGGACTGTTCTTCATCTATGAAATACATGATGTCTATCTGGATGTCGACTTAGATGGAATTATCATTAGGCTCAGTTGGGCTGTCGGTTTGGTTGTTTTTTATTGGTTACTCCATTTGACTGTTGGTAAACTAAAATCAGATGTAAATCAGCTGCTTGGATTCTTTATAGCATGGGTTCCAGTAGTAGCAGTCTTTGGAATAGGATATGGTGGGCCGGCAGCTACGGGTGCTTTGACATTTCTTAGTCTGACATTAATTCTTGCTGGTATACGGGCTGATCCCGGATGTGAGGTAATGTCATTTCCAGCGATTTTATCCGGAAAACACACCCATCTGTTATGCCCTCTGTTTTCGCCTTTGGATTGGATGGAAAAAAGTTGGTCAAGGGCCAAATAGCTCAACCCTTAAATAAGATGAGGTTTAAGATCCAACTCATCCAGTTCTTTTAAGATCGACTTTGACAGTTCTCGGCTAATTGGAACAGGCTTTTCTACATTCTCAAAATATAGCTTAAATCCTCTGGCATTACCTGACACTCGTTTCACGTTAAAAAGATTTACCAAATATGAACGATGACATCGCTTGATGAAATGAAAATCAAGTTGCTCCTCCATACTCTTTAGCGTTCCTCTTATTAACCTTTGTTTCAATTCCTGACCATTGTGCCAAAGCACGTTGGCGTAATTGTCCTGTGCTTCGATAAATAGCAAATCGTTAAGTCCTAACTTTAGGCTTTCATTATCACCAGTCAAAACAACGACCTCGTTGTCTATGATTCCTTGTCTTTGCGACAGGAGCATATTGAGCTCTTCCAATTTTCTAAGTTTCTTCTTAGATGCTTGAAGTTGGTTGTACTGGATGCAAATAAAACTGGGCAAGGTTCCAATTAATATTCCGTAGGTTAAGGCGCTTGTAAAACTTGTGTCTAACTGTGTACCGCATGTGGGTAACAGTCGATAGTAGACGTTTACCAGCACCACCACGGTCACGATATTCCAAAAAGACCATATCAATTCACGCCCAACTGTCCATTGCTCTTCCTGAAAAAACCTCGGAAGCATTCTGGTTAAGCCGTAAAAATTAAGCGATAACCCCAGGAAAATAGGAATTGCCATGCCCAACAGCATGATAGTTTTATGGTCACATTGCCAATTGGCTACCCCAAAGGGCTGGACAACCAGATAGAAAATTGGAAAGCCAATGCTGAACCAAAAAATCAATTTAAAGCTTCCCGAAAAGGGGATGTAGTAATGATAGGGTTTCTGCAGTATGTTGGTAATTGGATTCACGCTTCTAGTTCATCAACAACAACCAGATTTTCCATTCTCCTGTATTGGAGGGCAGTCATTGGTTCCATAAGAACAGTGTACACAGCAATCACCATCCAGTGGCTTCAATACGGTTTTGCATTGCTCACACTCATAGAAGAACTGACAGGAATCGGTAGGCATTACCTCTTCTTTCTTATGTCCACATTTTGGACAGGTTATGATCGACACCAATGTAACTGCCATAGGTTCATTTTTTCGATTCATTAAACTTCAATCTGTTCCCAAATGGATCAATAACATCCATGCATTTTGCTTCCCATGGAGTCTTTTCGATTCCGGGATTCATGTACTTGTACTCCTTAACTTTCAGTTCTTTGTGATAAGCCTCTAAACCTTTGTATTCAATCAAAACACTAGAACCAGGTGTACCATCACCATGATGTTCCGAAAGATGTAATACGAGGTCACCCTTGGAAACCTGAAGATATATCGGTGCATTATCTTGAAACTTGTGTTCCCAATCGATCTGGAAGTCCAAATAACCCACGTAAAACTCAATGGCCTTGTCGTAGTCGAATATCCTTAGAATTGGAGTTATCATACCAGAACAATTTATTCATATTTCAGAATCTTTGCAGGATTTACTCTGGAAGCTTTGAATATTTGAAGCCCTACGAAAAGCAAGATTGAAATGGTCATGATCAATATGGCCCCGATGAATAATTCAACACCTATATCGATTCTGTATGAAAAGGAGTTGAGCCACCCATCCATCAGGTAATAACCCACCGGAACAGCAATCACAGCAGCGATTCCAATGAGCATCAGTAAATCCTTTGAAAACATGTAGATGATACTTTTGACAGAACTTCCCAGCACTTTACGAATGCCGATTTCCTTCATTCTTCGATTGATCGTAAAAATAGTCAAGCTCATTAGGCCAAGTCCGGCAATCACAATGGCCACCAGGGAGAAGAATCCAAAAATTGAACTGAGTCGTTCTTCCGATTCATAGAACTTAGCAAGGTTATCGTCAAGAAAGCCGTATTCGACAGGGAAGCCCGTATAGAACTGTTGCCAAACATCATCCAGATGATCAATAGCGGCTTTATAGTTTTGACCATCAACTTTCACCGCAACAAAACGATACCAGCTCGGCTCATATGAGATAATTATTGGGTCAATACCACTGTGCAACGACTTAGTATTGAAGTTATCCGTTACCCCTATAATTTTATTTCGATTTCCCCCATTCACAAACGAACCGATTGGATTTTCCAGCTTAAAAGCTTCAACAAAGGCCTGATTTACGAAGACATGGTGAATCGTGTCCTCCAACATGTTTAACTCGGTTGGTATTTTGTCATTTACACCAATGCCAAAAGCTCCGGTGAAATTATTATCCGTTAAAATGGTTGAAACACGTTGCGAAGGAATATCTGAGCCTTCAACTCTATAATCAAACGACATTGTATTACCTACTCCTGGTACGCTGGATGTGTAGGTGACTTCATTTACAAAAGCGCTTTCTTTCATAGCATTGGTTACCGCCTCATGTCGGTCATTTTTAGTCCTATCCTTGATAGGGATAACAATGGTAAAGTCCTTTTCGAAACCCATATCTGCACTTCTTACATATTCCAACTGCCGGGCCACAATCAAGGTGGCTACTATCAAGATCAAGGAGATGCTTATTTGCAAAGTCACTAAACTACTCCTCAAGTTAAAGGCGGATTTAGTTCTGTTCATTGAGCCTCTTAGGGCATTAATTGGGCGTAATCCACTCAGGTAAAGTGCCGGATAGCTCCCCGCGATTAATCCGGTGATCAACACGGCAAAGGTCATGATCAGGAATAGCATTGTATTGGTTTCGCTAAAAAGCAAAACCGACTTGTCAGCCAATTTGTTAAAAGAGGGAAGCGCCAATACTGACAACCCGAGTGCCAGTACAAAAGATCCGAACGTTAACAAAACTGCTTCAAAAAGATACTGTTTGATCAGTTGAGTTCTTTGCGCTCCAAATACCTTTCTGATACCAATTTCCAGCGATCTTTTGGTGAAGTTGGCCGTTGTAAGATTGATAAAGTTGATGCAGGCCATTAAGAGGATAAAGACAGCCGTAGTAATCAGGATGTAAGAAGTGTTTTCATTGCTATTTACTTCCAATTCGTCCCTTAAGTCAGAATTCAGATGAATGTCCGTAATTGGCTGCAGAAAGTAGTTGAACCGGGGTGCGTATTGCTCTGGAAGTTTTCTTGCCATCAATTCACCTAATCTCTCTTCCAAAACCTGAGGGTTAGTGCCTTCATTGACCAGAATGTAGGTTTGAATATCGAACCAAAACCAATTGGTGATTCTTTGCTCTCCAAGTACTTCTTTGGCGGTTTCAAAATCCGCAAGAAAATCAAAATGGAAATGTGAATTAGCCGGTACTTCTTTCAATATGCCTGTCACTGTTAAGTCGTAGGCATTATTGTATTTCAGCACTTTACCAATCGGATTATCATTGCCAAAATATTTTTCAGCCATTCTCCGAGTCAGCACAATCGAGTACTTATCCTTTAGAACAGTTTCAGGGTCACCAACTTCTAAACCAAATGAAAAGACCTTGAAAACATCGGCATCAGCAAAGTAGAGTGAGTTTTCGTAGAACTTCGTTTCATCGAATGTCAATAGATCGGTTCGAGGATTCTTTCGAATCCTAACTGCCTCAATGATATCGGCATATTCTTCTTCGAGAGCTGGGGCCAATGGTGTAGAGGTTCGGGCCCAGGGCGTCATGTTATTGCCGCTATTCCAGTTATTGGCTACTCGGTAAACCCGGTCAGCATTCTCGTGATACTGATCGTAACTGTATTCGTCTTGTACAAAAAGCGCAATGATTATGCTCACGCCAATACCTACAGTTAGGCCGAAGATACTGATAAAGGATTGCAGTTTATTCTTGGAGATATTGCGAAAGGCTGATTTGAAGTAATTGTATAGCATAGTCCAGGAAGCTTGATACTGGTTCAAACGAAGCCTATTGGCTTAAGTTCGTGAATCTAAAACTCAAATCCTTGCACCTCTAAAGAGAGCAATTCGGGCTATTTAACACATCTGGCGATTTTACCATAATCTGTGTCAGATTTGATCTCTTTAGCTGTCTTATGATACGACACTTTCACCGTACTGGCCGCTTGATTAACAAGTCTACATGCCTCTTCAAGCAGGACTTTCTTGTAGTAATCAGATTCAATATTTCGTACTGAGTTTAGTACGCTTAGGAGGTGAGTGTCTGTTAGATCTGTTCCAAATACGTATTCCAGTACCGTGACTTTGTGATGATCCGATTCCATCTTCTGCACTTTGCTCAAGACCTTGTCCAGCACAACATTGCTCATGTTTCTTCGGAGTGCCTTTTTCAGAATTTCGGTCACATAGAAATCTGAATCCATACTTTCCAAAGCAGCTAAAACAAATGCTCCCACGGCCTGGTTGTTTTTCAACAACCTAAAACCATGATCCTTGAAGATCTCGTTGATGTAGTAATCTGAGTCTAGCTTTTCGGGTATGTATGCAGCGATTCTAAGCAATTCAGCATCATTGAAATTATCAATGAAGAGTAATTCTTGTAAGTAGATGTGACTTACAAAATCGCTTCTAATCTTGCCCACCTCTTTCAACACAGCCCGAACACCTCCATTGGTGTGGAACCGTTTGACTCTGGCCTCAGCATCAATTCCAGTGGCTCGGATGACCTCGATAAGAACATCTGACAACCAATTTTTACCTTCAGTCTCAAAATCCACTCTTCTTCCTCCTTTGAAATACTGGTAGCTAATTTCACCGCCAATTCCTTCGGCCAATATCTCCCTTCTAGTGCCAAAGGTCACATTGCTAATTTTCAGATAACCCCCTCTGGAAATGGATTTTATTAGTTTGTCGTCATCAGAGAACTCAATCTTCCCTTCATATTCCACATCAAGTTTTTCAGCGCCTTCCCCATGTTCAATGCTTTGAACCCCCTTCCTTGCAGAAAGGGAAACAGCGGTTTTCTGTGCACTACTATTGTGCACCAAAAACATTAAAACAAGGATTGTGAAACTCAAAAAGTGTGAAGTCCATTTCTCAAGCTTATGGCAAATCATCATTCTTCTAATCTTCTGAGTTACGAGCATTCACGCATTAAGCAAAATTTGGGTTTGCTCTTAAGAGTGGCTTTAAATGAAAGTCTTCGAATCTCCGGAAATACTAATCAATACACCTGGAAATGGTGCCATAGTAATAGTCGGATCGAATGCCTCTGGCTGCCTTTTTAAATGATGACTTTACTTCCTCATCAGATCGGCTTACAAGGCGGCAAGCTCTTTTTAATATGTCGGATTTGTAATAATCTGACCCAATTTCCTCGATGGACTCAAGCACACTGATCAACTGAACGTTAGACAAATCATTATCAAAGACATCCTTAACAATTGACGCTTTGTAATAGTCAGAATCCATATTTTCTAAATTTTCCAAAACTTTGTCAATGCCGACATTGCTCAAATCCTCGCGCAACACTTCCTTAAGAATGGCTGCTATATAGTAGTCAGAGTCCATCCGATTCATTGCTGAAAGAAATGCCTCCGTGACTTTCGGAGTCTTTAAGAAAAGGTCACCACCATCTTTAAAAACTTCTGAGATGTAGTAATCAGAGTCCAATTTTTTTGGTACCAATTCGGCAATTTTAACTAGCTCGTTGTCCTTAATACCATCTATATAAAGAAGTTCCTGGAAGTAAATATGACTAACGTAGTCACCGGTTAACTCCTTTATTTCGTTCAAAACTCCATCCACACCGCTATTTTTATAGAAGCGCTCAACGCGTGCTTCTGCACCAATACCAGTGGCACGGATGACCTTAATTAAGTTATCAGCGAGCCATTTTTTTGCTTCATCATCATAGTCGGCTCTTCTTCTACCCAAGTGGTATTCATAATCAATGGTACCTCCAGATGCTGCTTCTGCCAGCACTTCTCTGCTGCCATCTGAATCTCTGATCCAAATTCTGATATAACCTCTATTTGAAATAGATTCAATGGATCGATCATCATCCGAAAATTTTATGCGTCCATCATATTCTACTTCAATTCTCTCAGAGCCTCGTTTGGTGGAAAACGTGTTAACACCGCGATGACTGGAAATACTGGTTGAACTTTTTTGAGCACTGACCTTTCCAGGTAATGCTAAAAATCCGACCATAAGGAGGGCCAGGAAAATTAGAGTGGCTTGCTTTTTCATATTGTTGTTGTTTGTGAGTTGAGTTGAGTTTTTAAAAAAGGCGACCCGGCAGATGGCCCTGGATGTGAAAATTAACGTTTGCTATTTCAGGTTTTTAACCAATTCCTTCCAAATCTGTTTTAACCATTCCTGGCCCTCACCTTCCATGGGAAGCCTGCGACCCTTCTTATAGAAATCGTAGACCAATTGACCATTTTCATCTTGTTCTATAAATATTTCTCTGCCACTTTTCCCTTTTCTTTCTTTAATCATTAGGAATCCATCTTCTGAAATAGAGCGAATGGCATCGCGATTTCCAGTTAACCTCACCTTCCCACTGGACTCAATATATAGGCCAGATTGCCGGTTAAAATAGCGGGAGGAAGATTCAAAGCTATCATACCAATCAATTAATGGAGCAATGGGTTCAATAGGGGCTATCGGTGCAATTGGTACTATCGGTTCAATAGGAACGATGGGCACAATTGGAACATGTACTGACGGTACAGCTGGCACTGACGGCACTGATGGTACGGATATTACTGGTGGAACGGGTGGTATAGGTGGTACAGGTTCTACCCGTACCCATCTGTCACGCTTCCTTTTCTTGTCTTTGTCCTGTGCATTTAGCGAACCAAATGAGAAGCATAGACCAATTAGTGTAAGTGTGAGAATGATGTTGCGACTTGAGTTTTTCATTTCTTGGAGTTTTTGACTTTACAATAATGGATACTACATAGGCAAATAAAAACTCATGTGAATTGAACTGTTATCATTCTGCACTGAACTGTCAAAAGGGATAAGTGCGCTATTTCTTGCTAGAAAATATCCTGTTAGAATCTAGTCCACATTACCTGAGTTGCTCCGTGCTTTAATGTTCAATCCAATACAGCAAAAATTAAAAAAGGGCAGTGAATATGTTTCACTACCCTTTTCAGCGTTTAGCCAAATTCTCATTATTTTCTATTCATATCTCATCGACTTCACCGGATTAGCCGTTGCTGCCTTCAAGGTTTGAAGCCCAACAGTAACCAGAGAAACCAGTAAAGTGCCCAAAAGTGCTACTACAAAAACAAGTGACCCAATATTGATCCGATAGGCAAAGTCACTCAGCCAGGAGTCCATTACATAGTAAGCCACGGGCACCGATATAGCAAAGGCAATCAGAATCATCAAAGCATAGCCTCTTGACAGCAGATAGATAATTCCTGAAACCGAAGCACCCAGGACTTTCCTGATTCCGATTTCTTTAGTTCGCTGGGTAGTTATCAATGAGGAAAGCCCTAAAAGTCCAAGAGAGGCAATGATGATAGCAACCACCGAAAAGGTGCCGATAGCGCCAGTCAGGCGATCATCGGACTCATACAATCTGTTAAATTGATCATCCAGAAAATAGTAGTCGAAGGGCACAGAAGGCAAAGCCTGACTCCATTGTTCTTGGGCCAATTTCAAGGCTTCTTGAGTTCTTCCTTCGCTAACTCTCGCTACAGTCAGGCCATGAATGCCATTGGCTGGCCTTCTGTAAAAATGAATGATTGGGGCCACTTCGTTAGCCAATGATTGAAAGTTGTAGTCATCAACAACGCCAACAACTTTCATTTTTCTGCTTCCAAAGTTTAAATACTTGCCTTCAATATTGTCCCAACCATAGGACTCGAATGCAGCTTTGTTCACAACTGCGGAGCCGGTCCTATCTTCTTCGCTATCCGGAATAAAATCTCGGCCTTCAAGCATGTCAATCTTGAAATTAGAGAAGAAATTATGGTCAACATAAGTTAACCTCATTCGCAGTCTTTGTTCGGGTGTGAAGCCATCCGGTACCACAAAAGTGAAGCGGCCTGGAAAATTTCCGGGGATTGAGGCAGAGGAGCTTAGTGATTCTATGGCCGTACTTTGTCTTAGTGTATTTCGCATTGCGGCAAGGCCATTTGGTGCCTCATCAGGATTTGGAAAGTCACTTACGCTAATCGGAAGCACCAAAAGATTCGCTTTATCAAAAGCCATGTCTTGCGTTTTCATGTGCTTTACCTGCTGGCCAATGATCAGCGTACCAACTATCAACAGTATTGAAAACGTGAATTGCAACACCACCAAGCCATTCCTTATGATTCCGCTGGACTTACTCGTTCTTAAAACCTTGCCTTTAAGCGAATCAACACTTTTCAAAGAGGTCAAATAGAATGCCGGATATAGACCTGATATCAGCCCAATGAATACTCCCAATCCAATCAGACCAGCTAAATGTTCTGGTCTTTCGATGAAATTCATGTACAGCTCAACATTATACAATGTATTAAATTGGGGCAGTAGCAGAAATGCCAAAACAATCCCCAATACAAGGGAGAACAGTGCTATGCTCATGGATTCAACCAGGTATTGGCCTATCAATTGTTTTTTCATTGCCCCTAACACCTTTCTCATTCCCGCTTCTCTGGCTCTTTCCATGGAACGGGCCGTGGCCAAATTCATAAAGTTGATGGAAGCGATAGTGATGATGACAAATGCAACAGCCAACAGAATGTAGGCATACTGCCGATTTCCATTGAACTCATTATATATATCCAACAGATTGATCAGTTTGAAATTGGTCGTTTCTGCCGTTTGCTCATCCCATATCTTGGTAATAAAAGGCTCAAAAGCCTCTTCTAGCTGAGCTATGCTGGTACCCTTTTGCAACAATAGATAGGTTTCCATAAATGAGGAGCCCCAGTTGCCCGAGATGCCTTCATATTGTGGATGACTTTGAATAGGAATCAACACGTTGGGTTGGAGCCTTGAATTGTATGGCACATTCCCGATAACTCCGGTTACGATGTACTGATTATTTAAACTTGGCGCATCAATAGTTTTACCCATTGGATCTTCATTCGGGAAAAGCCTGTCTGCCACTTCCTGAGAAATAACTATTGAATTGAGATTGTTAAAAACCGACTCCCTGTCTCCGGAAATCAATTTAAAGTCAAATAGTGTAAAAAAATCCGCATCGGTGAGCGTTGCTGCTTCATTGAATCTACGATCTCCAACTTCCAGCCAAACCGGATTTGCTGCAAGTCGGGCTCCGCCTAATATTTCAGGATAATCACCCTTGAGCGCCTCTAGTGTTGGTGCCCAGGTATCATAAGTTTCTTGAGTTCCTGTAGGCGTCACTCGTTCCTTATATAAAAGATATGTTTGATCAGCCTGAGTATGTATTTTGTCATAGCTCAGCTCACTTTCCGAATAAAGTAAAATGAGCACAGCCGCGGCAATACCAACGCTTAAGCCAAAAATGTTGATGAAAGTGTAGCCCTTATGCCTGAGTAAGCTTCTAAGGGCGATTTTGATGTAGTTCTTGATCATGACCAGATAATTTGAGTTTGAAATTTGATATTACCCCAGCATAAAGTTGCGTAGTCACAACTTCTATTGCTAGTGAGACAACATGAACCGTCTGTTGGTTACTTTCAAATGAAGTTTGGCTGTATTGAAACCAAACCAATTCACCGAAAATCAGTCAACCAGTTGACTCCTTCTGATAGTAAATGTATTGATCTTCAGGCCTTCAGACCAGTCTCAGAACGGCACCAGAGCATTTTTCACGATAAACAAGGCTTACTGGAGGTCAAACAAGAAATAATTCAGGTCAATCACTGGCTCTTACTCAGTGAAGGGTTAGAAAGAAGTATTCACCTGTAACCTAAAGCCTGTTGAGGCGGGAACTACCCGACAAACTCCGCCAACGCATATCAACCCACTTCTTTCTCTGACATAACCTAACCCTACAAGTGTTGCTCCCTTTCTATAGTTAAAACCCAAAGAATAATAATGGACTGAATTGTCATAGTTCCATTCATCGGAGACATACGCACTAAGCTTAGCGGACCAACCCATTTCGATCAATCCGAAAATCCAATTGCCCAAATGTTGTTGCGTAGAGAGATGTTGGAGTTCCATTCGAACAAACCTTCGATTTGGCAGCCTATAGGTAATGTCTGTAAAGAAGGTCAGCGACTTAACAAAGCCACTTTGAGGTATCCCCTCAATAACATCCTGATTATATTTGATATAAGACCACCCAGCTACATACCTCAGTTTCTTATTTACCCTCTTTGTAATCTCTACGTTCCAATTAGCATAATAGACCGAATCTGAAAAGGCCAAAAAATCCGTTTCATATTCATCAAGGGCGATAGAGCGTTTGTCAATGGCCGTGATCAATGAAAAATCCATAGCCACTTTTGTACCGTACTTTCCACCCAGGCTCGTTCCCTTTTTAATGTTAAAGAAAATATCCGCATTCAACCCATTCTCGCCATTGCCCTGAGTAGCATACGGATATAATGTGGTAAGCCTATATGTATTTATATTACTGTTAGGAGGCAGATAATTAATGCTTGAAACGATGTTAGAGGCAGATTCACGGTCAGACCTGAAAAACATATTGTCGATATATTTCCAATAGACATTGAAGCCAAAACCTTTGGTCGAATAGCCAGACGAAACAAACAGTGCCTGTCCCTCATTTCTATTAAGTCCATTGAGGGCATGAGGTTCAATACCTTTTTTCCCATATTCCAGGCCAAAATTAAACCCTTTGATCCTTAATTCTGATCTGCCTGCAACGATTGTGGTACCTGAAGGCAAATTCAAACCTGTGGTATTTAATTCCTTTTTATTGACCAAGCTAAATCCCAAATCGAGTGAAACGTTTCCCGTTTTCAGAAAATTCACAAAGTCACCAAGGAAAAAATCCGCGTTAATGCCCCTGATTTTGGAATCGTCCTTACCGAAATATCGTCTGTTCTTTCCAACAATAGCGGTAACATTCATTGCTTTGGAATTGTATTTCAACCTCGCTCCATCAATTGAATTGTCCAGACCCAACTGAGGTTCGTAGTAGGAGCGTAGTGTCATTCCTGAACCAAATTGCTCATAGAAATTTCCAAGTGTTAGCTCAAAATTATTGTGAGTATATGAGACAAACCGATTCCCAAAGCCATTTCCTTCCAAGCCTCTTTCAAATCCGAGCAGCGGAGGCCAATAGGTTTCATAACGGAGGCCTACTGAGAGGTTCTTCCAGGCGTAATTCAACTGAAGCCCGGCATTGAAGCCCGGATTCTCATTTCCTGGTAGGCCAATAGCCCCTATGGCTGCATCTTCTAAATAGTACTGTGTAACCAGATAAAAATCACCCGATAAATGGGAGTCCTTCTTCTGAGCAGTCAGTTCGTTTTGGCAATTAATGCACAAAAGGAGTAATAGCCCTACTCCGACATTGAGATTTTTCATAGACAAAAACTACTTCAATCCCTCAATGATTTTCAGATACTCTTCCTCGTCACCAGGCACATAGCTGGTGTGTTCATAAATTATTCTTTTGTTTCTATCAACAATAAAAGTATGCGGAACATTGATCACATTGAGTTTTCTTTTGAGTTCACTGTTTTCGTCAATCAGAACCTCAAATTCCCAGCCCTTTCCATTAATCAATGGCAAAACCCTCTTCCTTGAGCGTGCATCATCTATTGATATGGCATAGACGGTAACGTCCATTTCCTGGCTCAATTCATCATAAGTATCATTTAGATAATCCAGCTCCTGAATGCAAGGCTTACACCAGGTAGCCCAAAAACTGATGATCATTATGTTGTCGTTATTTTTTAGAATATTAGAGAATTCGGTCAATCGGCCCTTAGAATTTCTCATTTGGACACCCCCTGAGAGTGCGACAATATCTTGGGAATTTAAACTTACAACTGCAAGGCAATGCAGCAATGTGATGACAAAGAGCTTTTTCATAGTTTGGGTCTAAGTGGTTGATAATCAATAAAAAAATGACCCAAAATCTTCTGCCTAAAGGCACAGCTTCGCGTATATAACGTGTCCAAACTGAGAAGATTATACTAAACTTTAAGGCCCTCCCGTTTTATAAGCACTCCGGGTCCTTTGAATAGATTCATGTTTTGATCATAAACCACACGCTCAAACAAGAACCTCAACAACCTCTAACCTAAGAATGCATTTTTATCAACTTTTAACTTATCAGTATGAAACTTGTATTCTATTTTTTTTGCTTTACTCTTTTAATCTTTTCCTGCACTCCGAACGATGGGGAAGAAACTTCTCCAGCCAACGCTCAGACCTCAACCGACTTAGGCTGTACTGACCCTGAAGCCTCCAACTATAATTCCCAAGCCAGCCAAGACGATTGCAATTGCGACTACACAGGCTTTACCGCCATTGGCGCTCCGCCAACAACAGCGGTCAAAAACATATTACTTGAAGACTTCACTGGAGAATGGTGTGGGTGGTGTGTAGATGCGGCTGTCATCACCGATCAAATTGTGGCCGAACATCCCGGCCGCGTATTTGTGAATGCTATTCACCAGGGTGATTTTTTGCAAAATACTGCCTCTACATCTTTGTTAAGAGACTTTCAGGTCTCCTCCTTCCCCTCAGGACTGGTTGACAGAAGCTCAGACTCTCCTCTGACCAGATCACTTTGGAGAGGACAAGTGTCCCTCCGATTTGCTAATGATGCTCTGGCCGATATTGCTCTTGAAACCCACATTAGTGGTTCGAATATGGTCGAAGGAGTAGTGCATTTGGATTTTAAGCAAAATCCTGGAGCTGGAAATTATATGCTCTATGTCTATGTTACGGAAAGTGATATTCCGGCTGAAAGGCAGCAAAACTATTACAATCTTTTGGGAGGGTCAGAGGACCATCCTTATTATAATAAAAGTAGATTCCTTGGCCCCACCGAATACGCACACCACAATGCGCTTAGAGAAATTGTAGGATCATATGCTGTCGCGGAAAAGGCCATTCAAAATGAGGGTGTATTTACACGAAAATTCAGTTTTGATCTTACTCCATACAACAAAGATAATGTTGAGATATTGGCCTTTGTAACCAAAAATGAAAGGCTAGATATTCTCAATGTAATTGGTGTAAAACCGGGAGAAACTGCTGGTTGGTAAAAAATTCATAATTCACTTATCAAGTTTGCTTTGAATAGATAGTATTGAAATAGTATCTTGGTTTTTCTA
The DNA here is from genome assembly GCA_029262895.1 of Roseivirga sp. Classification (GTDB taxonomy): domain Bacteria; phylum Bacteroidota; class Bacteroidia; order Cytophagales; family Cyclobacteriaceae; genus Roseivirga. The sequence continues at coordinate 64,540 of JAJCYM010000089.1, forward strand.
AAGCCAAAAAGGTATGAAACGTCTTATCCAAATCTCTGCACCACTCATTTTAGCCATTGCTCTAATTGCGTGTAATCAAAGTAGTGACTATGACTCCCGAGAAGTCCAAGAAGTAAATCCAGCCGCAGAAGGTTTTAATCTAGAAAGTTCGGATGCCAAGGCCATAGCTGTGGCCGATGAAGTGATGGAAGCCATGGGCGGACGTGAAGCCTGGGACGGCACCAGATATGTTTGCTGGGAGTTTTTTGGGCGTGATGCGCTGATCTGGGACAAATGGGAAAACAGGGTCAGAATAGACTGGTCGAATGGTGTTACGGGCATTGCAGATATTAATACAGGCGAGGGTCGTTTCTATGCCAATGGAGTAGAATTCACTGAACCTGATACAGTTGCTTTTTTTGCGAATAGGGCCAAACGTACCTGGATCAACCACTCCTATTGGTTGGTGATGCCTTATAAGCTCAAAGATTCAGGGGTGACGTTAAAATATGTGGGTGAAGATACTACCCAAGCTGGCGCCATAGCTGATAAGCTTATGCTGACTTTTGAAGAGGTAGGGGTTACACCCGATAATCGATACGAAGTATGGGTTGACAAAGAATCCAGATTAGTCACCCAATGGGCACATTACAGCAATTTCGCAGATACTGTGCCTCGATTTACACTCCCCTGGGAAGACTATAATAAGCATGGTGAAATCATGCTATCCAGCAGTCGTGGAAGGCCTAAAATGGAAAACGTTATGGTTTTTGATGAGCTTCCAGAGTCCGTCTTCACTTCTCCGGAAAAACCAGAACTAAGTCCAGCTGGTACTGAATGAAACACTTATTTCTACTCTTAATAGTTGCTGGCCTTTTCGCCTGTTCTTCAAACAAAAAGGAAGAGGTCAAGCGTGAGCCATTCTGGAGTCCTCAGGAAAGTAATTCGACCGCGCACTTCAGAGGATTAAGCAGTGTTTCAGAGAATGTGGCCTGGGTAAGCGGAGTCCGCGGAACTGTAATGCGTACCGTTGATGGAGGTACATCCTGGCAGGATGTTTCAGTGCCCCAATCTGACACAATTGATTTTCGGGACATTGAAGCCTTTGATGAAAATACGGCCATTGTACTAAGTGCAGGCTTGCCGGCTGTCATCTATAAAACTACCAATGGTGGAGAAACCTGGGAACAGAAATATTTTTCTACAGTAGAAGGTACCTTCTATGATGCCATGGACTTTTGGGATGACCAAACAGGTATTGCCTTTGGAGATGCTATGGAAGGACGCCTGCTGATCCTTAGAACTTTTGATGCGGGAGAAACCTGGCAAGAGTTGCCTTATGAAAGTCGGCCCCAAGCCTTGGACGGCCAGGGCGGTTTTGCGGCCAGCGGTACCTGCCTGAGAACACATGGCACCAAGGATGTCTATATCGGTTTGGGAGGAGAAGAATCCAGTTTGTTTTATTCCAAAGACCAGGGAGCGACCTGGAACAAATCCATTACCCCTCTTGATCATAGCCCAAGTGCCGGAATATTTTCCATTCAATTTAAGGATGACAAGTCAGGCATTATTGTCGGTGGGGATTATCGCGGAGATTCGTTGACCACTAAGAATAACGTGGCCTATACGCGAGACGGTGGAAAAACCTGGCTATCAGTTATGGAAGGAATGGAACCTCATGGTTATCGATCGGGTATGGATTTCTTCGAAGAGTTTGTTTTGGTTGTTGGTCGGGGAAGTAGCGACTACTATCGACAGGGCGAATATGCCTACACAAGAATGGAAGGAAAATATTATTCAGTCAGCACCTCAAAAGATGGTAAAGCAGTCTGGGCTTCTGGCCCCAGAGGGGCCATTGCTAAGTTGGCTTTCAGGTAATGAGGGTTGGTGATAATACTAAATATTAAAGAATCAAAAATTCATAAATTATGAATAAGAGAAGAGAATTTCTTAAAGGCGCAGCAGCCATGGCAACAGTTTCACTTTTACCCACGTCCGTTTGGCCATCAACAGAAAATGGACGTTTGAGAACCGCTCATATTGGCGTTGGTGGTATGGGTGCCGCTGATCTCAAGTCATTTTCCTCACACGAGTTAGTCGATATAACCGCCCTTTGCGATGTAGACGCTGCCACACTGGCCGCTGCTAAAAAGCTCTATCCAAATGCTAAGACTTTTACCGATTACAGAACTATGCTGGCAGAAATTGGCAGTTCGATAGATGCCGTGGTTGTTTCTACCCCTGATCACACCCATGCGCCTGCCTCAATGATGGCCATGGAAATGGACAAGCCTGTCTATTGCCAAAAACCGCTAACTCATCATGTGACGGAAGCCCGTGCCATGCGCAAGCTGGCAAAGAAAAAGAAGTTGGTTACCCAAATGGGCATTCAGGTACATTCATTTTACGATTATAAACTAGCCACCATCCTGATTCAAGATGGTATCATCGGAAAAGTCAAGAAAGTCCATGCCTGGTCGCCAAAAAACTGGGGGTTTGATGGGCCGGCTCCTCAGGGATCCGATGCGGTTCCTGAAAGCCTGGATTGGAACTTATGGCTGGGAACAGCAGCAAAAAGGCCTTACAAAGAGAAAGTCTATCATCCGGGAAATTGGAGAAAGATTATGGACTATGGCTGCGGAACTTTGGGCGATATGGGGGTTCATATCTTCGATACCCCGTACAATGCACTTGCCCTTGATGTTCCAAAAACCATTAAGAACTCTTGCCGAAAACCAACGGGATTTGGCTTCCCAGAAAACAACATTGTTAGCTACGAATTTCCAGGAACCAAGTACACCACCAAGAATTTTGAATGGATTTGGTATGATGGCCCTGGCTCACCCGAAAAACATGACGATTTAGCTTTGCCAAATAATGAAAAGCTTCCTGATCAAGGAGCCATGTTCATTGGTGAAAAAGGAAGGCTTCTATTGCCACACTTTATGCAGCTGCCAAGGCATATTGTAGATGGAAAGTATCAGGAGCTTGATCTGTCCAGTGTAAAAAAGAAGGACAATCTCGGCCAACCCACGGAGAGCTATGACAAGGAAGGGAATAAGCACTATCACCAATTCGTAGATGCCTGTCTGGGAAAAGGCAAAACGAGCGCACCATTTTCTTATGCTGCCCGCTTAACGGAAACCATCTTGTTGGGAGTAATTGCAGGTCGTTTTCCAAATCAGACCCTACATTGGGATAACAAAAAGGCAAGATTTGAGGAGGAAGAAGCCAATCAGTACCTGGACGGAGATTATCGAGAGTTTTGAAGGTCCTGGCATTGTATAAACAGTATCAAATCCTGAACGAAATCTGAACTCATATTGCTGTAGTAAACTGTAAAGACCTGCCTGCCACAGACTGGTCAACCAAAGACATCCACCAAAGCACACTACGAAGGTGGATTGAATGCTTTATAAAGGAACTTTTAGCTAACGCCAAGTTAGCCTCGCAAATTGGTCAATAATAATCACCAATATTTATTGGGCCAACATAAGCCAATACGAAACATGAATATTCACCAAAGGTTCATAATTCGGTTTGAGAAATAAACTAAATATTATTATAAATACTTAATTTACTAATATAAACACTACTTCAAACGTGATTTTATAAGATTAAAGATCTCTAACAGAACAAAGCCACCACGATGAACAACGATCTTACCCAAGCCAGAAAACTCATCAAACAGTGCCTTGAAACCAGTAACCCCTATTTGGAATTGGGGCACTGTGGGATTACCGATTTAAATGACCTCCCCGAACTCTTTGAATGCACCCATCTCGAAACTCTAATTTTGAGCAACTGTTGGTGGGATTTGGAAGGTAGAAAAAACACTGAAAGCCATAATAAAGGGCGACTCAACCAGCTCAGTTCAATTCCATTGGAAATTGTAAAGCTTAAAAACTTACTGAAATTAAAGATCAATGGTGAAATTGGTCACAAATGGAAAATTACAGACACCGGTTTTCTGGAAAAATTAAGGCAGTTACAAGATTTAGACATTAGCTATAATCAAATCTCCGATTTCAAGGTTCCGGAAAAGCCCACTGGGCTCAACACTTTAAACCTTGGCTCTAATCCTATTTCCAATTTCAGCTTTTTGCAAAAGCTTACCCGACTTCACACTTTAAACCTTGCCCATAATCCAATCTCCGATATCAGCTTTTTGCAAAAGCTTACCCGACTCCACTCTTTAGACCTTGGCTATAATCAAATCTCCGATATCAGCTTTTTGCAAAAGCTTACCCGACTCCACTCTTTAGACCTTGGCTATAATCAAATCTCCGATATCAGCTTTTTGCAAAAACTCACCGGACTCAACACTTTATACCTTCACTCTAATGAAATCTCCGATATCAGCTTTTTGCAAAAGCTTACCCGACTCCACACTTTAAACCTTGGCTCTAATCAAATCTCCGATATCAGCTTTTTGCAAAAGCTTACCCGACTCAACACTTTAGACCTTGGCTATAATCAAATCTCGGATATCAGGGTTGCGGAAAAGTTTACCCGACTCCACTCTTTAGACCTTGGCTATAATCAAATCAGAGAAATACCATCGCCCATTGTCCAGTTTGATATGAAGATAAATTTAGAGCAATATGGTACTAAAGGGCTAGTTCTTTATGGCAATCCCATAGAATCCCCTCCATTAGAAATCTTAAAACAAGGGCGGCAGTCGGCATTGGATTGGTATAAAGCGACAAAGAGAAGGCTTGATGAAATAAAAATAATCCTAATTGGAGACCCTAAAGCAGGGAAAACATCCATTCTTCGTAGACTTAAAAGTGATGCGTTTGATGAAAATGAAGTACAAACGGATGGCATTAATATTGAGGATATACGATTTGGGAATTGTAAGACATTTAAGAAGCAGAAAGTACTACACAAATTGACCGGTCATTTCTGGGACTTTGGCGGGCAGGAGATCATGAATGCTACCCATCAGTTTTTCCTGACCAACCGTTCGGTTTATGTATTAGTGCTCGATGCACGAAAAGACATCAAAGTATCCGCCCAAGTCAGAGAATGGGTGAGACGCATTAAAGCCACGGGTGGCAATTCTTCCATTATCATCATAGCCAATCAAATTGATGTGAACCAAGGCTTTGGCTTCGACAACGAATATGAATTGCAAAAAGAATTTCCCCAGATCAAATATTTCATCAAAGCCTCTTGCAAAACGGGCGCAAACATTGATGAAATAAAGACCTGCTTGGCCGAGCTTATTCCACAAGCAGAATTATTTAGTACCCCAATTGATGAAAGATGGATCGGCATCAAAGAGCGGCTTCAGGATGAGACCCATACAAAGAAATTTCTCAATGAAACCCGGTTTCTCGAAATCTGCCGGGAATTTGAGTTAACAAAGAGACAAGGCCAAAAAAATGCCATTACTTTCTTACATGATTTGGGTCTTGTATTGCATTTTGAAGACGTGAACCTATCCGAATATTATGTACTTGATCCCTATTGGATCACTTATGGTGTGTACCAGATTTTGACCTCTGCCTATGCCGGAGAAAACAATGGTATCGTAAGCATGAATAAACTTGAATTTATTGTTAACGAAGAAGAAGACAAGAAAGAAAGTTATCATACGGCCGACTTCAAAAGGATTGAATACTCCCCTAATCAAAGATTATTTTTAGTAGAGATTTTAAACCAATTTAAACTCTGTTTCTATTTACAAAATCGCAAGCAATTTATTATACCCGATCTACTGGGTACAAGCGAACCTAATGAGGTTACTGAATCAGTAAGAAATGCCGAAAATAGTATTCGCTTTGTGTATGAATACGAATACTTACCGAATTCCATTATACCTCATATCATGGTAGATGCACACGAACTAGTGATGGAAAAGTGGCGTACAGGCTGCGTTTTAGAAAAAGAAACCAGCCGGGCCCTTGTTACAAGCTACCAAAACAAGATCTCAATCATTGTAACGGGAACCCATAAAAAGAAAAGAGAGTTTATGTCCGTCCTCCGCCATCTCATTGATTCAATAAATCAGGATTTAAGTGATAAACCAAGCATGCTTATTCCTTTGCCTGGAGTAAATGACTATGCAGATTACGAAGTACTATTGATACGAGAAAAAAGGGGGAAACCTTATTATATATTTGACGAAGATAAACCAACAGAAAAGCAGTTTGAAATCTCTAAGTTACTCGAAGGTATTCCAAGTCAGGAAGAGGTAAGCAATAAAGACCTGATGGTAGAATTAAAAAAAGCAACTGCTGGAATTGAAGACATAAAAAATAGGTTAGATTTCCATTATCAATATTTAGTCAGCCTTCCTGAAAATATTAAAATAAAGGATGATATATCGGGTATGGTAAAGGAAATGAATGCTCAACAAACAGAACAAATAACTGGAGAAATCATGACCATGATTGCTTCTGCTTTTGAGCTTCATCAAGGGGATATGGATGAAAAACTAAATAAAATTTATACAGATTTAAAAGAATCCGCTGATGTGCAAATGAAACTAAAATTGTCCGTTCCATTTATTAATCTGTTGGGCATAAACTTAGAAACCGAATTGGATGTAAAAAGTTGGGCTACGAAAATGTATGCAAAACATGAACTTAAAATATTTAAATTGATGGGCCATTTGTAGGTAACAAGTGATTCATAGGCCAAAATCCATGCTCAGGTTTCAAAACATAGATTTTTAACATACACAATTGCCCAATCAAGTCATTTGCATGATCATATTTGATACCACATATTTATATGATGTTACTCGTACCGCAAACTCTTCACCGGATTGGTATAGACCGCTTTTACAGAATGGTAGCTAACAGTCAGAATCGTTATTCCTAAAGAGGCCATAGCAGCAACCGCAAATACGCTAACTCCAATCTCTACTCGATACTCAAAAGCATTTAACCAATCATCCATAAAAAAGTATCCTATGGGTGCAGCAAGAACAAACCCAATACCCACAAGCACCAGGAATCCCTTAGACATCAAAATCAATAGGTTAAACAGGTTTGCACCGAGTACCTTTCGAATTCCTATTTCCTTAATACGCTGTTCAGCAGCAAAGCTCGCCAAGCCAAACAAACCCAGAAGGGATATAAAGACCGCAACAACTGAAAAGTAGTCGGCCAACTTCCCAATTGTATTCTCACTTTTGTACAGGTCATCATAACTTTCATTCAGAAATGAATAGGTGAATGGGTAGTCAGGGTTTATCTCTTTCACTTTTGACTCCAGATAGGCCAAGTTCTCAGCGGTTGAACCTGTTGACATTTTGGCAAAGACATAAGCGCTTAATTCCGACCTCAAACTAATCACCATTGGTTCTATTCCTTCGTGAAGGGAGCGGAAATGAAAGTCTTTCACAACGCCAATTACCTTTCCTGTACGACCCCAAAAAGTTATAGGGTGATTGAGAGGATCCTCCACATTCATTTCCCGTGCTGTTTGCTCATTGATAATTACATGGAGTGAATCGCTCTTAAGATTGGGATCAAACGAACGCCCCTCTATTATTTCCATATTCAGTGTTTCTACATAATCGTATCCGACCTGAAGTATATAAAAGAGGCTTGCCAATTCACTTGATTTACCTTCCCAGCGAAAGCCTCCCCCTGTTGAGGCATTAATTGAAATTGGAGCATCACTACCAATACTTGCATTCGAAAAATTAGGGTTAGCAAGAATCTGAGATATCAGGATTTCCTGCCTTTCTTTCTTCTCTAGTTCACCTTCAAGTGGAATGTAAACCACATTTTCCTTTTCATAACCCAGGTTCTTGTTCTTAATAAAATTCATTTGCCGGTGAATCACCAGCGTGGAAATAATTAAAACGGTAGACACAAGAAATTGAAAAACGACAAGCCCCTTTCGAATTCCATTTGACCAACCGGATGTCCTGAAGCCACCTTTCAGTACTTTAATTGGAGTAAAAGCAGATAGAATAAAAGCAGGATATACTCCAGCCAATATGCCTACAGATAGGCCAAGCGCTGCAAGAGATAAGGCATTGTTGGCATTGAGAATGGAAAATTGTAATTCTCGCCCGATCAGTCCATTGATCATGGGAAGTATTAACATGATCAGCAGCCCAGCCAATAAGGCCGATGCTAGTGCCATAATTATGGATTCGCCAATAAACTGAAACACGAGTTGTGATCTGGACGATCCGACTACTTTTTTTACGCCAACCTCTTTGGCTCGCTTCGTTGACCTTGCCGTTGAAAGGTTCATGAAATTGATACAGGCAATGAATAAAATAAAACCTGACACCGCCATAAAAAGCTTGACATAGCTGATACGTCCACCAGCCTGAACCCCATTCTCGAAATTGGCAAAGAGATAAGTGTCTCCAAATGGCTGTAGAAAAAGAGTGATTGATGAATCGTCATTCTTTATTTCCAAATAGTTCTTAATCTTTGCATTGAATCGATTCAAATCAACTCCAGACTTGAGTTTAATGATGTTTTTTACCACATTATTTCCCCATTCCTGAACCCATTGATTCCGCTTTGACCAAGGCTCAGAGGGCATAACAAAGTCGAAACTTACCGTTGAATTGCTTGAGATGTCCTTAAAAATTCCACCGATCTTATGCTCTCCCCATTCATTAATGCTCAGTGTTTTATTAAGCGCCTTGCCATCCCCAAAAAGTCGATTTTCAAGGCTCTGGGATATGTAAACAACGCTGGGTTCGGTTAACGAACTCTCCAAATTCCCTTCATTAAATTCCACGGTGAAAACCTGAAAAAAGTCCTCGCTTGCTACTATTCCCTTTTCCTTAAAACTCTCGTTACCTACTTTAAAAAGCCTCTCCTGTCCAGGCGAATACTGAGCTATATATTCTATTTCGGGCATCTCTGACTTTAGCGCGTCCTTTAATGGACCAGGGTTGTTGCTGGTAGTGAATATTGAGGTCCCATGATCCTGATTTTCCATCACCTGGAAAATTCGATCCATATCGCGATGAAACTTATTGACGGATTTTTCTCCATCAACATAGAACATTAATAATGCGCTTGCAGTGATACCAACAGTGAGTCCCATGACATTCAGGAGACTGTAACCTTTCTCTTTCCAGAAAATTCTTAGGGCTGTTTTGATTATGTTTCTGACCATATCGATACTGTTTGATTTCCGACTTATCCAATTGCGCTTTAATAGCGCGATTCGAAACAAAAGGATAGCATCCAATAGGTAAAGCAGGTTGGCATATTTTGCCCCTTTCTTCTCGAAGTTGTGGGCATAATGTTCGTCCAGATCACCTTTGATATCCTCTTGAAAATCAGGATGGCAATAGAATGTCAAAAGTCGCTCTCCGATACGTTTTAGCATATTTTGAACTCAAAAATCGCCTACCTAATACCAAATCAAGTATAATATGACCCATATAAATCATTTCTTGCCGCTTGCTCTTCGTTGAGAAAATCAGCCATAGCGATGCTATGCCCTCATTTCTCGCCTTAATCAAACGATAATAATCTAATTTCTATTAAGGCCATCTCATAATTGAATTGGTATAATGTATTTCCAAAGGTCAACTTTCATTATCGCGTTATTTTATGAGATTCTGTTCCCAATTTTTGTTTGACCTGACCTTTGTTTTATTTAATTCCTAAATGTAGTTTTTTTAATTAGGATTACAAACAAATTCCCGATCAGCGGTTATCAGTCAAATCGATACCAACCGGCTATGTGTGCTTGCGGACTTACTCGTACCGCAAACTCTTCACCGGGTTTGCCAAGGCAGCTCTGATTGAATGATAGCTCACAGTCATCAATGCGATTAACACTGCCGCTCCTCCAGCCATTAAGAAAACGGTAACACCTACCGCGACTTTATATTCAAAGGCAGTCAACCAATCTGTCATCACAAAGTAGGCGGCAGGTATGGCCAGACCAAAGCCTACAAGTACCAGAAGCAGAAAATTTTTGGCCAAAAGCATCACAAGGTTAGCTAGTCCAGCCCCCAATACTTTTCGTATGCCTATCTCTTTGATGCGTTGTTCGGCAGCAAATGATGCCAAACCAAAGAGACCAAGCAACGAAATAAAAATGGCTATGCCAGCAAAGTAATTCGCCAGCGTTCCTACATTGGTTTCGCGCTCATAAAGCGCTGCATAGGAATCGTCAAGAAACCCATATTCAAAAGGATAACTCGGATTAAACTCCTTGAAATTTTCCTCAACATAGGCCACTGTTTCTTCAACGTTCAGCCCATCCACCTTCATAATAAGGTGGTTAATGCTTTCAGGCCTTCTGGAAATTACCAGAGGTTCAATTTTGGAATGCAATGAAGAAAAATGAAAGTTCTTAACAATGCCGACAACCTTTCCAGTTCGTCCCCAAAAGGTCACCGGATAGTCAACTATCTGTTCCAAATCCATACTTTCGGCAGTGGCCTGGTTGATAACAACGCTCGCTGAATCACTCAGTAATTTTTTATCAAAAGCCCTTCCATCAGCCATCTCCATGCTGAAGGTTTCAAAAAAGTTGTCATCGACTAGCAGTACCTGAAACAAGCTCGTATTCTCGGGATCTTTACCATCCCATCGAAATCCTCCTGAGGTTGAGCTTCCCATATAAATGGGGAGTACGCTAGCTCCTGTAATGTTTGTGATGCTCGGGTTTTCAAGCATTTTAGCCTTAAATAGGTCACTCTTTTCCTTCAACTCTCCTTCAAGAGGTATATGAATCAGGTTGTCCTTGTTATACCCAAGATTCTTGTTTTTTACATAGCTTATTTGATCATGCACCACAAGGGTACCCATAATCAAAAAGGTAGAAATAAGGAACTGGAAGACCACCAGCCCTTTCCTAATACCATTGCTCCAACCGGACGATCTAAAACTCCCTTTTAGCACCTTCACAGGAGCAAAAGAAGATAAGAAGATAGACGGATAGCTGCCTGCCAACAGTCCTACAATAAGCGCTATTCCTATTAGCATCCCTGATTGGGATGCATTCAACAAGGAAAATTCCATTGCCTTATTTGTGAACCCATTAAGACCTGGCAATGCAACCATAATCAGCAAACCAGCCAGTAAGGCTGATATAATTGCCATCAAAAGAGATTCGGCCATAAACTGAGTAATCAAATAGCTGCGAGTTGAGCCCAACACCTTCTTCACACCTACTTCTTTAGCCCTCTTGGAAGAACGGGCCGTAGCCAGATTCATAAAGTTTATGCAGGCGATAATTAAGATAAAGGCGGCTACTATAGAAAATAATTTGACGTAAACGATTCGCCCACCTGACTGTTTGCCATCTTTAAAACCACCCTTTAAGTAGACATCCCCTATCGGATGAATAAATAAATCGATCACTGATCCTTCATTCTTCGTTTTTACATAGTCTTCGATCTTTGCGGAGAAGGCATCTTTATCAACTCCCTGGTGCAAGCTTAAAAAGTGTCTGATTCCATTGTTTCCCCAATCTTCCAACCAACTGTTCTCATCCCACCATCTCTGATTTGGAAGAACGAAATCGAATTGGAGCGTAGAATTAGCCGGTGTCTCTCTAAACACCCCTCCTACTTTGTAATCTCCCCAACCATTGACCTCAAATGTTTGCCCGATTGCCGATTGATCCCCGAACATCTTTTTTGCCAGAGTTTCCGAAAGATAACCGACATCTGGCGCCTCCATAGATCCCTCCACGCTCCCTTCAATCATAGGAAATGAGAACATATGAAAAAAGTCAGCACTAGCCACACGACCGGTTTCCTTGAATGTCTTTTCTCCCACTATGAACAACTTTTCTTCCTCCCAAGACAGCTGTACCATATGCTCAACTTCAGGCATTTCCTCCTTAAAAGCGTCCATTAGTGGCCCTGGGTTGGCGGTTGTGGTGAATACGGTTCCGGTAGTATAATTCTGATGCTCCATCACCTGGTAAATTCTCTCCTGATTCTTATGGAATTTATTTACACTGTATTCATCCTCTATATATAGATAAAGCAGGAGGCTTGCACATATGCCAACGGTAAGACCAAGAACATTCAGAAGACTGTACCCCTTTTCTTTCCAGAAGACCCTTAGGGCGATTTTAACTACATTTTTGAGCATGGCGATTTTGGTTTTTGACTGATTACCATAGTTCTGACCAATTTAAACTTGTGATTTATGGCAATTGGTTATGCTTTGGAGACGACCGTTCTCCAAGATCATTACTTCCCAAAATTGGCTTCGTTACTTTAATACCAAATCAACTATAACATGACGCATACAAATCATTTCTTACCGCTTGCTCTTCGTTGAAAAAATTGGCCATAGCGATGCTATGCCCTTATTTTTCGCCTTAATCAAGCGATCATAATTTAATTTCTATTCACGCCATTTTATAATTGAATTGGTATAACACCCATAAACTCATCACTGCGAGCATGCATTTTATCCCTTAACCAGGATTAAAAATGATATCGCGTGCCTTTCTCAGGATATTCGGATGTTAGTGAAATGAAGAAGTGAGTTGAGGCAGTAATTTGTTTCACAACACTGACGGTGGATCGTCAAATACAGCTTCAATCATTTTTTTAATGTTGCCGGAGTAACTTCTGGCAACAGGTACTATTTTAGTAGTACCCAGTAGATGAAGCTTATATCCTTGTGAGTTACCTTCCAGGTAGCTCACTTTTTTAATGTTCACAATATAGGTTCGATGGCATCGCTGTAGAATTGGAAATCGACTGACCTGCTCTTCAATATTGGAGATCTTGTTTCTTAGCAACGTCTTTTTCTCAGTCTCTCCCTCAGTATAGAAAATCTCTATATAGTTTCCAGCCGCTTCAATGCAGGAGATATACCTATGATCAAGCTTGATTTGTTCACCTTTATTTGTGGAAGTGAGCACGACAAATTCGTCCCATTCCTTTAAGGAAGATGATTTGAGTATCTGGTTTAGGTGGTCTACTTCCTGTAGGTTTCTTTTGTATAAGTAGATCTGTTTGAAAAAGATAACGCCAATTCCTGGTCCCACGGCTATAATGAAGGTGAGCAACTGCACTCGCCAAAATGTTACCCATTCAAAGTCAAATTCATAGAAGAAGCCTGAATAGAAATAGTTGAGGGTAGCAATTGAAAAAATCATCCAGCCAACCCAAATCAACTCCTTATAAACCTTCCATTCGGCATCGGCAAATAGCTTTGGGAATATGATAGGTAAGAGCACCATATTAAAGGCACTGGAAAGAAAAGTTACCCCACCAAAGCCCAGTGCTACATAATCACGAATGTTTCGAGGTTGTGCATAAATCCCGAATGGCTTGAAAATGAAGCAAAAGGCTGAAATAAAAATAGAAATGACTATGACCAACTGCCAAGCCTGTCGGGTGTTGGCGTAAAATGGGTAAGGTTGATTTAAAAAATGGCCGATCTTTCTCATATTCGAAAAGATCAGGGAAATTAACAAAAAGCAGCGACCTTCTTTTTAGCCATCAGGAGACCTCTAGTCATTGGGTGACTTGAAGTCACCCAATGACTTAGGAGATTCGCGCTTATTTCTTATTCGTACCTCAAATTATCAATTGGGTTTCTCCTGGCTGCTCTAAGCGATTGATAACCTACCGTTAGCCATGCAATCAAGAGTGTGCCTAAAGAACCTACAATGAAAATCACGGGGCTCAACGAAATAGAGTAGGCAAAATCAGTCAACCAATCTTGCATAAAATAAAAGGCAATGGGAATGGCCACCAAAGCTGAAATCAACACCAATTTTGTGAAGTTGCTAAATAACAGGTTCAACAAATTAAATATAGAAGCCCCAAGCACCTTTCTGATTCCAATCTCCTTCTTTCTCTGCTCTGTAACATAAGCTGCCAACCCGAATAGACCAATGCATGCCACTGCAATGGCCAGTGCTGCAAAAATGGTGAAGATCGTTTTGATACGGTTTTCATTTTCAAATGACCTTGCGAACATCGAATCCAAAAAATCGAATTCAAAGGGCACACCAGCGCTCAGATTATTCCACGATTCCTCGGCTAAAGTGATTATGTCCTTCGTGCTTCCGGCCTTATACCTAACGCTTATACTAAAGTCGCTTTTACCAAGAAATAAAACATGTGGCAAAATCTCCGTTTGCATGGATTGAAAGTGAAAATCTTTCATGACTCCAACGATCGTGTAAATAGGAGCACTATCATCAGAAATTGCTCTATTAGATTTGATTTTTTGGCCGATGGGATTACCTGAATATCCCAATTCTTCTATGGCAGTCTCATTAAGAATTACCGCCATAGAATCCGTGGCAAACGCGGGATCAAAAAATCGACCTTGATCAACCGTTAATCCCAGTGTATTGGCATAGTCATGATCCACAAACCAATATTGAACTGAGACCGACTCATCCGTTGAAGTCGCGTCTCCTTTAAGCATTGGGGTATCACTGAAAATATCACTGGCAGGGAGATAACCAGTAACAGAAACATTCTCCACCATGGAATTATTGAGCAATTCATTCTTAAAGACATTGATCTTATCCCCAAGCAGATGGGTGTTATTCACGACCAATAGCTGATCCTTGTCAAAACCCAACTCTTTATTCTGTAGATAATTGAGCTGGCGATAAACCGTAATTGAAGCAATAATCAAGGCAATAGAGGTGGTGAACTGAATCATCACCAATACATCTCTCATTCTGAAGGTGTTTTTAGATTGCATGGTCTCACCCTTCAGCACCTTAAGCGGGCGATATGCTGACAATACCAGGGCAGGATAGATTCCTGCAAGGACACCAATTAGAAATCCACCTAACACCAAATATGGCCACAAACCGCCAGCTCCAAAAAACGGATTTACGATTGATTTACCAGTGAATGCATTGAAATTAGGCAGTATCGCAGAGGCAAGTAAAGTCCCTAGGACTATCGCAATGAAGCTGTTTAGGGTAGCCTCAGTAAGAAATTGATTGATCAACTGCTTCCTTCTGGACCCCAGTACCTTTCTCACTCCAATTTCTTTGGCCCGGACGGATGCCCTGGCCGTGGTCATATTCATAAAATTGATACAGGCAATCAGCAGAATAAAGAAACCAATGCTTCCGAACATATATACCCTTTGAACAGACCCATTCACCTGGAATTCCCATTGTTTATGGCCTAACAAATGAATATCTGTCAAGGCCATCAACGAGTACTCCGTATAATCACCGGCAGCTACCGATTCCTCCCAGGTAAGCCCTGTCCTCTCAGTAATTTGCTTAGCCAGATAATTCTCTATCAAATAGGGAAATTTATCAATCACCGCATCTTCAGATTCTTCTCTGTTGAGGAGGATATAGGTGGCAAATGGGTTGCTCGTCCAGGAATTGCTCTTGGCCCTCGGCAAATCAATCATGGTAATGGCCATGTTGAAATCAAAATGGGTGTTAGTCGGGATGTCATACATGACTCCCGTTACTTTCAGATTCGTGCCATCTTCTAAGCGGATGATTTGTCCAACAACATCGGTGTCCTCGAATAGTTTTCTGGCGGTGGTTTCGCTAATCACCACCGTATTGGGTTCATCCAGTAAATGCTCCCGATTCCCCTGAATTAGTGGAAAGGAAAAAATATTGAAAAATGAGTTATCGACATAAGTAATGCCTTCCTGCCTAAAGAACTTGTTTCGAACCGTGATTAGGTTCGTACGATTACCGTTTATCCTGGCACTCTCCTCTACCTCTGGAAAGCTCTCTTTAATGGCAGCAGCCATAGGGACGGCTGTTGTGGCAAGATCAAATTCATTGTTCCCAAATTCAAGGTAGCTCTGTACCCTGAAGATGCGTTCAGAATTTTCAAAATGAGTATCATAACTCAGCTCATCTTTTACAAAAATGGCAATAAGGAGACATGCCGCAATACTGACAGTAAGCCCCCCTAAATTCATAAAAGCATAGAATTTGTGGCGCATCATATTCCGATATGCCACCTTTAAATTATTCTTGACCATGGCGTAATTAATTAAGTTTTGACCTATCCAGTTTTCTCTTAAGAGGGAGAACCGAAACAAAAGAAAAGTATCTATCAGATACTTTCGATTAGCATATTTCTCTCCTTTCTCCTCCAGATTGAGGACATAATATTCCTCCAAATCACCCTTTATGTCCTCTTGAAAATCAGGGTGACAATAGAATGTAAATAACCTTTCTCCAAGGCGTTTGAGCATATTACTCGTATCTCAAATTATCAATCGGATTTCTTCTGGCTGCTTTTAATGATTGATAGCCTACGGTAAGCCAGGCGATCAACAAGGTGCCAAGCCCTCCGGCCACAAAAATCAGCGGATTCATGCTTACCGGATAAGCAAAATCCGATAACCATCCATCCATATACCACCAGGCAAAAGGCACCGCAAGCAAAATGGAGAGCAAAATGAGTTTAGTGAAATTGTTGAAAAGCAGGTTAACCAACCTGGAAGTGGAGGCTCCCAGTACTTTTCGAATCCCTATTTCCTTCTTCCGTTGTTCCGTCACATATGAGGCAAGCCCAAACAGTCCAAGACAAGCTATTGAAATGGCCAAAATGGCAAAAACAGTAAATATCGTTTTCACCTTTAATTGTTCTTTGAATGACCCAGCAAAAACCTCATCCAAAAAGGCATAATCAAATGGTCGCCCGTTGGCAAACTTATCCCAGGTGCTTTCGGCAAATTGAAGAACATCCTGAGCCTTTTCCGGACTAAATTTGATGTTGACTCTTCCGTTGTCGCTATCCAACATAAGCGCGTGAGGTAAAATCTGTTCAGTCATCGATTTGAAATGGAAGTCTTTCATCACGCCAATAATTGTGAAGGACTGTGATTGATTATTAACAATCCCACCAAGGCTTTTGATTTTCTTACCAACCGGGTTTTCAAGATATCCAAATCGCCTTGCTGCGGTTTCATTGATAATGACACCTGCAGTATCACTCGCTAGCTCCTTGTTGAAAAACCTACCATACACTAGTTCTATATCGAATGTACCTCCATAATTATAATCCACTTTCCAGTGTTGGACCGAAACAGCCTCATCAGTAGTAGTCGCATTTTCACTCAAAAAGGGAAAATCACTACTTACGTTTGTCGCAGGTACATAGCCAGAGACGGAAACATTCTCAACGATGGCACTTCGTAGAAGCTCATCCTTAAATGTCTCCACTTGATCTCCAAGAAGATGGGTCTCATTGATGATCAAAATTTGATCCTTATTAAAACCCAGTTCTTTATTTTGAAGATAGTCCAATTGACTGTAGACAAACATGGACCCAATGATTAGAAATATGGAAGTGGTAAACTGAATTACAACCAAGCCATTTCGCATCCATTTTGCGGCATTACCCTGCGCCATCTCTCCCTTAAGCACCTTTGCCGGTAGAAAAGATGACAGCACAAAGGCTGGATAAATTCCTGCCGCCAGTCCTACCAGTACGGCCGCTAAACCCAGGTATGGCCAAAGTCCATCCGCACCAAAAATAGGGTCCGTTAAAGTCTTATCCGTTAGTGAATTGAAACCGGGAAGCATTAAATAAACAATGCCAATGGCCATAAAAAATGCCAGGATGCTGTTCAAAAGTGACTCGGTTAGAAATTGGCCTATCAATTGCTTGCGCATGGAACCTAATACCTTTCTGATACCAACTTCTTTAGCTCGCACTGAAGCACGGGCAGTGGCCATATTCATAAAATTGATGCAGGCAATAAGCAAAATGAAAAAGCCGATGATGCTAAACATATATACATATTGCACTGACCCACTGTTGTCCAGCTCAAAATCTAAGTTTGATCGCAAGTGAATGCTCTCGATTGGTTGCAAGAAGTAATTCCAGGTTTGTCTTCCCGCTTCAATTTCGGTGGCAATGTCAGTGCCCGTAAATTGCTTGATCTGAGGTCCAAAATGTTTCACCACAAAGTCGGGAATTTTCCCTTCTACCGTCTCTGCTAAAATTGAGTTGTTCAGTTCTAAATAGGTAATGAAGTTGTTGCTAAGCCAGATATTCTGTTTTGCATCCTCTCTGTTCAACATCGAGATAAACATCTCGTATTTGAAATGCGTGTTTGCAGGAATGTCCTCAATCACTCCGGTTACCTTCAGGTCAGTCTCCTCATTAAACCTTATGATTCTACCAATAGGATTGGTATCTCCAAAAAGTTTTTTAGATGTACTTTCTTCAAGCACCACAGTGTTTGGCTCATCAAGGAAATGGTCCATATCGCCCCGAATCACTGAAAATTTAAAAATATTAAAGAACTCTTGATCCGCCCAGGTGATCCCAGACTGTTGAAAAAATTGATTGTTTACGGAAATGATTTCTGTTGAATTTCCCCTGGTTCTAGCAGCCTCCAGAACCTCCGGAAAATCCATTTTCATTGCCTTCGCCATAGGGTCTGGCGTTGCCGGAAGATTAAATTCATTATCTGCAAAAGCTAAATGAGCTGCAACACGATAAATCTTACTGGAATTTTGAAAGTGTTTATCATAGCTAGTTTCGTCTTGTACGTAAATAGCAATGAAAACACAAGCTGCCATGCTAATGGCCAGTCCGGTAAGATTGAGGAATGAGTAGAATTTATGTCGCATCATACTGCGATAAGCGACCTTGATGTTGTTCTTGACCATAGCGATATTATTTGAATTTTGACTTAACCAATTGTCCCTCAAAAGGGAGAATCTAAATAGCAGTAGGGCGTCAATGAAGTACCTGCCATTAGCATACTTTTCTCCCTTCTCCTTCAGATTAAAGGCATAATATTCCTCCAGGTCACCTTTAATATCCTCTTGAAAATCAGTGTGACAATAAAATGTGAATAGCCTTTCTCCTAGGCGTTTCAGCATAATTTGAACTCAAAGGCCACGTCCGGAATCTGATTCCAAAGCTCAACTCTAGATTGCATGTTATAATCAAGCGCCTTTTTGCCCAAAGCAGTAATTTTGAAGTACCTCTTCCTCTTGCCTCCTCGCATTTTGGTAGACTCTCCGAATTCGGAATTCAAAAACCCTTTAGATTCCATTCTTCGCAAAGCAGACTGCAAAGCACCAACACTAACCTTTCGGTTTTGTCGCTTTGCAATTTCCTCTTTTATGGCCACACCATAGGCTTCACCATAAAGCACGCCAACAGTCAACAGCACGATCTCCTCAAATTCACCAAGCTGGTATTTTTTCATCTTCAAGCAATTTAATTCTCAAATGTAGTTTTTTAATACGGAAGAAAAAACTAAAAGTTCCTAAATGTAGTTTTAATCAGAAATTATTGGATGAGATAATAGAGAATACGGGAACAAATAAAAATGAGGCTGTCTCAAAACTTAATCACTCAAGTTTGTAACTTGGGTGCACGATTGTTTAGTTCCAAGTCACAGACTTGAAACATTCAACGAATATAATTTGGTCATAACCGGCCTCAATTTCCTTTGAGACACCCTCATTTAACCCATCCTGGGGTCAATTCTATCAGTGCTAATCCTGCCTCAAGTTTTTAATCGGATTGATGATTGCCGCCCTCATTGATTGATAGCCTACGGTAATCCATGCTACTCCCAATGTGGAAGCCAGAGCCAGTACAAACATCATAAATCCGATGTTTGTCCTATAGGCAAACCCTTCAAGCCATTGCTGCATCATATAGTAAGCGAGTGGAATGGCTATGGCATTTGCCAGAAGTACAAGGATTAGGAATCGCTGGGTAATCATTTTGGAAACTCCGGATACAGATGCGCCCAATACCTTTCTTATCGCAATTTCTTTGAGTCTGTCTTTGATTGTCATATTAGCCATAGCAAACATGCCCATAAAGGCAATGAACACGGCCAGTGCTGTCAAATACAATAGGATACTGGATAACTTGCTCTCCTGCGCATTTAGTGTTGCAAAATTCTCATCAAGAAAATAGTGTTCAAAAGGTGCTCCATTGGCTACCTCATACCAAACACTTTCTATTTGCGCAAGCGTTTCGGTAAGATTTGTCGTGGAAAACTTAACACCAAGATTACCCTCTGTTCTATCCCTGAAATAAAATCCAAAAGGCTTTATTTCCGACTTAAAGTTCGCGAAATGAAAGTCTTTCACTACCCCAAGTATAACTCCATTCTGGATCGTATCATTTTGTATGGACATGGGTACCGACTTCCCTACATCTTCTAATGTCAAGCCCAATTCTTTCAGTCCTTGTTCGTTCACAATAATATTTGTACCACTGGCATCTGTAGCGAACTCACGAGAAAAGTTCCTTCCGGCAACAAACTCAAAATCCATTACATCAATGAACTCAGGTTCGGTAATCACAAAATTCAGCAGCACCCCATCAGGATAACCAAGAGTTGTTGTCCAATTCAGGCCTCCGACAATTCCACTGGAAGCACCAACCCCTGAGACGTTGGGTAGTTTGGCCAATTCGGATTTAAAGGTCTTCTGATTGCCAGTGACTTGGGCGTTTTCGATGACTAGCACTTGCTCAGAGCTAAAACCGAGGTCAATATTCTGTACATGTTTCAGCTGCTTAAACACCACAAGCGTACCTACTATCATAAAAGTTGAAATGGCAAACTGGACGACCAGTAGGGTCTTTCTTAATCCCTTGGCGGATCTGCCTTGGCTGCCAACCACGCCCTTGACCGCGTTAGACACTTTGAATGAAGACATGTGCAGAGCCGGATACAGTCCAGCCATGATTCCAAAAAGAAGGCCAATAAAGGCAATCCCAGCAAAAACCTTAAGGTTCTCTATCTGCAAAATGCTTACCTCACGCCCCAGTACATCACCAAGATTTTTGAATAGTACTTCAGCCAAAATTCCACCCGCAATTACCGCAATCAATACCGTGACTAAAGCTTCAATCAGAAACTGTGAAATCAAGGATTTTTTGTGCGCTCCAAAAACCTTTCTCACACCAACCTCCTTTAATCTTCTTAAAGAGTCAGCAACTGTCAAGTTCAAATAGTTGATACACGAAATCAACAAGACAAAGAGGGCCAGCGCACCAAAAATATAGATGTTGTCCTTTGATCCATTAGCCTCCAGTTCCCATTTCAAATTTGAGGTGAGATGGATATCTGTTAATCTCTGTGCATAAATAGGAGCATACCGCTCTTGCTCTGGTCTGGCGGTTTTGTAAAATGGTGCAAGTTTTGACTGAAATTCTTCCAACCCTGAGCCTTTACCAAGTTTTACATAAGTGTAAAAATTCCAGAAACCCCAATTTTGATCAATGTTCCCAAAATCAAGTCGAGATAAGAAGTCAAACTTAAAATGTGAATTGATAGGAACATCTTCGATCACTCCCGAAATACGTTTCACCTGATTTTCCTGTCCATAAATTGTCAGGGTTTCTCCAATTGCATTTTCCTTATTGAAGTATTTTAGAGCTGCACTTCTTGTAATGACCATTTTATCAGGTGCATCAAGGGCATTGCTCGGATCCCCGTGCAAAAAGGGAAAGCTGAATACCTCAAAGAAGGTAGAATCTGTTCTGATCATACCCTCCTCATAGAATTTCTTGTCTTCAGTGGCTCCTATCAGGAATTTATTACCCCAGTTGGGAAACAGTCTGACAGTCGCCTCTACTTCCGGCAAATCGTTTTTCAAAGCATAAGCCAAAGCAGGAGGTGTGGTAGCATCAGGAAGTACCTTGCCATCAGACTCCAAAAGATCAATGACCACCCGATGAACTCTGTCCGAATCCTCGTGAAATTTATCATAGCTCAATTCACCCTTGATATAAATAAAAATGAATATGAAACTGGCCAGGCCTACACTAAGGCTCATCAAATTCAGGAAAGTATGCGCTTTATGCTTGCGCATACCCCTCCAGGCGTATTTAAAATAACTTCTGTACATAATTGTTGTGTTTGAGTTTTGTTGTTTTCTTTTAAATGCAAATGGTCTGAGAAAATGCAGGACATTGTACCAATAGCTTATGTCTGCCCTCCATCGACTTCTCAATTTTCTATCCTCAACATAGAATTCCTGAAGGTCTCCTTTGACTTCTTCGAGCAATTCATCTTTACAAAACCAGCTCAAAAAGCGATCTGCAAATCTTGGTGGTTTGTTACGCCTTTTACTCATCTCTCAAGCTATTGGTAGGATTTTCAAAAACGACTTTGGCACTTTGATAGAGCACTGATATAGCTACCAGCATTATGATTATCAATGCCGGTAGTATTAAGTAAACTGGTAATAGTTCTACACGGTAGGCAAACTGACCCAACCAATCCTTCAGGAACAAATAGGCTGGTGCCACGGCCAAAACAAGTCCCAACATTACAGGGAGGCCAAACTCTTTAAGCAAGCGAACGAGTAAGGCCATAGGGCCTGCACCAAGTACTTTTCGAATGGCCAACTCCTTTGTTTTCAACTTTACTACAAAGGACGAAAGACCCACTAGCCCTAGGCAGGCAATGGCCAAAGCCAATATTGTGAATAGCCTGAATATAGAGCCGAACCGCTGATCATTTGTATAAAGGCGATTAAGACGATCATCCAGAAATGAGTAATTGAATGGCTCATTTGTCAGACCCAACCACTTATCTGAAAGTCCTGCTATACCAGCTTGAAAAGAATTTGAATTTATCTTAATCGAAGCTTTGCGAAATTGCGCTGGCCACACTCGAAGCGAAAGCGGCTCTATTTCTTCATGTAGAGATTGATAATGAAAATCTTTCACTACACCAATTACTTTCCCGTTCCCGCCCCATTGATTGAAATCCAACCCTATAGCCTCCTCAGGGGAGGATAAGCCGAAGTAGGAAAGTGCAGTTTCATTTAAAATCATCGCTCCGACAGTGTCGGAAGCAATATCAGAGGAAAAGTCACGGCCGGCTATAAGAGTTAGCTGGTAATTATTGATAAAATCCTGATCAACAATATTCAATAATATCTCAGCACTTCTTTGCTCTCCCTCTAGGCTTATTCTTGTCGTCAGACTATGAGGTTTTTCGCCAGGCGCATGCGAAGAGAAGGAAAGGCCCGAGATAAATCCGGTTTTAATCAGCTCATCTTTGATTACCCTATGCTTTCCTATGACTTCCGGGTTTTGACCCATATCGACCACTATGGTTTGATCTTTATAAAAGCCCAAATCCTTGGATTCAATCAGCTGAAATTGCTTCCACATGACAACAGCCACTATCAAAAGCCCGATTGAAATAAAGAACTGAAAAGTAGTCATCACCTTTCTTGGCGATATGCTGGTTTTTCCAGTGTTCAATTTATTTTTAAGTGCATCAATCGGTTTAAAGGAGGAGATCAAGATGGCTGGGTATGCGCCCGCCAAAACACCAAGTGTAATTCCTAAGAGTACAAGTGCCCCAAGGATTTCTATGGTCCAGTAGGTTTGTAGTTCAAACGTTTTCCCAACCACTTCGGAAAAGCCAGGCAGTAATAAAGCAAATAACCCAATCGAAATAGCCAATGCCAAAAAGGTGAAAATGAAAGCCTCACTAAAGAATTGGGTTACCAATTGAATGCGATGAGCTCCCGCAACTTTGCGAATCCCCACTTCTTTCATTCGGGTTGAGGCCCTCGCTGAGGAAAGGTTGATAAAATTACTTAGCGCCAATATGATGATTAAGAAAGCGGCAGACATGAGCAAATACAGTTGCTTTTTATTGCCTTGAACACCAATATCCCCCAACCTTGAGGAGCCAAAGTAAGCTTGTTCCAACGAGGTCAAACTCAAATCAGTCTTTACCTCATTGCCAGCCGTAGCCATATATTTATCTACAAATTCTGGGAACTTCAATGCTAATGATTCTGATGAAGCTACATCCGTCAGTAGCACATAGGTCGTTGTTGGCTTCCAACCCCAATTGGTTTCTGTAGTTGGAAAGTCGTTGATCCAGGATTGAAAGGACAACAACATATCAAAGTCCAAATGAGAGTCCAAGGGTTTATCTGCCAATACACCTGTCACCTGATAGGGGCGATCCTTGATTTCCAGAAATTCCCCTAATGGAGACTTCTCACCAAAATATTTCCTGGCCAGTTCGGCTGAGAGCACCACTTTGAAAGGACCCTCCAAGGCCTTTTCTCTTGAGCCTTGTTGAAGTTCAAAATCGAAAAGCTTGAAAAAAGTGTGCTCGGCATACATCACTTTGGATTCGAAGTAGGCTTGTTGTTCGTATTTAACCAACAAAGGACCCCAGGAACGGGACATCCTCAAATAATCTACTACCTCGGGAAATTCATTTCGGAATGCAGGCCCCATAGCTCCGGAGGCAACTGCAAGTGGCAGAAAAGTGTCTCCTGCTTTTATATCAGTATCCACCCTATAAACAAGTTGCTTGTTCTTGTGGAATTGATCGACATTCAATTCACTATCTACATAGGTGAGTATAAAAAGGCTACTGGTGATCCCCATCACCAATCCAAGTATATGGATCAATGAGAAGCCTTTGTGCTTCATCATATTTCTAAAGCCAATTTTCAAGTTGTTTGTGACCATGATATTGTTTATTTGATATGTTGAGTGTCGTTTTAATGCAAAAGGCCTCACAAAATGCAGTACATGAAACCAGTATTTTAGATTGACCTTAACCCTTGATTTTCCTTGAGATTCCAGTTCGTAAAACTCATGCAAATCGCCCTTGACCTCTTCGAGCAATTCATCTTTGCAAAACCAGCTCAAAAAGCGGTCTGCAAATCTTGGTGGATTATATGGTTTCCTTAGTTGACTCACTCCAATCTTAAGTTTTTAACCGGGTTGGTTCGGAGTAATTGAATGATATGCGTTGAGATGGTGATGAGAATTACTCCCATCAATATGAATATCGCAGTGATAAATGGCACCGCACTTAAGCCGTCCATCGAACCCGGGAATATTTGCTCAAACATCATGTCAAAGCTAAAGTAGCTCACCGGAAGGCCCAGCAATAGAGCGATTCCCAGAAGGACGAAAAACTCCTTACTGACCAAAGCAACTATATTCTTGCTCTTTGCTCCGAGTACCTTTCGAACGCTGTACTCTTTGATCTTTCTGAAAATCATCAAGGAAGCCAGTCCAAAAAGTCCTGTGCTGGAGAGGAGGATGGCTATGTAAGCCACAAAACTCATCACATCCTTGAGGGACTTCGTTTCTCGAAAAAACTGGTCAAATACTTCTTCCTGAAAAAATCCAGCGTATGGAGTATCCGGAAACCTTCTTGCCCACTCTGTTTTTATGACCTCTTCTGTTGCAGTTAGGTTTTGCCCAACTGTTTTCAACATAATGTAATTGTAGTCTTCCTTTTCCAGTTGAAAAATCACTGGGACTATTGGGCTAAAGAAGTTATCGAAATGAAAATCTGCCACCACCCCAATGATATTGAAGTCCTCAGTGCCTATTTTAACAGTAAATTCTGCCTCAGACATATCCGTTGGCTTGAGCTTACGCATGAATTCTTCATTAACAATTATGCTCTTCTGGTCTGTGAACAATTGCTCATCAAAACCTCGGCCACTGATAAATGGCGTTTCCAAGTTTTCCAGATATCCCGGTCCAACCCGGAAAGTTCTTACCGTATGTCTTTCTTCTAAAATCTGAATAGGCTGTTGAGACCTGGATCTTCCTATTGAATTGCCCATTCCCGCCCATGCCTTCACCCTTGGTGTCTGCACGGCAAACTCTCTCATCGCAGTAAACTGCTCAACACCCGAAACAGGGAGAACGATAGTGTTCTTCGGATTATAGCCCCAATCCTGATCCTTCTGGAACTCGTTGATCGAAGTAAATAGCAGGCCCGAGACTATCGCAATGAAAGTCAGAAAAAACTGAGCGGTAAGGAAGAACTTGCCAAGCCCATTTCGTTTGGCCTTATGCAATTTGCCTTTCAGGATTTCTACCGGTCTGAATTTAGAAATATAAAGCGCAGGGTAAGCTCCAGAAGATAGGCCCAAAACGAGAAATATCCCAAATAGAAAAAGGGATACGAAAGGGTCTTCGGTCAAACTGATGTAATAATTCGAGCCAGAGAATATCACGTTAATACCAGGCAAAAAGAAGTAGACTGCAATAAAAGCACCCAACACCGTGGCGAGAAAACAGACAATAAAGTTCTCTGTCAAAAACTGCCCAATAAGCTGCTTCCGTTGTCCACCGACCACTTTTCTAATGGCAATCTCACTCAACCTTTTCTGAGCCATAGAAACAGCAATGTTCACATAGTTGAAACAGGCTGAAACCAGGAGTAGAAGGCTAATAATGCCGAACATTACCAAAATTTGTGGCGTGCTGCCGGAGGCATAAGGCTCTTTTACAAATTGCCCGTTTCTTGCCATTGAAAGCAACTCATGTGTCTTGAATTCCTTAATCTGCCAGTCTTTGTTGATCTCATTAACTACCGTCAGGTATTTCTCGAATGTCGAACTCAGTGCTTCAGCGTTTTGCGAATCATCCAGCTTTACGAAAGTAAAAACTGACTCATTCCTAATGTTATCCCAATCATTTAAGGAGATGCCATAGGCCGTTTCAACATTCTGCAGGGCAACCAAAAAATCGAACTTAAAGGATGCATTATCTGGAAATTGCTGAGCAATACCAGCAACAATAAAAAGCTGCGGTTTTCCATCTACAACCATCTTAAGCTCCTTGCCTATTACATTGAGATCATTATAATATTTCAATGCCGCCTCGCTGGATAAGACCACATTGGTTTTGACTTCCAAGGCATTGGAGTTTCCTTGGATCAAGGGGAATGAAAAAATCTCCAAGTAGCTCGGATCAGCAAAGGTGATACTTTCATTAAACACCTTATCCTCGAATCTTACAGTAGCCTGAGACACAAAAACTCTGGTGCTTTGCTCTACCTGAGGCACTTCGCTGAGCAAAGCCGGACCAATGAGCATTGGGGATTTACCCCAGATTTCCTCGGTACCATTCCAATCGATTTGACTCTGAACGGCAAAAATGCGATCAGCATCTTTGTGAAAATTGTCTAAGGTGAACTGCTTCTCTACCAATGCATAGACTACCAATGATATTGCAATGGTCACCGCCAAGCCAAAAACATTGATGCCAGAGGCAAGTTTTTGCTTCTTCAAATTCCTTAACCCCGTTTTGATATAACTCCTGTACATAATGATTGAATTTGTGTTTTGACGTTTTCTATTGAATGCAAATGGCCTGAGAAAATTCAGCACGTGAAACCAGTATTTCAGATTCGCCTTGGCTTTTGAGCCATCTTCGGACTCAACTCTGTAAAACTCATACAGGTCTCCTTTTACCTCTTCCAGTAGTTCATCTTTGCAAAACCAGCTCAGGAAGCGGTCAGCCAATTTTGGTGGCCTGATATCGTGCTTAGCTCTTTTATTCATTCCTGAGATTGTCGATCGTATTTTTTCTTGAAACCATCAAGGTGTTTAGCCCTACAATAGCCAGCATCAATAGCCCGATTGCCAGAAATAGTAGCACATAGTTGGTCCACGGCAAGGCAGTGCGATAAGCGAAGCCTTTAAGCCAACTATCCGTACCGTAAATGGCCAATGGTGTCGTGATTATAAATGCGACAACCACCATCACGGTGAAATCCTTAGAAAGTAGCCCAATCATTTGGGTTAGTCTGGCACCAAGAATTCTTCTTATAATCAATTCCTTGGTTCGCTGTTTTACCGTATGCGCAGACATTCCAAAAAGGCCAATCGCAGTGATCAACACGATGAGTATTGAGAAGAAATTGATCAGTTGCTGAAACTGTAAATCGAGTTCATAATTTGCATTGATGCGCTCATCAAGGAATTGAAAATCAAAAGGGAAATTTCCATTGACCGAGCTCCACGAATCCTCGATCGAGCTGATGGCCTGCGTAAAGTCGTTGGCACTTAGTTTAACGTAAACAAAATTGGCAGCATTTTCTCGCAAGAAAATCACCATAGGGTCAAGGCCAAAAGCCAGAGATTTGAAATGAAAGTCCTCTGCTACGCCAACCACGGTACCGTACATTCCGCCCTGGCCGTTCAGCATAATTCGTTTTCCCACAGGATCATCAAAGCCAAGTTGACGTTTGGCCGTCTCATTGATTATAAACTGATGGGTGGTATCAAGGGGAAAAGCCCTGGAATATGATCTTCCTTCTGAAATGTTGATGTCCAGCGTTTCAAAAAAGTCATACTGAACGGGGTAAATAGACATTTGGTGACCCTCTTCACTAGGCTCTCCTTCCAGAGGGAAAACCCGATAAGAACCATGTCTTCCTTCCATTCCTAATCTTGCAGCACCTACACTTTTGACATATGGATTTGCCAAAAGCGACCCTTTTAGATTCTCATAGTTTGCCAGAAGTTGCTCTCCGTTAAGTTCAAAAATCAACACTTGATCTTTTGAAAAACCCAGGTCCTTGCCATAGATAAACTTCAGTTGATTGACCACAGCAAACGAACCAATCAATAACAGAAAGGACATCCCGATTTGAGCCGTAATTAGCACGCGTCTTATGCTCGATCCGGAGGTGCTTTTGATACCACTGCCCCTAAAAACCTGCGATGGCGATACCCTGGACATCACCAAAGTCAGATATCCTGAAGATGCCGGCACCAGAATCAGGAACATTATGCCCAAAAGTTTAAGCAGGTAAGCATACTCTATGAAAAGCACATCAAGCCCAAGTCCGAGTTGTGAACCCATGACCTTCAAAAAGAGGAAGGCAAACAATAGTGAAAGGATTATCGAGATCACCACGTGGAAAATGCTTTCCAGCACGAACTGACTTCTTAAATCCACATTCCAAGCCCCCAGCACCTTTCTCACGCCCACTTCCTTAGCACGATTCAAGGCCTTGGCCGTAGTAATATTCACATGGTTGAAAGCGCAATTCAGAAAAATAAACAGCCCTATGATTAAAAGGAGGGTCGAATAAAGTGCACTGCTGGTTTCACCCAATACTTGGTCATCATCCGGAGAATTCAGGTAAATTTTGGATAATGGTTTTAGGCTCAATCGAACATTTTCGTTCGCATCGACACGCCAGTTTTTGGTTAGTATTTCAGGGATTTGACTTTCTAACAATCTGGAATCAACACCTGGCTCAAGAAGTAGATAACTGTAAAAAGTGGACCAATTCCAGCGATCCAAACCCCCGAAAGCCGGTGGCTGATAAGAGTTCATGGAAATCAGAAAGTCGAAGGTGAGGTGCGTATTCTTTTTTATAGGTTTTAGAACTCCAGTAACCTTTAATCTTTTATTCTGGTCAAGTGTCAATATTTTACCCAAAGCCTGGCCTTCTCCAAAATACTTTTTTGCGGTTTCCCAGGTCAAAACGACTGAATTGGGCTCAAACAGGGCAGTTTGTTCATTGCCAACAGCTAATGCGAAATCAAAGATCTGAAGGAAGGTAGAATCCACATAGAAGATTCTGTTCTCAAAAAAAGATTGATCCTGAAACTGCATCAATTGCGGATCTCCGGTATCTCCATGTCTGATACGAGTGAAAGCCTTTACTCCGGCCAACTCACTTTGGAAGGCTGGCCCCTGTGCTGGTGCCGAACGCACGATATGGCGCGTACCTGTTGCCGAAAAAATGTCCGTTTCAATTCTGTAAATCTGATCAGCCTGTGTAAAGTTCTGATCATAGGCATTTTCCTTCTGAATAAATAGCGCGATCAACAAACAAGCCGCAATTCCCAAGGCCAGACCTATGGTATTCAGGCCATGAAACAGCGGGCTTTTCCGAAATCCTCGTATAGCAAGATTGAGGTAGGTAAATACCAAGTAAAGCTGGCCTGTGCTGCGCTTTATGCTCCTTATAGCAAAAGGTCTTACAAAATTGAATACATGATAATAGTATTTCAAATTAGCCCTGACTTTTGAATGTTGTTCACACTCGAGTCGGTAAAACTCATGCAAGTCTCCTTTCACTTCTTCCAGAAGTTCACTGCGACAGAACCAACTGAGAAAGCGGTCGGCCAATTTGGGTGGGGCAATATGGTTTTGTCCCTTCTTACTCATATCTCAGATTCTCCACCGGGTTGCGGTTAGCCACTTTGAGCGACTGGTAACTTACCGTTAACCAAGCCATCAATATCATGAGGAGACTGGCTCCGATAAAGAAAAATGGGCTTAGGTTAATGTGATAGGCAAATTCACTTAACCAATTGCGAGTGACGACAAATGCGAGCGGTACAGCAATCAGACAGGAAACCGCAATCAGCACCGTAAAGTTTTTGAGCAAGTTGAAATACAGCATAGCCGGGCTGGCACCAAGCACCTTTCTAATGCCCATTTCCTTTTTCCGTTGCTCCGCCATAAAGGTGGCCAGCCCGAAAAGACCGAGAATAGCAACAATAATGGCGATCAATGAAAATGCATTGACCAGCACCTTCATTCTCCCCTCATTTTTATAGAGGTCTTTATATTTTTCGCTTACCACACTGCCAACAAAAGGCTGCCCACCGGAATGGTTCTCCCAAATGTTTTGGATAGTCATAAGGGCGGCTGCAGCGGAACCATTAAAACGAAAACTCAAGGTCCACGGATCCTGACTTTTGTAAAAGAAAAGCGGTTTGATATTCTCCTTCATAGACTCGAAATGAAAATCCCTCACAACACCAATTACTCGAACATCAAAGGATTGATCACCGAAAGTCATAGTCAACTTTGTATCTATAGGCTCCGCCAATTGTAATCTTTTCGCAGCCGTTTCATTAATAATGATGGTCATGGCAGAGTCCGAAGATATCTCATTATTGAAGTTGCTACCTGCCACCATTTCAAAGCCCATGGTCGGTATATAATCTTCTTCAACTGGCCATGCCTGGCTATTTATAGTTTCATCAATATTGGTGGCATCCCTCCTCTTCAAAAACATCTCTCGTCTGTTTCCACCAACCGGCACGAACCCACTCATCGTGTATGATTCGATGTTAGGGCTTTTGGTGAATTCGTTGATCAGTACATCGCGATTTGCTCCTAACCTTCCTAGGTCCATTACATCCACGGTGATCAATTGATCCTTGTCAAAACCCAGTGATTTATCTTCTAAGAAATTAAGCTGATTGTTAACCACCAGGGTAGCAATAATAAGGATCGTTGAAATTGTGAATTGAAGCACCACAAGTCCACCTCTTAACCAGCCGCCCTTTGCTTTTAGTTGATTCTGGCTTTTTAGCGTTTTCTCAGGTTTGAAGGAAGAGAGAATAAAAGCCGGATAAATACCTGCTGTGACACCAAGTACCAGGGCTCCGCCAACCATAAGCAACCATAGCGGTGGTGTGCCACCGAATGGATTTGTAATTTCTTTTCCAGCTACAACATTGAAGTAGGGCAAAATCAACAGCACAAGGCCTGCAGCTACAACAAAGGATATAAAACTGAAGAGTGAAGACTCAAACAGAAACTGGGAAATCAATTGCTTTCTTTTGGAACCAAGCACTTTTCTCACCCCAACTTCTTTACCGCGAATAGCGGCCCTGGCGGTACTCAGATTTACAAAATTAATGCAGGCAATTACCAATATGATCACACCAATAAGTGAGATCGTCCTCACGGTAGCAATACTTCCATTCGGTGAAATCTCACCGTCAAAATTCGACTTGAGATGAATGTCGGCTAAGGGCTGCAAATAAAATCGTGCATGGTTTCCATTGGTTTGCAAATCAGTAGGTGCTACGCCAAAATTCTCCTGTGCAATTGGAGCGATAAACGTCTCCAGCGTTTGATTCATTTTGGATTCAATCGATTCACGGCTAGCATTCTTAGCTAGCTTAAGATAGGTATAAGCGTTGATGTTCATCCAACCCATTTCAAAGCGGGAAGTCTGATAAGCCACAGACATGATAAAGTCAAATTTGAAATGTGAATTTTCAGTCATGTCTTCGTAAATGCCTTTGATCACAAAGGCGTCACGATTGAAGGTGACAATTTTGTTGAGGGCATCCTCATTTGGGAACAAGTGCTTAGCCATTGACTCTGAAACAACTACTGTCTTGGGATCATCAAGGGCTCCTTCAGGATTACCAGCCACAAAGGGTATGGTGAAAATTGAGAGGATTTCAGAAGTAGCATAAGTCGCGTTTTTTATCTGAACCTGCTTTTCTCCCAAATCAACAACCGAAGTAAAATTGCCGACCATAATACGACCCGCCTCCTCAACTTCTGGGATGGTCTCTTCCAAGTGTTCAGCCATCACAATTGGCGCCCTCGGCTGAAGTATTTCTCTGTCACCAAGTTTGAAATCGGTGACTACGCGATAAATCTGATCGTAATCCTTATGATGCTTGTCAAAGGAATATTCATCCCTGACATAAAGGAAAATTAACAGGCAGCAAGTGATCCCCACTGATAAACCAGATAGGTTGAGAAAGGAGTAAAACTTATTCCTGTTAATGACTCTTAAGGCAATGGTGAAGTAATTTTTAAACATGACCGTATTGATTAGAATTTGAGTTTTTCTTTTGAATGCAAAGGGCCTTAAAAAGTGGAGCACATGATACCAATAGGCCAGATTGCTTTTGAACTTTGATTTAGCTTCAAGTTCAAAGAGGTAATGTTCATGCAAGTCTCCTTTAACTTCCTCCAAGATTTCGCTGCGACAGAACCAACCTAAAAATCGATCTGCGAGCCGAGGTGGATTTGTACTATGCTGGTTGATTCTAACCATAATTAAGGCCCTTTAAGGCCAGGTCTGGGATTTGGCTGAATAATGAATTTCTCATCTCATGGTTTTTCTCCATGGCTCGTTTCCCTGAGGCTGTGATCTGGAAAAGTCGTTTGCGCCTGCCTCCTCGCTCATGCGTGGCATCGGCCAATTCCGACTTCAAAAAACCTTTGTCTCCAAGGCGGCTCAGCGCAGAGTGCACAGCACCAATAGCCACTTTTCTTCCAGTTTGATTATGAATTTCCTGACGAATGTTCAGTCCATAGGCATCGGGGTACAACACGCCTACTATGAGTAAAACAAGCTCCTCAAATTCTCCAAGTTGAGTTCCTTTCATGGTATTAATTTTTTGATCAAATTTCGTATATGTAGAACAAATATATACAATTACTACAAATATGAAACTTGACTACAATACCTAACTGACGAGAGACTTTGGAAAACGTTGCATCTGAAACAAAAAAAGTCACGGTTGCCCGTGACTTTTTTCAGAATCAAATTTATTCTACTCGTGCCTAAGGGCATTCGTGGGGTTGCCTCTGGAGGTCCTGATTGAAATGGCACTAATGGTGGCCAGAATCAATCCCAGAATTCCGATTGAGGTGATAAGAAATACCAATGGGTTCATGGGAGTCTGATAGGTGAAATTGCTCAACCATCCCGCAATGAAGTAATAGGTTGAGGGAATTGCTACCAACAGTGAAAAGCACTGCGATCTTCAGGTATTTCAGGTTGAGTAGCCACAATATTTGAGACGCAGACGCCCCAAGCACTTTTCTGATACCAATCTCCTTCACACGTTTTCGAATTACAACTAAAGCCACACCAACTAACCCGGCAATGGAAAGAAAAATTGAAATAGCAGAGAAAAGTCCCACTAAATCCAAAGTTCTGGATTCCTCCTTGTAAAGGCTCTCAATTCTTCCATCAAGAAAGTAATACTCAAACGAGTTGAGCGGATCAAAGCTCTTATAAACCTCTTGAATATGGTCGACTGTCGACTCAAGGTTTCGCCCTTGAGTCTTGATCATTAGAAAGTTGTAGTCATCTGGATAAATCTGCATTATAATCGGCTTGATTGCCTCATGCAGTGACTTGAAGTGAAAATCTTTGACCACCCCGACAATCGTCCCTGGTTTCATCCTATCATCATCGTCATAGAATATTCGTTTGCCCAAAGGCTCTTCGAGGTTGAAGTTCCTGGCAGCAGTTTCGTTAATCACATAGCTTATGCCGGCTGAATCTGTGGCGAACGACTTCTGAAAAGGCCGCCCATCCAGCATTTCCAGGTCCAATATCTCAAACACATCATAATCAACAAGAAACTCGCCAATCAGAACACTATTAAGTTCGTCCTGATCCCAATAAGAAGGATTATAGTTAAACTGCCCCCCGGGGATATTGGAAACTGCGGTAACTCCAATAATACCAGGGTCTGAAAGAAGTTGTGCCTTGACCGCATCCAGACGGGGTACAATCTGATCGTCTTCCTTTATTCTTACCACCAAAAGGTTCTCCTTGTCAAAACCCAATTCCTTGTCTTTCATGTAGGTGATTTGATCCTGAATAAAGAAACTACCACTAATCAGCAGTACCGACATAAAAAATTGAACCCCCAAAAGCATGTTTCGTGCGCCATTGCCCTTGAGCGAGTTCGGGCTCATTCCTTTCAATATTTTTCCCGGATCAATAGAGTTCAGGTAAACGGATGGGTAAAATGCTGCTAATGCTGCTATCGCCAGTGATACACTCAAAAGCGGCCCTAATAAGCCCAATGACAATACCATCTCCTTAGATATTTGTCCCTGAACCAGCGTATTGAACTTGGGCAGAAGCGCTAGGGAAAGTCCAATTGCCGCTATTAGAGCGATCAACACAAAGGCAATTGACTCAAAAAGAAATTGGTTAAATAGTTGACCCTTGAAGGCTCCGAGCGTTTTACGAACACCAATTTCCTTGAGCCTTTCAATAGATCGAGCTGTACTTAGATTGACAAAGTTGATAATAGAAATAAGGAGAATAAAGATTCCCGAAATTCCATAGATATAGATATAGGAATAATCGCTGTTTGAGTCCAACTCCCATCGAAGATGAGATTCAAGATGAATACTTTCAATAGGCTGTAGGTCAAAGCCGATCTCACCCGCTTCCATTCTGCGATACGACTCCCTCATACCTTCGCTGTTGGCCGGAATATACTTGGTGAGCCATTGTGGTAACCGACCTTCAAGCCGGTCAACATCAACTCCAGGTGCCAATTTCAAATAGTTAAAATGACCAAAATCTCCCCATTGAAACCAATTACCATTTGGATTGAAAGCCTTAGAAGTAATATAGGATATCAGATAGTTAAAACGAAAGTGTGAATTGACCGGTGGATCTTTCAACACTGCCACTACCTCCAATGGGCTCTCATCATTGCCGAAAGCCAAAAACTTTCCAATTGGGTCTTCGGTCCCGAAAAATCTGGTGGCCATAGATTCGGATATTAGTACGCCACCGATCTTCTTAAGTACAGAAGCCTCCCCAGACATAAACTCAAAGGAAAAGACATCAAAAAAAGTGGTATCGACCAAATACCCTTCCGGTTCTTCAAAGACGTTGTTGTTTTCCTTATTTATAAATCTGGTAGTTGTTTTTGTAAGTCCAGGACCGTAGACCGGTGATAAACTTACCGCAGCCTCCACCTCTGGGAAGTCGGCCTTCAGGGCTTGCGCCATAGGATGAGGAGTACGCGTTTGCGGATTATCGCTCATCCAGGCGATGCGGTAAATATCTTCTGATCTTTCATGAAAAGAGTCGAATGAAAACTCTTGCCTGATATGTAGGTAGATCAGCGTTGAAAGCGTGATGGCCAAGGTCAATCCCACCACATTGATCAATGAGTAAAGTGGGTTTTTAAATAAGACCCGAATGAAGATTTTGAAGTTGTTGTTGAGCATTGCTTTTATGTTTCATGAAAGCTATGCCCTTGTGGTACTCAAATATGCATCACCCGATCAGATTGGCGTACAATCCGATCCGATCGAACGTGTCAAAGGTCACGTTCTTCCACCCCCTATCCCCGCCAGCGGGGGACAAGTCGGAGGTATTATTGGCAATGACAGATTTATTTGATGAATTGCATTATTATTCAAGTTGGAGCATTTGACTTATACAAGATCATAAGTCTGAGGTCAAATTATATCCAAACCAAATGTCAAAAACTATCAACTCAAGTCGGAGTGACATATTGTCCCCCGCTGGCGGGGATAGGGGGTGGATTTCCGATCCGTTCAAATGTCACAGACTGCCAAATCCCAAGTCATTCGGTGACTTGAAGTCACCAGATGACTCACTGTCGAGTATCCCGAAACTCAGAAGGTGTCTGTCCACTCACCTTTTTGAATGCGGTGTTAAAGGTAGATTTCGAATTAAAGCCAGCCATTTCAGCTACTTCTTCAATTTTTAAATGTTCCTGCTCCAGAAGGATCTTTTTGGCTTCATCGATACGCAACTCGTTGATATAATCCTGAAAGGATTTGCCTATTATCTCATTCAAGTATTGAGAGACATGATGATTTGAGGTTCCTACTTTTTGCGAAAGTGCGGCCAACGAAAGTTCGCTATCAAGAAACACTTGCTCCTGATTCATCAAGGTTTCAAGCCGTCCTCCGATTTGATCCTTACGCTCCTGGGTCAGGGAAGACCTGGCGTATTTACTCCCATTCTTCACCCCCGAAAGACGGTCACTCAAAATCTTGTAACCAACGAAGTATATGATAACGGTTTCCAAAACTGCGCTCATATGGTCCTGGACATCGCGCAAACCGGTAAAAGATTTAACAAACCAAAAGGTGAAATTCACTAGGCCTAGCAGTAAAAAATAAGTCAACCATCGAATATCTTTGGTGGCGCCCTTGAATAGTTTCAGACCACCTGTCTTGACAGCATCTACAATGGCCTTTAAACTAAAGAGGATATAAATGAGGGTATATATTACACTGATGGGGTTGATGTAGGCCTTGATTCCAAGTGGATCTGGGTCAATTATCTCCTGATAATCCAGCTTCTCCATGGCCGGATAATAAGCATCCACATAGGCATTGAACTTATAGTCTTGCCCCTGGACAAAAAAGAAGACCATATAAAGTGTATAGAACACAAAGGGCAAATAATGAAGTATTTTCCGCTTTGGTAGCTCACGGCCTATAAAAGAGAGGATCAGAAAATAGAGAATCGGGCCGGAAAGAAAATTGGTGGGCTCAGAGTAATCAACCAACCAAAGGGTGTGAACAATCAGACCACTGTAGCAAAGGAATACCTCCAGCAAAACAACTGCATTGATCAACAAAAACAATCCCAGGAAAGTGTTTTTCGGATTGAGCCTGTTGGATTTCTTTAAAAGAAAAATGGAGAAAAAGAACCCCTGAACGATTCCCAGGAAAATGATAAAGGCAAAAATATCAAGCCGTTGAGGAATCAGTTCCTGGTAATTCATAGGCTAAAGATACATAGACATTTTACACCCAAGCAAAACCTCAACCTCCAAGAGATTTTAATTTTTTAACAAAGGTGAGTGTTGAAATACAACGATTTGTTGACCCGATTTAATTTGTGATTTAGAAAACTTATAAAGATTTGAACTGAGTTTGAGCACATTGGGTTTGCCGACAAGATAAGGATCAATGGGACCAAGATCCTGTGGCTTTCCGGGTCTGGTTTCCAGAGCTTCAATCTTATAGTGCATCGGTATAATGACTCTTGGATTAACCTGACTTAGCACCTCTGCCAACTCTTCTTTTTTGAGAATGTGATATTCTGCATCAATCGGCACCATCAATAAATCCACGCCCTTAAGACTTTCAACATTTTCGGGAAATAACGGCCCGTTATCTCCCAAGTGAGCAATCTTCAACCCGGCAACGGTAATGATCCATATCGTATTTTTCTGTCCAAACTCCTTGCCATAAGGGTCTGAATGTTTTCCTGTAATCCCTTCAACTTTTATATCGCCAACTTCAAAGGTGCCCGGATCTGTGTGCATCGGGATCTGCCCCTTCCAATATGGGTTCCTTTTGATAAAAATACCCCCATCATGATCATAATGAGGGTGTGTGCTGAAAATGGCATCGGCTGTTTGGCCTTCAGGAAAATTATAGCCTATCCATACCTTATCGGCAAAGGGGTCTAGCAGTAAGGAAGCTTCAGCAGTGCTCACCTTAAAGGAAGCATGTCCTATATATTCAACCAAAACCTCGTCCTTCTTTATTTCGGATTGGGCCTTTGTTGATTTTACAATCACAAACATCATACATAAAGTGAGTAGAGCAAAGAATGATAATTTGTGCATCTGGATGTGAATTTGACTCAACATAAAAAAAGCGATGGATAATTCCATCGCTTATGTGATCAATGTCAAGAGACAGTTATCTATAATTAGGTGCAGCTACATTATTCATCCTCAAATAAATAATCATTTGACCCCTGTGATGGGCGTTGTGATCCAGATAGCTTATGATTCCTGCTGTCAAGCTTGGGTTGTTTTTGGCGGCCATAATGACCTTTTCCATTTCGTCAAACTGCTCATTGGCCCACTTCACCAGCTCTGCCTTGCTCTTACTTCCCTCATTTCCAGGGCTCCAGGCTGCATTGGGATTTCCCCCAAATAATCTTCGATAATAATCAACCGAATAGACGACATGATAGGCCTGCTCTTTAAAACTTCGAACTCCGTCATCTGGCTTAAAATTGTACTTACCCTCAGGCATGGTGCTGATCACTTCAACAGTAAATGCCTTTGTGGCAGCCAGTCTTTTTTGAAGCCAATCATAGTCGCCTTCCTTATGACTGGCACTTGTCAAAAGCGTCAAAATGCCCATCATGCCGATAAATAAAACCGGCATATAGATCAATCTAAATTTCATAAATGTGTTGGTTGGGTTGCTAATCTGTTCTTATACGTAAGAAATAACCTAATAAGTTGTCCTCCTCAAAGAATTTAAAGAACAACAGTCTGAATGGCATACATAATCAATCGATGAAAATTTATTCAAGGGCCTTCAGGTTTCCGTCTTTAACCTCAAAAAACTTCACCTCATGGTCAATATCCTCGAAAATGCTCAAGGTGCGTTCCGGCCGAGCATCAGTCACAAAGATTTGCCCGAAGGCATCTGAGGCCACCATTTCCATCAATTTGGTAATACGGAAGTCGTCAAGTTTATCAAAGACATCGTCTAACAAAAGAAGGGGCTTAATGCCCTTTTCTTTTTCGATAAAGTCAAATTGCGCCAATTTCAAAGCAATCAAATAGCTCTTTTGTTGCCCTTGAGAACCGAACTTTCGGATCAGTCTCTTGTCCATCAAAAAATGGAATTCATCTTTATGAACACCAATGCTCGTGCGTTTCAAAATCAGGTCTTTTTGACGGCTCTCCTGGATTAACTGTTTAACGTCTAAATCAAAGTGTGATTCATACTCCAAATTTACCTTCTCACTTTTTTCTGACAGATTAGCATAATGTGTTGAAACCAAGGGTTGGAAACGTTTAATAAACTGTTTCCGAACCTTGTAGACTTTGGTTCCAAGTTCAATGACCTGATCATCATATTGCTGCAGCAGGTCCTTGTCTACATACTCCTTCTCCGCAAACTGCTTGAGCAAGCTGTTCCGCTGCTTGAGCACATGATTATAGGTAATCAGATTTTGGAGATAAGTCTGATCCGTTTGTGATATAATCGCATCAAAAAACTTCCTGCGGTCTTCGCTACTGCCGCGAATCACATCTGTATCGTTAGGTGCGATAAGCACCACAGGAAATTTTCCAATATGTTCGCTGGCCTTACGATAAGGCTTGTCGTCCAGCTTTACCAGCTTCTTTTTGCCAAGCTGCATGCCACACAGCACCTGGCGCTTTTTATCCTCTAAAAGAAACTCTCCCTTTACTGAAAACACTGACTGATCATGCTGAAAACACTGATTATCTTGAGGGGTGAATGCACTTTTGGTAATGGACAGATAGTAAATGGCATCCAGCAAATTGGTTTTGCCGCTTCCGTTCTTGCCCACAAAGCAGTTCACCTGTTCTGAAAACTGCACATCTGCCTGCTTATAGTTTTTGAAATGGTTTATCCGCAGATTTTCGAGGTGCATTAATTCCTATATGGGGTTTTTGTCTTATTTTCGCAATCCGTTTTTAAAGGATTGACAATAAAGGGTGATCACCCTCCAAAGATACTGCAAATGGCTGCAACTAAGGGAACAACAAAAGCAAAAGCAAACAAGAAGTCTAAGTTTTCGAAAGAGACTTATATGTTTTGGTTTGAAAACATGCTGCTGATGAGACGGTTTGAGGAGAAGGCCGGTCAGTTGTATGGTCAACAAAAAATCAGAGGTTTTTGTCATTTATATATAGGACAGGAAGCCTGCGCAAGTGGAGCCGTAACTGCCCTCACTCCGGATGACAAGTGGATTACAGCTTATAGAGACCACGGGCAACCCCTGGCACTCGGAACAGACCCCAATAAAATCATGGCTGAACTCATGGCCAAGGAAACGGGCATATCAAAAGGTAAGGGTGGTTCAATGCATATGTTTGATAAGGAGCATAACTTCTTTGGTGGACATGGCATTGTTGGAGGCCAGATACCATTAGGTGCGGGCATCGCTTTTGCCGAAAAATACAACAAGACCAAAAACCTGTGCATTACCATGATGGGTGATGGTGCAGTACGTCAAGGGGCCTTTCACGAAGCCCTCAACATGGCCATGACCTGGAAGCTTCCTGTAATTTTCGTAATTGAAAATAATGGCTATGCCATGGGTACTTCTGTGGAGAGGACATCAAATGTCCGCGAGCTTTATAAGTTGGCTGAGTCTTATGACATGCCATCGGCCCCTGTGGATGCCATGAACCCTGAAAATGTTCACGTTGCTGTGGAAGAAGCTGCCGCCCGTGCAAGAAGAGGTGATGGACCCACCTTGCTCGAATTCAGAACTTATAGGTATAAAGGACACTCCATGTCGGATCCTGCCAAATACAGATCCAAAGAAGAGCTGCAGGATTATAAAGACAGGGATCCGATAGAATATGTGAGGTCTGTAATTCTGGAAAAAAAGTATGCAACCCCTGAAGAATTGAAGGGCATTGATGATAAGATTAAGGCCCAGGTGGCAGAAAGTGTAAAGTTCTCAGAGGAGTCAAATTATCCTGATCCTTCAGAGGCGTATAAAGATGTATATACGCAAGAGGATTACCCTTACATTATGGACTAATAATTAACCAGTTCTTTTTCAACATTTTCCTTATATTTGCGACCTAATTTGCAAGTGATGGCGAAGAATACGAGTACAGGCAAGGAAAAAGTCTCAGGAGAAGAGTTCATTGAAAAGAACCAAAAGGCGTTTAGCATTGTGCTATTCGTTATTATTCTTGTGGTAGGCGGTATCTTTCTGATGCGCTACCTTAAGAGTAACAAGAACAATGATGCTCAGGCAGAAATTTTTCAAGCGCAATTCTACTTTGAGCAAGACAGTCTTGATCTGGCTCTCAATGGAGATGGTAGAAATCTGGGCTTCTTGAGCATCATCGATATCTACGGCAATACCGAAGCTGCTAATCTGGCCAACTTCTATGCAGGAGCAATTTATCTCAAGCAGAGGAATTACCAGTCGGCAATCAGTCATTTGCAAAATTTCAGCAGCACCGAAGAAATTATACAGTCCAGAGCCTACTCCTTATTAGGCGATGCTTATATGGACGATGGAAACTTTAGTAATGCAGCTACCGAGTATGGCAAAGCTGCCAACACTGCTGATGATAAATATTACTCTCCTACCTATTTAATGAAGCAGTCTTTGGCTTATGAAAAAATGGTAGACTATACATCAGCCATTGCTTCATTGGATCAAATTCTTGACAAATATTTTGGAGCGAACGAATATAACGAGGCTAGAAAACAGAAGGCGCGCCTGGAAGGTCTTGCTTCGCGTTAACAGATTAAAAAACATTAACAAAGAAGGTAAGGCCCAAAAGCTTTACCTTTTTTTATTTTTACAACCTATGGCATCAAATCAGAAAAACCTCAGCGAGCACAGTGACAAGAATATTCAAGACATGAGTACAAAGCAAATTGCTGTGATTGTGTCAGAATGGAACGAAGAGGTTACCGAATCACTCTACCAGGGAACAATAGATACCTTGGTTCAATATGGTGTCAGTAAAGACAATATCGTTCGAAAGAATGTACCAGGAAGCTTTGAGCTCACTTTAGGAGCGCAATGGATGGCCAAGCAGGAAGGTATTGACGCTGTTATTTGCCTGGGTTGTGTAATCCAAGGTGAAACCAGACATTTTGATTTCATTTGCGAAGCCGTGGCTAATGGCATCACCAATGTGTCGCTCAAATATGACAAGCCGGTAGTTTTTGGAGTACTTACACCAAATACGCAAAAGCAGGCTTTGGACAGGGCCGGTGGTAAATATGGAAACAAGGGAGATGAGGCGGCCATCACGGCCATCAAAATGCTGGGATTTTAGCACCTTAAGATTATCAAAATGCAGGTACTAAAATTCGGAGGCACCTCGGTGGGCCAGCCGCAGCGAATGCATCAAGTTGCTAACTTGATCACCCGGGATCAAAGCCCAAAAATAGTCGTGCTTTCCGCACTATCAGGCACAACCAATACACTAGACCAAATTGGTAATGAACTTGCTGCCGGCAATAAGTCCAAGGCGCAGCAATTAATCTCCGAATTAAGAGGGCATTATGATCTGTTTATTGCTGACTTACTCGCCTCCGAGACCAGTAGATCAAAAGCAGAATCCATTCTTGACGAACATTTCGGTTTTCTCAATGTCATTTTAAAAATATCATTTAACGAAGCACTCATAAAGGACATCTTAGCACAAGGTGAACTACTTTCTACCAAGTTATTCGCTGTGTACCTTGAAGAACAGGAGATTCCTGCTACGTTAATTTCCTCATTAGATTTTATGAAAATCAATGAGGAGAAGGAGCCTGAACTTGAACAAATCTCGTCAAAACTCACAGCAATCATTGATAATCATCAAGATTGCAACCTCTTTATCGCTCAAGGGTTTATTTGTAAAAATCATAGAGGCGAGATTGACAACTTACAACGTGGGGGAAGCGACTATACTGCTTCCCTTGTAGGTGCCGCCATAAAGGCTTCCGAAATTCAAATTTGGACCGACATTGACGGCATGCACAACAATGATCCA
Organism: Roseivirga sp.; assembly: GCA_029262895.1. Classification (GTDB taxonomy): domain Bacteria; phylum Bacteroidota; class Bacteroidia; order Cytophagales; family Cyclobacteriaceae; genus Roseivirga. Next base: position 107,248 of record JAJCYM010000089.1, read on the forward strand.
AGGGTGGTGGATCAAACGTTTCCTATAGCCGAACTCTCTTTTGATGAAGCTGCCGAGCTAGCCTATTTCGGAGCTAAAATTCTGCACCCAGCTTGTATTTGGCCTGCACAAAAATTCAGCATTCCAATAAAGTTACTTAACACCATGCACCCTGAGGCTAAGGGCACTTCAATAAGTCACACCAGTATTTCTGATGACATTAAAGCCATCGCTGCCAAGGATGACATCTCGGCTATCAAAATCAAATCTTCTCGAATGCTGTTGGCCTACGGTTTTCTTACCAAGATTTTTGAAGTCTTTGAAAGGTATAAGACGCCAATAGATATGATTACCACCTCCGAGGTGGCGGTCTCTTTGACCATAGATGATAAAACACATCTGCTTAAAATTATCGAGGAGCTAGAGCTCTTTGGCCTAGTAGAGGTTGATAACAATCAAACCATCATCTGCATTGTTGGAAACTTTGTATCACAAAAAAAGGGGATCGTAAATAATATTTTTGGTGCTTTGAAAAGCATCCCAATACGCATGATCTCCTATGGTGGAAGCCGACATAACATTTCCCTCCTGGTTGACAGCTATTATAAAGAGGAAGCACTCAAAAAATTGAGCAGTCATTTGTTTGATCTTTAAGACTGAAAAGGCCTAGAACATTGTTCTTCGTTCAGTAAAATGGTCGTTCAACTCGGTTTTTTAAACCCTTATCACTTTTGAGGGAACGATTTGAATTTGGAATGAGGATTTGTTAGATTTAGCCTCACTAGTTCAGATTAGCGGCTTCGGCCCGTCTGTTTTCGACCTCCCAAATCCTTTGATACAGTTAGCGTTTCTTCTGGCGAACAGTTCGCGTAAGTCATAAGAAAACAACAATTCCATCAACCAATTTTAAGAAAAGAGAATTTTTGGGTTCTCTTACCTGCTGCTTACCCCATTTAGGTTGAAGGTTTCGGCAGGAAGAGCAACCCTCAGTCATTTTCATTTTAACGACCATACCATAAATACTACATGCTGCTAAGTTGATTCGCTGATACCATTTTTTCGGCATGGAATCGAACAAAGCGTGAAGGAAATTCTTCTGTCGAGAGTGGTATTCTGGATTGCTGAATTTTCAGCCATTCGGATGCCACATTCTCTTATGGGTGAATTGCAGCCTCAAACTCAATCAAGTTGACCAATGTTTTAGAACGTCTCAGGATGTTCCTGTGACAATCTGAAAGTGTGTATGAAAACAAAAAAATATGAATAAGGCGAAAAAATCAATAATGAAAAAAATCGAGGACGAAAATTCAAAACAATCCGAACAACAAACCAATTCACCTAATCCTATCCAATCAAAAACCGTGACTTGCTATTATTGCGATGGCACCGGCTCAGTAATCACTGGCATGCCATGTCCTAATTGCAAAGGTAAAGGGTTGATAGTCATTTCAACCAAAGGGTTGTAGATTGATATTGCCAATTACTCTTATTGAAACTTTTGAACCTGATGCTTAAAGTCCGAGGGAAATTGAATGGCCATTAACCAAAGGTTTCGGGTTACTCCCATTTAGCACTTAGGAAGTGCTCAGGTTCAAATATTTTAGAATCCAGATTTGGGGATTTAACCTTATTATAGGTTTCCCTAAGTCGCAATTGATCACCATTATAAAATAATACCTCTGTGGCTACCCAACCCTCCTTAAGCTTCTCATAATTGTTGAATCTAATATCCTGGATCCTTCCATTTCCAAAATTCTGAATAGACCTTACAAAAAGCAGTCGATCTCGCTCGATCCAAAACTGATTTGATGTTTCATCCCCTTCTTCAGCACCCACTACATAAACCTTTTTACCTTCAAACTCGCGTTTGTGGAATTTTGAAAAATCAAATCCCAATGCGTTTAAAGAGGATATGGTCTTCTCTATAGGTTGATTATAAACTGAAAAGCCAAGTACCAAAAGCGGGTGTATCATGGGTCTTGAGCCTGCAACTTCTCCTTCACGAAATTGGTATAAGGAGTCATTTCTAAAGAGCATGCCCTGGCCCCCAGCCATGTCGTCAAATTTTACAATCAGTAAATCGGGCATCTGCATGGCCTCGTACCAAACCTTATTGCTCACCACATTTCCAGCGCTGTCATACCTCACCGTTTCTTGTTCGAAGGTGAGCGTTTGATACCATTTGCCCTGATACTTATTCAGCATAGCACGAATCAGGCTTTCGCTATCCTTGATACCGTGCCCTGAACAGGTAATGAAAATCGATATTATTAAAGCTATTCTAGTATACACTACTGCTATTTACCATCCACTATTTCAATCCATGCTGCATTAACAGGTCGCTGCTGAGATCCTTTCCATTCTTCGGCACCTGGAATGCTGGTTGCCTTAGCCAGTTCCTCCCTGGTTTTTCCGGCATCCACTCCCTTCTTCACAAATTCCAGCACCTTACCCAGGTAATTCTCAAAGGCCTTTAGGTCATCTTTTCCACCTTGTATTTTGTAACCCTGTCCAGCATGGCCGTACACAAATAGGGTGTCATTGTCGTAGTGCTTATGGGCACTTTCAAGTACCACCTGCCAGTTAGCAATACTGGCCCCTGCGTTTTTATCTATAAAAGGAGATCGCCTGTTAAAGAGTAGATCACCCATATGGGCGATGTTCGCGTTTTCAAAGTGAATAATCGCATCTCCATCAGTATGAGCCGCACCAAAATAGTTCAAAGAGATGGTCTCGCCATCCACCTTGTAAGAAGCATTATCCTTGAAATCCGTTGCGGGTAAAAGCGATCTGTCCAGTGAGTTGTTACTCTCTGCCCTGGACTTCATGTGTTTCACTGCATTCTTATGGGCAACGTGAGTTTTCACTAGGCCCTTAAAAGCGATGTTTCCCCCAGAGTGATCTCCATGGTGGTGAGTATTGACCAACAAATCAATTTGCCTGGTTGATTTTTTCTTAATCTCATCTATCAGGTGCTTTGCCTGATCAGGGAATTGAGTATCCACCACGACAATTCCATTGTCAGAAATCATCCAGGCAATAGTACCTCCTCGTTCCTCAAAAATTCCCACATTATTTCTCAAAGGGGTCATCTTAAAAGAAGATTGATCTAACAGGACATTTAAAAAGTCAAGGCTTGAAGTTGAAGCTAATCCAAGCGCCAGACCTGTACTCTTCACGAAATCTCTTCTCTTGATATGCATAGTCTTAGTTTACAAATTGAATTTAGAGATAGCACACAATTCAAGGGCTACCATTTATATAAATATTAGCCTTCCCGATTTGTTTCGATAAAAATAAAGGAGACTTTTTGGTACTTTCGATATCCCAACGACAAGTCAATGAAAAACTTAATACTGCTACTCTCATTTTTTGTGTGTTTTTCGGTATCTGCTCAAGAGTGGTCCGAAGGACTAATCATCAAACCTGAAAAAACAGGTTATCGGGAAACATCCACCTACCAGGATGTGATGAACTTTATTGCTGAAGTCAAGAAAGGCAGTAATCACGTGACCCAAATCTCCATGGGCACGAGCCTTGAAGGCAAGGATATACCAGTGCTGGTGTTAGCCAATCCAAGGGTATCCACTGCTGCTGAGGCAAAGGCCAGCGGTAAACCAATCATTTATATCCAGGGCAATATCCACTCAGGGGAAGTAGAGGGGAAAGAAGCTGTACAAATTCTCCTGAGAGAGATTTTACACGGAAATAAGTCCCACCTCCTACAAAATCAAATTATCCTCTTCACCCCTATTTATAATACCGATTCAAACGACAAGATGGAGCAGGGCCGTAGACCTTCACAGGAAGACAGCCCTATAAAAGTGGGCATCAGATCAAATAGCCAGGGCTGGGATCTCAATCGGGATGGCATTAAGATGGAGACTTTGGAAACCAACGGTCTTATTCAAAATATTATCGTCCCTTGGGATCCTACGCTATTTGTTGACCTACATACTACTAATGGCACTTGGCACGGATACTCTCTTACCTGGGCACCCAGCTATCATTCAGCAGGCGAAAAAGCACCATATGATTTTACCTGGGACAGAATTCTGCCTGAAGTAACGAAGAAGGTGAAAGACAATTCCGGGGTTCATTTGGGGCCTTATGGCTATTACTTTACAAGACGTGGAGGTTGGCCTGCCAAAGCCATATTCACTTATAATCACCACCCAAGGTATCTGGTAAATCAGTTTGGTCTGCGTAACCGTATGGCCATTTTGAGCGAGGCATTCGCTCACGAAAGACTCTATCAGCGCATTACTTCCACTCATGCTTTTGTAACAGAAATACTTGAGTTCACTAACAAGAATGGCAATGAAATGATGGCAATTAATGCCAAGGCCGAAGCAGATGCCATAAAATTGGTGCAAGAGCAAGGTGGTAAGGTGAAGAAGGGAGTGAGATTTAAAATGGTGCCTTTGGATAAGCCCATTGAAAAATATCGCACCTATGATCATCGGGCTGTAAAAGCTGCTGATGGAAAGGTGAGTTATATAAGAGCACCCAACATTATTGAGCTGTCAAATGTCGTTAATAACAGTGCCTTTGAAGCCACTGTGGAAAGCACTTTACCAAAAGGCTATATCATTCCTGCTGAAATGGAGTTTATCGCCAAGCACCTTGAAAAGCATGGTGCCAAAGTGACCAAGATTGAGAAAAACGTCAGGGCTTCAGGGGAAGTCTTTACGGTAAACAAAATGACTAAAGGGCAGCGCGCTTTTGAGAAGCACAACATGGTAAGCGTTGAAGGGGCATTTGCGCCTGCAACCCAACGGTTTAAAAAGGGTGATTTTATGGTTGATTTAGCCCAACCTCTGGCTAACCTGATTTTCTACATGTTAGAGCCGCAATCTGATGATGGACTCGTTACCTGGAATTTCTTTGATGAATATTTTGATAAGAATGGCATTAAAGACGGGGCCGTAAAGTATCCAATCTTCAAATATTTTGAGGTCAAATAATAAGGGCTTCCTGACTATATAGTTTCAGAAATCAATCGCAAACCTTCAAGGGTCAAGTGACGGTTGACATCGTCAAACTGGTCATGCAATGGATGCAGGATGGATGAAAGTCCTCCCGTGGCCACTACTTTTACGGGCTTGTCAAATTCCTTCTTCACTCTTTCCAACATCCCTTCCACCATGCCTACATAACCCCATAATACACCAGCCTGAATGGCATGAGTGGTGTTTTTTCCTATGGCAGAATCTGGCAATTCCAGTGGCACTTCGGGCAATTGAGCCGTGTTACCGACTAAAGCAGCAATGGCAGTTTTCAAACCGGGAGCGATGTTCACCCCTTCAATCTTACCGGATTCATTAACGATTGTAAATGTCAAGGCAGTGCCAAAATCAACCACAATCACGTTGCCCTCATAAAGTACGTGCGCGGCCATGGCATTAGCAATCAAATCTGTACCAATCTCATGAGGGTTGCCTGTCACCAAGGGTAAATGCTCATAGAGTTTTGGACCAACCAAGAGCGGTTCTCTGTCGAATAGAGGTTTGGAAAAGTTGCTGAGAACATCATTGAGTTGAGGAACTACAGAGCTAACCACAATCCGATCAATGGTATCAAGGCCCAGGTTTGACTCCAGAAAATTGAGTCTGAGAAACATCTCATATTCGATTTGGTTCCGAACCGGTACTGTCTCATAACGCCATTCATGAATCCAATTTTGGCCATCATGGATACCGAATACAATATTGGTATTGCCTGCATCAACCGCTAGTAGCATCGCTCAATCTGTTTTAAATTTCGGTGGATGTTGTTCATCAAATTCCGTGGCTTCCTGATAAGCCCTGGCCACACTCAAAATAGTCGCCTCATCATACAAATTACCCAGAAATGAAATACTGGTTGGACTGCCATTTTGATTATAACCGTTCTTCAACACCACACAAGGGTGACCTGTCAGATTGGTCATCAATAACTGAGGTCCACCAAAGCTTGGTGTGACTATGACATCAAAATCTTTAAAGAGTGCATTGACTTTCTGCATCAGCACATACCGAGCTCTGTTCGCATTGATATAGTCAACAGCCGAAATAAACCTTGCCTGACGGAAGGTATTCGGCCAGGCACCAGCGCTCTGTCTTACCAATAGTGTATCCCTGTCAGAACGGGTCAATGCATCAAAGGCCGCGGAAGCCTCTGCACTCAAAATACCCCTCATCCCATTTAAGGGAATGCCTTCTGGCAGTTCCACGGGAATCAACTTTGCCCCGAGTTTTCGGAGCACGTCCAGCACAGCATCATCATTGGCCTTGCCATTACGCTCGCGATCAAAAGTAGATTTGATATAACCAACTTTTAGCTTGGACAAGTCTGCGGTGCCTGTATAATTAAAAGGTACATCTCTCACGGATAAATCCTTTCCATCCGTACCTCGGATCACATCAAACACCAAAGCACAGTCAAACGCGTTTCTGGCCATCGGCCCTATTTTGTCCATGGTCCAGCTCAAGGCCATCGCCCCCGCCTTACTTACACGACCAAATGTCGGGCGCAAACCGGTAACCCCATTTCTTGTTGAAGGTGACACAATGGAGCCCAGAGTTTCAGTACCTAGAGCAAAAGGCACCAGACCCGCAGCAGTTGAAGACCCAGAACCAGCTGATGAACCGCTTGACCCCTGTTCCAGGTTCCATGGATTTCTCGTGCGCCCCCCGTACCAAACATCTCCCATGGCCAGCGCTCCCAGAGTTAATTTTGCCACAAGCACTGCTCCAGCGTCATCCAATTTTTTAACCACAGTGGCCAATTCATCCCCCCTATTCTGATTCTGATAAGGACCAGCGCCCCAGGTGGTTTTATAATTCGGCACCGCCAATAAGTCCTTCGCTCCATATGGAATTCCATGTAGTGGACCCAAATAAGTGCCTTGTGCCAAAAGTTGGTCTGCTCTTCTCGCAGAAGCCAAAGCCCTTTCCTCAGTAATGGTAATCACCGATTGAAGGGTATCACCATATGTTTTAAGCCGGTTGAGGAAAAACTTTGTTAGCTCCACCGAGGAAATTTTCTTTTCTCTGATTAAGACAGAAAGTTGAGCAACAGTATAAAAAGCGAGCTGCTCACGATTGTCAGGTAATTCGACATTCTCGGGGAAACCCCAACCTATGGCTTTTTGTTCGCCATATCTATCCCCTCCAATCATAGGGTCAAACCAAATGGCTGGAGGAATTTCATTGCCCATTTCGAATTGATGTAGTTGTTGTAGACCACCCAAACTGCGATTGAGACCGGGTAGCATCATATCAATTTCATTATCGCTGAAATTGAGATCAACAATTTGTTGAGCCATTTGAACGTGCGTTCTCTGAATCTTTGAATCCTGCGCAACCTTGAAGCCTGTAAAAAAAGCCAGGGATGTCAACAAAAGAATCAGGGTAAGTGTGGTAATTGATTTCCTTTTAAGTCTCATATTGCAGCCGTTTTTTGATCAATCGCAAGGAATTTTCTAACATTGATTTTCACTTATAAGTTATGAAAACTATGGAGACCGGCCAACCTCTATTCCCTCACTGGATGCGGGGGTTTTTGCTCATTATGGCGGTATATAATGTAGCTTGGGGAGCATTTATTACATGGTTCCCAAACAATTTCTTTCAATGGGTCACTGAATTGGAAGAATCGGCCCCAGGAATTATCCCCTGGCAGGGACGGGCAGTCTTGCTTATGGCTGTCGCCTATTTTATGAGCGCACTTTACCCTAAAAAGTTTTGGTATATGGCCGGTTTGGGAGCGATCACAAAATTGGTTGGAGCAATTTGGTTTTACAGCACAATATTGGAGGGCGAAGTGGGGAAAACCGGCTGGTTTCACCTGATAATGAACGATGCTATTTGGATTCCTCTTCTACTTGTGGTCTGTTTCAAAGGCTATCAAATCAGAAATGCAGAACCATGAAAGATCAGTTTTTAAGATTATATCAGTACAACCTGTGGGCCAACAACCTCTTTTCTGAAACACTTGCAAACAGCTCATTTAAGAATGAGAAAGTCTCCGTTTTGTTTTCACATACTGCTGCTGCTCAACTTATTTGGCTCAATAGACTCAGCAAATTGGATGTTAAGATTCCCGATGTTTGGGAGGTTATGCCCCTTCCAGAGGCTATCGATTCTCTAAGAACCGGTGGCACGCTATGGCTGGAATACCTCGAGAAGCAATCTGATTTTGAGCAAATCATAAGTTATCAAAACACTAAAGGCACTGCTTTCGAAACACCATTGAAGGATATTGTCGTACATGTTGCCAATCACGGCACACATCACCGTGGCCAAATAGCCACCTTGCTGAGGGCCGAAAACATTGCCCCACCTGCCTCAGACTTTATTTTCTTTAGCAGAAATAATTAATGTAGGCATTGGCCCAATTCGTTCCTGTACAAGCAAAGGTTTGAAATATGGGCTATCTTGATCTCTGATTAACTCGGTTTATGCAATAGGGGACGTAATGAGGGCGTAAATCGCGATGAATCAGGATGTTTGGCTTTGAAAGCATAGCACCGCTATGGTGAAAAGACAAACGAAGCGAAGCGGCTGATTCGAAGTAAGTTACGTCCGCAATAGAAAGTCTATTGCATTATCCGGGTTTAAAATTAAGTGTCATGAAAATATTACTTTCCTTCTCCCTGTTCCTCATTTCCACCTTTACTTATAATATTGCTAGCGATAGTGGTGTTTCAGGTGAAATCACCATCTGCCACACCCCTGCCACCGAAAGCTTCGCTGCCCTAGCGGCTGACGCCTCCTTTGTGTCAATGCACGAGACCCCAACACCTTTGGTGTTTCAAGCCGAAAATGGGAAAAATATCACTTTCAGCACTGCAGATGGGCGTGAGGGTAATGGCTTCGAAATAAAGGCAGCCGCTCCCACCGATAAGTACCTTTTCGTGATTCATGAGTGGTGGGGACTGAATGACCACATAAAAAAACAGGCCCAAAAGCTCTATAAGGATTTGGGCAATATCAATGTCATCGCCCTGGATTTATACGATGGCGAAGTCACCGACAACCCTCAGCAAGCGGGTAAGTTAATGGGCGGTGTAAAAACAGCAAGAGCCGAAGCCATAATCAACGGGGCAATTAAATATGTAGGGAGCAGTGCTAAGGTCTATACCATAGGGTGGTGCTTTGGCGGTGGTTGGTCGCTTCAAGCCTCTTTACTGCTGGCAAAACAAGCTCAAGGATGTGTGATTTATTATGGCATGCCTGAAAAAGATGTGGAGCGTTTGAAAAACCTTCAAACCGATGTACTAGGCATCTGGGCAACCGAGAGATGGATCAATAAGGATATCATCACAGCATTCGAAAACAATATGAAGGATGCCAATAAGCAGTTGGCCTCGCATACTTACAAATCTGCGCATGCCTTTGCCAACCCAAGCCAACGCAGTTATAACTCTGATGATGCCGCTGACGCGTACGCCAAAACATTAGCCTTCTTCAAAGAACGAATGCAGTAGACAGAAGATGGATTAGAAGAAAATCCACTTCTTGCGCTTATAGAGAGGTTTTCGGAGTTGCGTAGTATTGGCACTACCCTGATTGACTCCGAAACAATACGGCTTTTTCGAGTTTGCCTTAAGTTTTGAAATATTAATACTAAAGAAGAAACTTCCAGAGCTTGGTGTTTGGCTAAATAATGAACCTATGTTCTGCGTGCCAAATGTCAACGGACCCAACCTTGCCGCCATGCCTACCTGAAAATCACCGATTTGATTGACATGGACGGGCAAGTAAAAACCCCGCTGCCCCTTTTCCCATCTTGGTGTAAGGGTCAGATTGGTCAAATGGTTCAGCCTATAGTCAGCCGGAATATATCGCGTCAAATCAACAATTACATTGGCATTGAAGTAATAGTAATTGCCCAGGTTGTAATCATAATTGAGATTTAGGGCCGTGGGCAGTGTCACAGTGAACTGACCGCCCAGTGATTCTGTATTGGAAATAGTGGCCAGACTATCTGCAAGTTCTCTAAAACTACTCAACCCATCGAATTTGCCCTCCAAATCCAAAAATCCAGGATTAGGCAGTAAAGAAGGGGCATTTGTTGAGGCCCGCCCCAGATCGTATTTAAATATTCCTAAATCCGTAATTGACGCACTCACCTTAAATTCATAGGTAATATCCGGGTCCAGTCGGGTTCCCGAGCTTTCAGAAGGATCACCTCTGAAAGCCACACGTTCGAAAGTAACCCCGAAATCCAGTGCAGGTTTGAAACCAATACCTTTAGGGCTACTAAAAGGTTCGGTTCCATCAAATTGCTCAAACTCATCCAAATTTGAAGAGTAACCAAATTCAAGATGCAAATCAGTCATTCGCACCTCACCCAATTGATTGTCAATTTCATAGTCCAAATCATTCAAGCGGGCAAAGCCGGCACCCAATCCGTTTACCAATTTGGGTGTAATTCCAAATTTCCATCTATTGAAACCATTGTCCTTAATAACTGCAGCATAAGTGAGACCAATCTCGTACCATGCCCCAAAGGCCACTTCAAGTTGCTGATCAACTATGGTCCTACCTATAAATTCAGGCCTTGAGAACCGATTAAATTGTTGTATGAAATCCGGGCTAATGTCATTGCCGCTGGCATGAAAACGGGCCGACATGTTAAGTGCAATACCTTGTTTTCTCGGTAAGGAGAGCATGGCAGAAAGACCACCTATACTCAAGTTGGCCTGAAGAAACTTCTCCTTGTCATTAATAAACCTGACCAAACCCGCATTCTCACTTGCCTTATTGCGGAAAGCAATATTGTTGGTCACATAAAAATTCCCATTCAATAAATTGATATCATATTTATATGGCGAATCTGCCAGAGAAGCGGGCTGTGACTTAGCACCCAAAACACCTGAATAGTCAGAATATAGGTAGCCAGCAAAGCGTTGCCCAAAAAGACTTTCAGCCAACACCAACAACAAAATCACTAAAAATCCCTGCCTCATTCAGTTATAATCGTTCCCCAAGAAGTTGGGTGGAACATCTCTAATACGTATAAATAGACACCTTTATTGACTTGAAAGTGCTACAATCTAAAAAAAATATTCGAAGCAGTTTTTAAGTTACTCACATTCAGAAAATTGCATTATAAACTAAAAATGTCCCTCAGGCCCTCAGAAACCCCTTCTCAATAGGACAATTCCATCTACAGGATTTACTCCCCGACTCGCTAACAGCATGAAAAATGCGAATTAATGTATGTAAACGACACAAAAAGTTTGACAAAAAGCATTTTTGCGTATATTTGTTTCACTTTCACAAACACCTAGTACAACTTTCCTTCATTACTGTCCCCAGGTACTTTCAACACTAATCACCTGTATTGACTAATCTCGATGTCACAATGACCGCAGTCGTAGCTGTTGTCTGAGTGTTCAGAACCCCGACTACAGGGTGTGTTTGAGTGTGGTAACTCAACAAAGAAATTACAATCGCATAAATCGAACTTATCATTAATCGAAGTCCATTGACTTTATAGTCATGGGCATGCATTGTCATTCTCAGTCACCCTGAGATTTAACCAAAGGGGTACTGAAGTGACAAAAATAACAGCCAAATTAGTCAAGTTAACAACCTTAATCGGAGCATTCCTGCTCCTGACTGTTGCTGCGTTCGCTTCTGACAAGCTCCCACATGAAATCATAAATAAGGAAAAAGCTGCTGAAGATATCAGGTTCTACTTTTCCTTGATTGACGCCCAGCACGGCAACCCTTATGAGTATATCTCAAGAACTGAATTCAAAAAATTAGTAGATCAAAAGATTAGCGCACTCCCTGAAACCATAACTAACCAAGCCTTTTCCAGTATTCTTCTTGAATTAAATCAAAACATTCGCTGTGGCCACACCAGCGTGACGCCAGATGTCACTTTAATCAAAAGGGCCTCTGACCAATCCAATTTTTTCCCTTACCCTATCTCCATCATAGATGGCGAAATCTATCTTGATTTTGAAGATGTTGAAATTCCTCATGCTTCTAAGCTTCTGAGCATCAACGGTAAAAAGTCTGACCAAATTCTTAATGACCTTCTTTCTCTTACTATTACCGATGGCCATATAGAAACCAAGTTGAAGAGAGAACTTGAAAGTCGTTTTGGCTATTACTACTACTTAAAGTATGGCCCAAGTGCCACATTCAATGTTGATTATTCTTCGAATCAGGAAATATCAACGCAAAGCGTAAAGGCGATAACCGGCAACGTGATGTTAGCCAACAATTATTATCGTCCTCTTTATAAGACACACGAACGATATTACCATTTCACACACCTAGATGCGATTGACTCCCTTCACACGCTGGTTCTGACGCTAAATACTTTTCAGGCAAACCCTGAATGGTTTTACGAAAGAATCGCTTCCAGATATAACAAGGCATCAAAGACATTTGACTTTGATAACCTTGTTCTGGATCTACGAGGCAATGAAGGGGGCGATCGCAGACTATTAAACATACTATATCAGATCATTGCAGGTCGTGACCTGGTAGATCCTTCTGAAACTCACATTAGAGCTCAGAACATTTTTGGAACTGATCAACTGATCGGTATCAACGGTAGTTTTAATACTACTCAAGTCGTGGCTGGGGCAGAGTCTTATTTGAAGCGATATTTTGTAAATGAAAAAGACGGTTTGTTCTCATCTGAAGTGATGAACTGGTATGATGAGTTCAAGCTTGGGTTCGATATGGAAAATGTCCAGTTTGAAGGGCAAGTATATGTCCTGACTTCAGGCAAAACTTTTTCAGCTGCAGCTGATCTGGCTAGAATACTAAGCTCGCTTGACAATGTGACTCTGGTAGGAGAAGAGACTGGTGGTGCTCACGAAGCGAGAACAGCCAATATGCTGCTTAACTACGCGTTGCCAAATTCTAAGCATAACATTCAAATTCCCGTGATCTACGAAAAATTTGTGAACGCTGATGTATCTGTAGCCGCGGGTCGAGGTACCTTCCCCGATTACCACATCACTCAGAGTTTTCAGGACCTTCTAAATAAGAGAGACGCTGTCTTTGATTTCACACTCGATCTTATTCAGGAAAATAGCAGGCTGGGTACCAATTAATTCCCACATACTTCTTCCCTCTTTTCTCGGATTACTTAACTTTATAAAATGAGTAAACCCGAAAAATCTCTTTTCCTTCTGGATGCAATGGCACTGATCTATCGTGCGCATTTTGCCTTTAGCAAAAACCCAAGAATTAACTCCAAAGGATTGAATACAGGAGCCCCCTTTGGGTTTACCAATAGCCTCTATGAAATCATAGAAAAAAAACGGCCCACACATATTGCTGTGGCCTTTGACACCAAGGCGCCAACTTTCAGACATGACCGTTTTCCGGAATATAAAGCCAACCGAGACGAAACACCTGAAGACATCAAAATAGGCATCCCTATTGTAAAAGATATTGTCAGAGCTTTCAACATCCCCGTGCTCGAATTAGATGGTTATGAGGCAGACGACATCATCGGTACATTTGCCAAGAAAGCATCCAAGGTTGGCTTTGAAGTCTTTATGATGACCCCGGACAAGGACTATGGCCAGTTGGTGGAAGAGCATATCTACCTCTACAAACCTGCCTTTATGGGTAATGCCGTTGATGTGATGGGCATTCCTGACATTCTCGCAAAGTGGGACATTTCACGCATTGATCAGGTCATAGACATGCTCGGGCTTCAGGGCGACTCAGTTGATAATATACCTGGCATCCCAGGAGTGGGACCAAAAACCGCTGCCAAACTTTTGAAAGAATATGATACCCTGGAAAACATTGTGGCTCATGCGCACGAACTCAAGGGTAAGCTTGGGGAGAAAGTAGCTGAATTCGGTGAGCAAGGTGTTCTCTCCAAAGAGTTGGCTACCATCGACATCGAAGTGCCAATTGAATTTGATGAGGAGGCCATGAAGTATACCAAGCCAAAGATGGATGACCTCAAGAAGATATTTGAAGAACTTGAGTTCAGAACTACCTTGAAACGGATACTCGGTGATGGTGGTGGTGCCAGCACAGGTACTGCCAAAAAACCCAAGCCAGCGGCTGCGGAACAAATGGGTCTCTTCTCTGATACTTCACCTTCCGTAGTTGAAGCAGAAGAGGAAGAAGGACCTGCTGAAAAATCAACCTTGGATTCGACAGAGCATCACTATCATCTTATAGATACTCCCAAATTGCGGAAAAGACTCATCAAGTATCTGTTGATGCAATCCGAGTTTTGCTTTGATACGGAAACAGATAGCATTGACCCCATAGAGGCCAACCTGGTTGGAATTGCTTTTTCATATCGGTCAAAAGAGGCGTATTACGTGCCCACACCTGAAGACCGTGAGGAAACACAGAAAATTGTTGATGAGTTTAAAGAGGTCTTCAATAAAGAAGGCATTCTAAAGATTGCTCAAAACGCCAAATACGACATTCAAGTACTCAAAAATTACGGTGTAGAAGTAAAAGGCCCCATTTTCGATACCATGATTGCCCATTATCTTATTGATCCGGATACCAGGCACAATATGGACGTTTTGGCCGAAAATTATCTTAACTATTCTCCTGTGTCCATTACAGAGTTGATAGGCAAAAAAGGGGGTGTTCAGGGGACCATGCGAGACGTTCCGGTCCATAAGGTGGTGGAATATGCTGGGGAAGATGCAGACATTACTCTGCAACTAAAACATAAATTAGCGCCCATTCTGGAGCAAAATGAAGTAACAAAGCTTTTTGATGAGGTAGAACTGCCCTTAATAGACGTGCTGGCAGACATTGAATACAATGGCGTCAAAATAGACACGGAAGTTTTGGCTGCTATGTCTAAAGAATTACAAACAGAGAGCCTCAAGGCGCAAACGGAAATTTTTGAATTAGCGGGTGAAGAGTTCAATATCGCCTCTCCCAAACAATTGGGTGTGGTGCTTTTTGAAAAAATGAAGCTTATTGAAAAACCAAAAAAGACCAAGACAGGCCAATATGCAACAGGTGAAGACATCTTGTCTAAACTTGCAGTTCAGCATCCTATTGCTGCACGTATTCTGGAATTTCGAGAGTATCAAAAATTAAAGTCGACCTATGTAGACGCCTTGCCCACCATGATAAGTCCGGTAGATGGTTTAGTTCATACCGATTATCGGCAGGCAGTCGCTGCAACCGGCCGGCTCAGCTCAAACAATCCCAACTTACAGAACATCCCGATTCGAACGGTGAAAGGAAGAGAAATTCGAAAGGCATTTATCCCAAGGTCTGAGGATTTTGTACTAATGGCCGCAGATTATTCCCAAATCGAACTCCGTATTGTGGCTTCCTTTGCCAAAGACGAAAGCATGATCGAAGCATTTAAGTCCGGTAGAGATATTCATGCTACCACGGCTTCCAAGGTTTTCAATGTTCCTCTTGATGAAGTGGATCGCGAAATGAGAGGCAAAGCTAAAGGAGTGAATTTTGGTTTGATTTATGGCATTTCAGCATTCGGGTTGGCCCAGAATATCGGTATTTCAAGAACTGAGGCACAAGAAGTCATTTCCTCCTATTTCAATGAATTCCCTGGCGTCAAACGATATATGGATGAATCTGTAAACAAAGCTCGTGAGTTGACCTATGTTGAAACCATTTTAGGCAGACGAAGGTACTTGCGTGATATTCATTCCAAAAATATGGTCGGCAGAGGGCATGCCGAACGCAATGCCATTAATGCCCCTATTCAAGGCAGTGCCGCTGATATGATCAAAATTGCCATGATCAATATTCACAATTGGATGAAGTCAGAGGGCCTAAAATCAAAAATGATAATGCAGGTTCACGATGAACTGGTATTTGACGTCCACAAATCTGAGCTGGATCTGATGAGATCCAAAATCCCGGAATTAATGAAGTCAGCCGTGGAACTTGATGTTCCCATGGAAGTTGAGGTTGGTGTTGGTGAAAACTGGCTGGTGGCTCATTAGTGTATCAATTAGGGCATTTGCCGTTTTAAGATTGTTCACAAAAATAGAGCCGTGGCTCAAAGCCGAATAGATATACCTAACAAGCTTATTCTATGCATTGTCCTGCTATTTTCTATTTCTTCATTTCAATTACTTGCTCAGACAATAAAAGTTAGCAAACTAGGAGTTGATCAAGGCCTTTCCAACAGTAATGTAAGAGACTTACTTACCGACAAATATGGTTACAAATGGATTTCCACCGGTCATGGGCTAAACAAATATGATGGCCTCAACTTTGAGACATTCCGGTATGACCCAATGGACACTTTTTCGCTCAGAGCCAATAGCCTGGGCACACTCTACGAAGATCGTGATGCCAATATTTGGGTGACTGTCGATATTGGTGGCATTGCAAAGTTTGATCGGGTAACCAACAAGTTTCATTTTTTCTTCTATGATCCAGTTGATGCTGCACATGCCAATAACTATGTGGCCAGTGCCTTGTTCGATAGCAAAGGAAGAAATTGGATTGGTACACGAACCAACATCAATCTGATCAATGAAGAAAACGGCAAGTTTGAACCTGTCCGTATTAAAGGCAGTTCAGATGTGCAGGTTTCAGAGATTTATGAAGATAGATCAGGCTACATCTGGCTGGCCACACACACAGGACTGTTCAGGTTTGACGAAGACGCTAAGCAATTTTTGGAGGTCAGGAATCGGAAAGGCGGTTCCATTATTTCAGTGAACAACTTTATGGAAGATAAACAAGGCAGTCTTTGGATGACATCACCTAATGACGGCATTCATCGAATGACCAGACAACAAAGCAATCCGATGTCTGTTCCATCTCCTGTTTCAGCCGACAACTTTGTGACAAATCTTTTTCAAACCGGTAGCTCCAATGCCATGATCTCAATATTGAGAAAAGGGATTTTTCAATGGAAAAATGAAAAATGGAAGGTCGTTGAAATCAACAATTTTCAAAGTGATCAATTGAGCATGGCTCACAGTGACCTTGAAAACGAAGATATATTTTTGCTTACTGTTGGAAATCGGGTTTCCCTTTTTGACAAAAAAAGACAGCAGACCCAAACTATTGCTGATTTCAACAAACCACTCACCTGCTTTTGGCTCGATCCAAACAGTAGATTATGGCTTGGAACAAGAGATTTTGGGCTTTATCATACCACCAAGGAGCCAGATATTTTTAGAACAACGCAAGTAGAGGGGCATCCTGGTGGTGATCCTAACTATGCCAATTACATTGTCAACCTTCTGGAGACCAAGTCAGGTCAACTCTATTTTGTGGCAGGTGCCGGTTTATTCGAGTTTGATAAACCCACGGGGTCAGTAACACATGTTATTGACTATTGGAATCCCGCACATTTTAGCTTTGGGGTCAATCATGCACTTGAATTAGATGATGGTTCATTGTTATTATCTAGCAGCCGTGGACTTTTTCAATTTGATCCTAGCACTCAAAAAGCAACTCGACTTTTACCTTATGAAGGCAGGTTCGTAGAGGTTGTTCTCAAAGAAAATCGGTTATGGGCTATAGGTAATTTTGGTCTGTTACTGCATGACTTGGTAAGTAATGAAACTACCATTTTCAAAGATGTGGAAGAGGCGCCTGAGTCCCTCAAGACTAATTTAAGCCGAAAGCTCTTTGTGGATTCAAAAGGCGTAGTATGGGTTGGTACTGTTCGCGAGGGGCTTTATAGGATTGAGAAAAAAAAGGGACAATTTGTATTTGACCGTTACCTATATACGGGTGTCCGTACCTCAGGATATTTATCTCATACCATCAATGCAATCTATGAAGATAGCAGCGATAGGCTTTGGGTTGGGGGTTTCAGCACTGGCTTACTTGAGTTTGACAGAAACACAGAGGAATTTATTAATTACACTCCCAAAGGAGAGTTACCCATACCAAACATACAATCCATAGAGGAAGCGGATGATGGCTGCATTTGGATGAGTGCTGACAATGGTATTCACAAATTCGTTTACAGCGACAAGTCTTTTAAAAGATATACAACCAACGATGGGCTAAGAAGCAATTCATTTGTTCTGAGATCTTCGGCAAAAAGCAGCAATGGCACTCTTCATTTTGGAAGCAATCTCGGCCTTACTTCTTTTGATCCATCACAAATGCAAGCCCCTCAATCCGTTCCTAAAGTTATTCTGGAGCAGATCAAGGTCTCGAATGAGCATCTGCCATTAAAAACACCCATTCCGGAAATTGAGTCTATTGATTTGGGCTACAACCAAAACCTGCTGTCACTCAAGTTTGTTGCGATTGATTTTGACAATGCTGACCAAATCACCTATGCTTATCAAATTGATGGCCTGAACGATCAGTGGGTGAATCTTGGGCAAAATCAAACTGTGAACTTCAGCAATCTTGGCCCTGGAAATTATACATTTAAGGTTCGAGCTGCACTCAACGGAGGAGTCTGGGGCGAACCCACAGCTATTCGCATTTCAATAGATCCCCCTTTTTGGTTAAAACCATGGTTTTTCGGTTTGATCGCAGTGTTAATCTTGCTGTCATTCTGGTTGTTTCATCAATACCGTCTGCATCAAAAGTTAAGTAGAATCAATGTGATGGAAGAGGTACGTCAAAATGCGGCAGCTGATTTTCATGATGAGATGGGGAATAAACTGACCAGGATTGCTCTCTTTAGCGATGTACTAAAACAAAAGCTAAATGGTTCCTCCAAGGAGGTGAGCGAATATGTAGATAAAATTCAGGACAATTCACGAAACTTGAATAGCTCGATGCGCGATTTCCTTTGGGCCCTTGATCCAAAAAAGGACACCGCCTATGATGTGGCCATCATGTTGAAAGATTTTGGCGAGGACCTTTTCGACAAAACCGGAATCGAATTCAATGTAGCGTGTATCGAATCGAATCTCGAACGTTATAAGCTGGATATGGATTGGAAGAGAAATTTGATTATGATTTTCAAAGAAGCCATGCACAACATTCTCAAACATGCCAATGCGACTCACGTTTCTTTGAATTTTGCTCTCTCATCTGATAATCTGAAGATTCGACTTAATGACAACGGTATCGGGCTCGAGTCTACGCAGGAAAGAGAAGGTTACGGCCTAAAAAATATGAATTACAGATCCAAACAGTTGGCTGGAAGGCTAACAGTGGAAAACGAGGATTTAGGGGGAACATCGGTACTATTTGAAGGCAATTTGAAGGCATTTAGCATTATATGAAAACTGAAAGAGCAAGGAATATCAGAGTCGTAATTGTTGAAGATGATCCGGAAATCCGAATCAATCTGGCACTTTTAATCAATACATCCGAAGGCCTAATATGCCAATATACCTTTAAGGATGCCGAGGAGCTCCTCAGAAATTTATCTGTAGTAAACCCTGAATTGGTTTTAATGGATATTCAACTTCCAGGCATTTCTGGAATAGAGGCCGTGAAAAAACTAAAAGACATAAATCGGCATATTGAAGTCCTGATGCTCACGGTATATCAAGATGACAAGCTCGTTTTTGATTCACTATGTGCTGGTGCCTCAGGTTATCTTATCAAAAGTACGTCACCTGAACGAATTGTGAGTTCCATTCGTGAGGTACTTGCCGGAGGTGCACCTATGAGCACCCAGGTAGCCAGAATGGTGGTGAGTTCCTTTCAGCGAAAAAAAGAATCCGGTTTAACAGAACGAGAACATGATGTCTTGCTTCAGCTGTGTGAGGGAAAAAGCTACAAGAACATTGCCGATGCCCTGTTTATCAGCCAGGACACCGTCAGGTCTCACATCAAGAGTATCTACAAGAAGTTAGAAGTAAACTCTAAATCTGAAGCCGTAGTAAAAGCGTTTAAAGAGAGACTCGTTTAAACCGACTAGTCCTTCTCCAATCTCACCTTCTTAATATATGAAGGTTTGAACAGGCCACCTGCGGTTGGTTTTCCATCATTGATGTACAAAAATTTGCCATCGGGACTAAACCCGAGGTCATTTGGCAATGACAATTCCGCTTGTTGTGCAGCCCCCTCTCTATGGCCTCTTGCGCCACTTCCTACCACTATTGAGGTGGCACCTCCAAGTGTGACTTCATACACTTGATTGGCTTGTATGGCAACCACGTATAAGCGGCCCTCAAAATAAGTAAGGTGTCCATTGTTTGACCCCGGTAGTGTGGCAAGTCCACTCGCGGTTCCATCCGGGGTGATTTTGACCACTCGCCCGTTTCCAAAATTGGCTACATATAAGTTCCCTGTTTCATCTATAGCAATTCCATTTGGGCAACTGAAAATTGAGCCACTTGCAAACGTGGTCACTTCCAATGCCGGAGTCACTTTCTTAACAGTATTGTCACCACAATTACAGACATATAAATTGCCTGCCGGATCGAATACCAATCCGACCGGAGACTTCATGGCAGAAACGAAGCCAGAGACCTGCCCAGCCATGGTAACCTTGCTGATTAGGCCATTCCCAATATTAGACTGATAGATATTTCCGTCCGGGCCTATGGTGTTTCCCGAGGCACCCGTGAATCCGCTGGCAAACAAGCTGGCACTACCTTCAGGAGTGATTTTATATAAAGAGGTGCCCGGAGGACTCGATAGAGAAGCTCCGAAATCTGCCGAATAAATGTTTCCATCAGCATCGACAACAAGCCCACCAAGACCAATCGGCAGTTCTGCCAAAATTTCCACAATGTCAGTCTTGGCCAAGGTCAATTGCGCGCTAGCGCTACTCAAAACGCCTTCTACACCGGTGATACCAACAGACAAAATAAAAATTCTATAGGACACGGACTCCACAACAGCGCCTCCATCACTGTCTAGTGCAGTAGCAGAAAGGTTGGTTGAAATAGCAGAACCTGTTTTATCAATTCTCACAAAAGACCGAGCAGGAATAGTCTGGGCCGTGGCAAGGTCAAAACCTCCGGTGGCGCTCGTCTTGACTACAAAAACCCGATAATGGTCAACACTGGATTCATCTTGCGGGATTTTAAAGCTCACCTTAATATCTGAAGCATCTCCTGAATTCTCAGAATCAATTGCTTGAACAGCCGTAACCTCAATATCTATCTCAGGTTGAGGGCCGGGGTTACCACCATCATCCGATCCACAGGCAGAGAATATTACAAGAATTACAAGGCAAAAAATTCGAAAAAGAGGTCTCATAAAGCTGCGATGTTAGGTGTGCAACAATCCTGGCTTATTAATCCCTCTGTGACCATGGCAAAAACACATATTTGTGTGATCACCCTGTTTCCCAGCTTTCAGCTTAACCCGCTTTAATTGATCAGTTCTTTTCTAATCTCACCTTCTTTATATATGAAGGTTTGAACAAGGCCCCTGCGGTTGGTTTTCCATCATTGATGTACAAGAACTTACCATCAGGGCTAAATCCTAGATCATTTGGTAACGACAATTCACCTTGCAATGCCGCTCCTTCTCCATGGCCTCTTGTGCCATTACCCACCAGCAACGAAGTAGCGCCACCAAGTGAAACTTTATATATCTGATTGGCTCCTCGGGCCACTACATATAAACTACCTCCGAAAAAGGTGAGGTGTCCATTGTTCGAACCTGGAAGGGTAGCAAGGGTACTAGAAGCGCCTTCTGGGGTGATCTTAATCACACGCCCATTACCAAAATTGGCTACATATAAGTTCCCTGTATTATCAATGGCTATTCCATTCGGGCAATTGAAAATAGTGCCGCTGGCAAAAGTAGTCACTTGCAGTGCCGGAGTAACTTTCTTAATCGTGTTGTCACCGCAATTGCAAACATATAAATTGCCTGCAGCATCAAACACAAGGCCGACCGGAGAACTCATCCCTGAAACGAAACCGGTAACTTCTCCGGCCATGGTAACTTTGCTGATTTGTCCATTCCCAATGTTTGACTGATATATATTTCCATCAGGACCTATGGTATTTCCTGAAGCACCTGTAAATCCACTAGCAAAAAGACTGGCCTCACCTGCTGGAGTAATTTTGTAGAGCGAGGTGCCAGGTGCACTGGATAATGAAGCTCCGAAATCTGCCGAATAAACATTTCCATCGGCATCCACAATAACGCCCCCTGTTCCAATCGGCAGCTCCGCAAAAATTTCCAGAATGTCTGTCTTAGCCAAGGTTAAGTTTGTACTTGCTTTGGTCAAAACACCTTCCACATCTGTTGTTCCAACAGACAATACAAAAACAGTATATGACCTGGCCTCAACAATAGCCTCTCCACTACTGTCCAGAGTATTCTCAGAAAGGCTGGTTGAAATAGCAGAACCCGTTTTATTAATTCTCAAATAGGAACCAGCTGCAACTGCCTCTGCCGCGGCAAGGTCAAACGCTGATGCACCACTGGTTTTAACCACAAAAACACGATAGTGATCTACACTTGTTTCATCAAATGGAATTTTGAAGCTTACCTTTATGTCCGAAGCATTGGCGTTATTCTCTGAATCCGAGACCAGAATGGTTCTAACAGCAATATCAATGGTCGGTTCAGGCGTAGGGTCGCCTCCATCACTTGATCCACAAGCAGAAAATATAACAAGAATGGCAAGGGCAATAATTCGGGAAATTAACTTCATAACTAGTTGGTTTTTATTTTAAAGATTTTCATCTCTGATAGTTTATACTATAGGTTGATTCAATCACACAATGGTGTGATATGCTCTATCTCATTAGCCAAAACGCCAATCTTGAAATTGGCTACGGACCATGTTCGCCCTTAAGGCAGAGATTCTGAGCAAATGTGATCTAGCTGACATTTTGGTCTTCAATCAAGCAGGGTCTCCTCTTAATTCTCTTCTATTCCCTGCCTTACTGAGAAAAGTAATTGAACATGGTTTATCATGAGTCTTTGATTTGAACTTGCCACCCATAACGCTGTTTCCATGAGAGGCTACAGCAAAATCACATAGATATGTGATACCAAATATTTTTGTCGGCTAAAAGACTGTAATACCTTGTAAATTAGTCCCAGCCTGTAGCAGATCACAGACTTGGCGTTACCTGATCAGGGTATTCTCTGGATTGATGTTAACAGCAATTCCTTCTGGATTTACAGCAATTTCACACACCTGTGGGGTATCGTTGGCTACTTTGAGCGCGTAAAACCACAGAAATTATGAAAAGAATAAACTGCATCGCGACTCTTCTTGGACTGTTTATGGCCATAAATTCCTATGGCCAGGGTATTAACTATCTCGAACTACCAAAAGACCGGCAATTTGACTTTTGGGTAGGTACCTGGGATGTAAATTTGAGAGTTCAACAGCCGGATAAAAGTTGGGCAGATCAAATCAAATCTGAAGCAAAAATCTATGCTATAAATGAAGGTCGCGCCATTCTCGAACTTTGGAACGACCAAAGGCCAACGGGTATTAAGGGCTTTAGTTTACGATACTATGACTTCGATCAAGACAAATGGGTGCTCTGGTTGAATTGGCCTGGAAACAACCAATCAGGCATGTCTTCTCTCACTGGAGAATTCAGGCACGGTCGCGGTGAATTCTTTGGAGGTAAAGGGGATACGCTTACCCGCTATAGCTTTTCAGATATTACCCCTCACTACCTTCGCTGGGATGACGCTTTCACCTTTGATGGCGGCAAAACCTGGACCCATAACTGGATTATGGAATTTACCAGAACAGAACAGAAGCCATCTTGGCCAGCAGGAATTAAGGGACACACCTATGATCAGGGCGGGAGATGCAATCTCCCTGGTTTCGATGCCTTTCGCAATTTTGTAGGAGATTGGAAAGGTCAAGTGAAAGTTAAAGATGGAAGTACCTGGAAAAGTGCCGATGCGTCACTTAAGGGTTTTGAAGTTTTAAATGGCTGCGCAGTTCTGAATTTCCTGGATTATGAAATCGATGGCAAAAAGTCACAAGAGTTCAGTATCAAATCTTTCAACACTTTTATCAACAAGCTCTCAGATGGAAGGATAGGCAGTGGAAAAACCGATGTGCTGGCGCGTTACTTCGGAGAGTTTTCCGAGAACTCAAAGCAGTATAATCTGATTGAGTTTGATCCTAAAAAGTCCTTACTCCAAAAGTACGAATGGAACATGGAGGCAATCAATAGCATTACAGTGAATGTCTATCAGGCTGCACAAAGCCAAAACCCTGATTGGAAAAAAATAAGAGAATTCAATTTGAAAAAACAGTAACACATGAAAAATGCAAACGCCCTCATCCCGATTTTCACATTCCTCTTTCTCGTCACCATAACTTTTGCCTGCGGCAGTGATGAAGAGGGCGTTCCAACACCCGACACCATTGCAATCCAGGGTCAAACTTCATTCAATGGCGCACCAAATCAGACCTTTCAATTGGTAGCAGTTGTCAAAGATGCCAATGGTGCAGTTCTGACCAACCAGCCCATCAACTGGGCCAGCGATAACACTGCATTGGCCACAATATCCAATACGGGTTTGCTCCGACTCGTTGCCAGCGGAACTGTTAGCATCACAGCATCTTTAGGCACATTAGAAACTTCAGCCGCTCTCAATCTGGATGTAGAGCCCAACCTAATTGCTTTTGATGTTGCCAGTCTATCAAGTGACCTAGCAGCAGCAGGCGGTCCCTCTCTCACCTTTCTCAATGAATCAACCATGTCTGCAAAACTTATGGAAGTTGCGACAGGTACTAACGTTGCTGCTTCCAGCCCGAATGGAGATCAGGTCTACCATTTCTTTGATGGCAGTGGAACAATGAATATCAATGGAGAAGAAGTGAGTATGGCCAAGGGCGATGTGGTATTTGTAGCCGGTGGTGTGAGCAGAGAGATTACCAACGCTGACACAAAAATTACCATCATCCTGACCGAGTTAAAGTCAGCTACGGGTGCTACTCAAGCTCCTTTTACAAAATTTACAAAAGCCCAAACAGAAGCTGGTAGATCTGGTAGCGCAAACATATGGAACCCATTCTTGAATGAACGATCAGTCACTTTCGGACTCTATATGCTGCCAATGTCCCGTGGTGGAGACGGGCGTTTGGTACATACCACAGATGAACTCAACATCATTGCAAATGGCTCCAGTACTTTTCAAACAGACGGTGGAACTGTAACAGTCCAGGCCGGCTCAGTGGTCTTTGTCAGAGCGGGCAATGGTCATTTTTTCAGGTCTTTAAGCAGCGATATTGACATCCTGATTCTTTGGAATAAATAGCAGCACTTTGCAATCCAGAAAAACATAGATAGTTTCGAAGAAATTATCCATATCATGTCCCTTCCGATTAGTGCTCAACAAATAGAAGATGCCCATAAGCGTATAGCACCTTTTATTCACAGGACTCCTGTTTTGACTTCAAAAAGTATCAACCAAATTGTCGGTTGCGAGGTTTTGTTTAAATGTGAGAATTTTCAGAAAATTGGCGCATTTAAAGCTCGTGGGGGGTTAAATGCTATTTTGAGCCTCCCTGAAGAAACCAGGAAAAAAGGAGTTGTCACACACAGTTCAGGCAACCATGCTCAAGCAGTAGCTATGGCTGCTCAGACTTGCAAAATACCCGCCTATATAGTGATGCCTAGCACAGCGCCTGAGGTAAAAAAGAAGGCGGTGGCTGGTTATGGTGCGCAAATCACCTTTTGCGAACCAACTCAACAGGCCAGGGAAGAAAATGCCTCCAGAATTCAGGCAGAAACTGGCGCCACCTTTATTTCCCCTTACAATGACTACAGGGTCATAGAAGGCCAGGCTACATCCGCAAAGGAATTGTTAGAGGACCATGCAGACCTTGATGCCATCCTAACCCCGGTAGGTGGAGGGGGCCTTTTGGCAGGAACCGCTTTATCAGCCAATTACTTTTCAGAAAACACCGTTGTTTATGCCGGTGAGCCGGCAAATGCCGATGACGCTTATCGCTCCCTAAAGGCAGGTGAAATCGTAAAAATGCCTCAGCCAAAGTCCATTGCCGATGGACTCTTAACCGGAATTGGAGACAAAAACTGGGGTATCATCCATCCACTAGTAAAGGACATATATACCGTAACCGAAGAAGAAATTGTAGAGGCAATGCGTTTGGTCTGGGAACGCATGAAGATTGTTATTGAGCCTTCTGGCGCGGTACCTGTAGCTGCTTTGATCAAAAACAAAGGACTTTTTGCTCATAAAAAAGTCGGGGTTATCCTGAGCGGTGGCAATGTGGATTTAGGCAAGCTGCCTTTTTAAAAATAGAGTCACTCAACAATCACAGTTCTTTAAGTAACTCAAATAGCTGACGATTTATATAATAATTCGTTCGGCCCATTTTGAGTTTTGATAATATCCCAATTTCAGCTAGGCGATTCAGATATTTTGTTGCCGTTATTCGACTTACCCCCAGATCATCCTGCAGCAGTTCAACCTTAGTATAAGGATGCCTAAAAAGATTGTTTATAAGGTCCTGACTATACATCTTGGCTTCTTCATTTCTTATTTTTTGCTTGGCCTGCATCATCAAGATTTTGATCTCCTTAATCAACTTTGTAGTTTCCTTTGATGTTATTTCAACCCCATCAAGTACATAAAGCAACCATTCCTCCCACTCACCAGTTGTCCGGGTCTTTTGAATCAGTTCATAATATTTTGGTCTGTTCTTAATTAGGTATCTGCTCAGATAAAGAATTGGTAGGCTCAAAAGCCCCTCTTTAATAAGATAAAGTATGTTCAAAACCCTTCCTGTACGTCCATTACCATCAAAAAATGGATGTATACTTTCAAATTGATGATGGGCTATGGCCATTTTTATCAAAGGATCTGCATCATATGGGATTTCATCATTGATAAATTTTTCCAAATTACTCATCAGTTCAAGTATTTCAACATAATCCTGTGGGGGTGTATATATTATTTCCCCAGTCAAGTCATTTTTCAGAACCGTGCCTGGAAGTTTACGAATACCTGCATCATTACCTTCTATGATTTCCTGAACCAGTAAAATCTCTTTGATCGAGATAAAACCATTCTCCTTTACCTTTTGAAACCCAACCTTTAATGCCTCTCCATATTTATAGACTTCTTTGGAGCTTGGAGAGGGGAAATTCTTTGTATCGGCAGTAGAACGATACATCTCATCGTGTGTAGTAATGATATTTTCGATGGCAGAACTGTCCTTTGCCTCTTGAAGTAATAATGTATCTATGAGTATCTGTTTATTGGGTATTGTTGAAGAGGTTCCTTCTAATTCAGCCAAGGAAGCCCGGGCTAAGGTCAGTTTCTTCAATACCGCCCTGGTTTCTATGGATTCAATTGCAGCCGTTGGAGGCAATAACTCAAGTTTCATATGTATAAATATAGCCACTTTCTATACATGTTGAACTTAATATGTATAAAAAATCGTGTTTTCTATACATATTAAGCTCAACATGTATAGTGTTTATGCCTTTTGTATACAGGTCTCAAACCGACCAATCCCTCCCCACTTATACAATTCGTCTGCCTAATTCTACGATTCGGTAAGTCTTATTTATAAAGAAGCGTAGCGCAAAGCACCTTTGGATTATCAAAAAGCCCAAAGGTCAAATGAAAACTCAAATATTCGTCATTCTCGCATTAATGGTAGCTGCATCCATGGTGAATGCACAAACCATCATATCCGGAGTAGTTACCGATCAAAAAGGAGAAACGCTGCCCGGAGCCAATATCTATTTGAAGGACACCTTCGATGGAACCAATTCAAAAGCTGATGGGACATTCTCTTTTGAAACTGAAGAGACCGGAAATCAAATTCTGGTCATCAGCTTTATCGGTTTTAAAACTCTGGAAAGGCCCGTAGATCTAAGCGCATCGGCACTTGAAGTAAACATTAGCCTAAAAGAGGAAATAAATAAAGTAGATGGGGTCACCATCGCGGCCGGAGCCTTTGAAGCCAGTGACGTAAAGAAGGTGACAGTGCTCAAACCTCTGGACATTGTAACTACCGCAAGTGCAGCCGGAGATATTATGGGGGCGATCAACACGCTCCCGGGTACGGCAACGGTTGGAGAGTCAGGACGACTGTTCGTAAGAGGAGGAGAAGGTTATGAAACCAAAGTCTTTATTGATGGTATGGAGGCCCGCAACGCCTTTGGTGCTACTGCCCCAAATGTTCCTACCAGAGGTCGGTTCAGTCCCTTTCTTTTCAAAGGCACCATTTTCAGTACTGGCGGTTATTCAGCAGAGTATGGTCAGGCACTTTCTTCTGCGCTGGTGCTGAATTCCAATGATATTGCGGCAGAAACACAAGGAGACGTTTCATTGATGTCCGTTGGTGGGGATGCTGCTTATACCAAGCGCTGGGAAAAAACGTCTCTCTCAGGCAAGATTCAACACACGGATTTAAGGCCCTACCAGGATTTGGTAAAGCAGGCTTTCGATTGGGAAAAGGCCCCGGTAAGCACCGTTGGCGAAATAGTGTTTAGACAAAAAGTCAAAAGTAACGGTTGGTTAAAAGTGTATGCCAATGCCGACCAATCCAATTTCATCATTCGCCAGCCTAATATCAACCGAGGAGGTTTAAAAGATACCATCAATTTGAGCAACGACTACTTCTATCTCAATGCTACCTATAAAGACATTCTGAGTTCCAAATTGTCAATCAGAGGGGGCGTTTCCACAACCTCTAATGCCGAGAACATTATTTTCAACAGAGATAAGGTCAACGGAAAAGAAGTCGGTGCACACTTTAAATTGGGATTGAATTGGGATGCCAGTGAAAGAGTTGTTGTCAATTTTGGAACCGAATATTTCCACAAAAAATTTGAGAGGGCCATTGATCCAGCATCAGAAGCTGCTGTTCAATTTGACTTTACAGACAACATCACCAGCTCCTTTGTAGAGGCTGACTACTTTGCCTCCAACAAGTTTATACTTAGAGCCGGTTTGCGTTTTGAAAACTCTTCCCTCTTGAATCAAAGTTGGGCAAGCCCTCGGCTGGCAGCATCTTATAAGGTTGGCGAAAAAGGCCAGTTCTCCTTTGCTTATGGTTCATTTCTTCAGGCCCCTCAAAATCAATACGCACTGGTCAATACTGATTTAAAGCCAGAGGAGGCGACTCATTACATTTTGAACTACCAGTACATTCATGATGGTCGCGTTTTTAGAATCGAGGGTTATCAGAAGGACTACAAAAACCTCGTGAAATTCTCTTCACCCAACGATTTCAACCCATTGAATTACAACAATGCTGGATTTGGACAGGCCAAGGGCGTTGATATATTCTGGAGAGATAGTAAAACGGTTAAGAACACAGATTACTGGGTATCCTATTCTTATGTGGACTCCGAAAGAAATTACCAGGACTTCAGCATTTCAGGAACTCCTTCCTTTTTGTCTTCTCATAATTTTTCGTGGGTAATCAAGCACTTTGTACAACCCTTAAGAACCCAATTCGGAGCCACATACAATTATGCCAGCACAAGACCATTTCACAACCCCAACCTACCAGGGTTTCAAAATGATGGCACACCAGCGTTCCATGACTTGAGTCTTAATGCTGCCATTCTCTTCAAGCAAAATATTATCCTTTACCTCTCCTCTTCCAATGTCCTGGGGAGAGACAATGTCTTTGGCTATCAATATGCAAACAGTCCTAATGCGCAGGGTGTTTTCGAACGCCAGGCTGTTCGACAAGCCGCTAAGAGGTTCATTTTCGTAGGCCTCTTCATCACATTGACCAAGAATGGACAAGAAAATCAATTAAGAAATCTCTAAACATAAAAATCATGAAGTACTTAGTAACATTCCTCATTATTAGTTTGGGTCTTTTCAACACTGAAAAGCAACCAACAGAAAAGAAATACACACTAACCATCACTATAAACAATGTAAAAGATAGTAGCGGAAGTGTTGGAGTAGCCCTGTTCGATGAATCCAGTGAATTCCCGGACGGAGAAATATTCAACGGTGCAGAAAAATCCTTGAAATCAGGTGGCAGTATTGAAATCATCATTGAGGACGTTCCCGCAGGTGACTATGCCATCGCAGCAATGCACGATTCGAATGACAGTGCCGAAATCGACATGAACTCCGAAGGTATGCCTACTGAAGGCTTTGGATTTTCCAACAATGCCATGGGCGACATGGGGCCTCCAAGTTTTGATCAGGCGGCTTTCACTGTTGACGGTGACAAGGAACTAGAGGTAAATCTTATCTATTTACTCGGTCGTTACGGTTCATCCAAGTAATTCTACGGTTGGGTGAGTCTTTTTTTCACAGATAAGACTTACCCAACATATTTGGGGTATAGAAAAAGACAAAATTCAAAATCATGAAAAAAATCATCATACTCATTATCCTGCTTATCTCTGGACTAGCACTTAACGCACAAAATCAATCAGCTTATATCAAGGCTATGACCAAAGGTTTAGAAGCCATGGGCAATGTTCAATCGGAACAAGACTTTGCCAACGTTGCAGGGCAGTTTGAAAGAATCGCTGCCAAAGTAAAAGACCAATGGCATCCACAATATTACGCTGCCTTGAATTACATCAATGCCTCGTTCAGAGCAGAGTCTCTGGAAACGAAAGATGGCTATACCGACAAGGCAAAGGTATTTATTGATGAGGCCTTAAAAATGGCTCCTAATGACTCTGAAGTGGTTGCGCTGGAGGGATTTAATTATATGGCCCAGTTAGCGGCAGACCCCGGTAGTAGAGGCGCAATGTTGAGCCAAAAGGCTTCGCAAATTTTTGGCAAGGCAGTAAGTATGAATCCCGAAAACCCAAGAGCTTTGGCTCTTATGGCACAAATGCAATTTGGTACGGCACAGTTCTTTGGTTCATCAACTGAGGGACCATGCACCTCCGCTAAGAAGACCATTCCTATGTTTAAGGCAGAAGCACAGGGAGAAGGTTTCTCACCAACCTGGGGTATAGAGATGGCTCAAGCTCTAATTGAGAACTGCGGAAAATAATTAGTTTAGAACTCAATTTGTCCAAGTTTCACTTAGAGCGTTTCACAAAAACCGATATATGGAAATCCTGGAAAAAATCTTGATCTGGTCTCATGTAGCTGCCGGTGCACTGTCTCTGGTCACCGGCATACTGGCCGCCTTCTTCGGAAAGAAAGGAGGAAAGTTGCACAGACAAGTAGGGAAGATTTTTTTCTGGTCAATGTTCTGGGTTTTCGTGAGTGCATTACTGGTGGTAACCTTAATAAGAGTCAATTTCTTCCTTACCATTATTGCTGTCTTCAGCTTTTACATGGCTTTTAGTGGCTATCGTGTACTAAAGATCAAAAAAACCATGAAGCCAGAATTGATTGATTGGACAGCTGCAGTCATTACAATGGCCTTTGGGTCAGGACTTCTTGTTTATGGTATTATTAATTTGATCAACAACGACTTCGGTTCCTTAGTCGGATACCTAAGCCTGATCTTCGGCTTCTTCACTAGCCAAACAGGCTATGTAAACTTCAAAGGATTCCGAAACATAGACAAGCAAGAAAAGATGTGGTGGTGGTTTGCTCATATGAATTCAATGACAGGAAGTTTTATAGCTGCCATCACAGCTTTCCTGGTTCAAAACGGAAGAATGTTCGACCTACCTGATCAGTATGGATGGGTACCCTGGATTTTACCTGCTTTAATTGGATTACCATTGGTTAGCTATTGGGCCGGTAAGTACAAAAAGCAGTTCAGCAGGGCCACCATTTAAATATTATATTTAGGTCATGAGGGCTAAGCCATCCAAAATAAATTTACTCAAAGAGGTTAAAGAGATATTTCTGATCTTCTTACTCGGTTGTGCGGTGGCTTTTGCTTTCAATCCGAGTTTGCTTGACAATTCAGATTACGCCATCCGCGTTATTATGAGCTATTCTGGATTCATGTGGGTGTTCTTTTGGAAAGGCAACGAATATTTAGTTGGGTTTTGGGACAGAAGACTTTCATGGTTAAAAGAGCCTGGCAAGCGATTTTTAGTGGGTTTTATAACTGTTGTGGTTTATACACCTACAATCCTCTTTGCTATTAATCAGGCCTATATCTGGATACTTGATGTTGACGCTAATTGGGGTGGGTTGGATGTTCTGGTATCAATAGGCATTACCTTCCTAATCACCTTTTTCATGTTCGCCAAGGCCTTTTTAGACAACTGGAGAAAGGCCTCATTGGATGCTGAGCGTATGAAACGCGAACAAATGGCCACCAAATATGAATCTCTCAAAAATCAGGTAAACCCTCATTTCCTATTTAATAGCCTTAATGCATTGACCAATTTGGTTTATGAAGATCAGGATCAGGCAGCAGCTTTCATCAGGCAACTTTCCAAAGTCTATCGCTACGTTCTGGATACCAGGTCTCAGGAAGTGGTTACTATTAAACAGGAATTAGAGTTTGTCAACGCTTATGTCTTTCTCCAAAAGATTCGATTTGATGATAAGCTTAAGGTGAACATTGATGTCAATGGGCACGAGCAGAATATGATTCCTCCTATTGCCATCCAAATGCTATTGGAAAATGCCATCAAACACAATACCATTGCCGAGGAGGAACCACTCACTATTGATTTGTTTGTAGAAGACGAAAAATTTCTGGTAGTCAAAAATAACCTGCAGAAAAAAACCATCCCACTCGAACCTTCTCCGGGCATGGGGCTAAGTAATATCAAGGCCCGCTATGAGTTCTTAAGCGAGACAGCCGTTGAGATCACAGAAAACAACAACGAATTTACGGTCAAGCTTCCACTGTTAGAATTGTCTGAGTCATGAAAGTGTTGATTGTAGAAGACGAATCTCTGGCGTCCAAAAGGCTGGTAAAGTTGCTGAAAGAGGCCGAACCCAATGTTGAAATCCTGGCAGAGTTGGACTCCGTGAAGCGTGTAGTTAAATGGTTGGGCGAAAACGAATCGCCTGAGCTCATTTTCCTGGATATCCAATTGGCAGATGGTCTGAGCTTTGAGATCTTCGAAAAGGCTGATGTAAGAGCACCAATAATTTTTACGACCGCCTTTGATGAGTATGCCATTCAGGCTTTCAAAGTGAACAGCATTGACTATCTACTCAAGCCCATTGACCCCGCTGAACTTGAAAGAGCTCTCGAGAAATTTAAAAACCATTTTGGGGCACAAGAAGAATCAAAGCCTGCCTTAAATATGGCCTTGATTGAAAAAGCCATGCAGCAAATGACGCGGCAGTACAAAGAGCGCTTTGTAGTCAAAATTGGTGAGCATATTAAGACGATTAACACCGAGGATGCGCTTTACTTTTTCAGTGAAGCCAAGGCCACATTTCTACAAACCGATGATAAGCGCTATATCATAGATTATGCACTTGAGCAGATAGAGCAACTCGTAGACTCGGAGCGTTTCTTTAGAATCAATCGCAAATATCTTGTGTCTTTGGAAGCGGTAAAGGACATTATTACCTATTCTAACAGCAGGCTCCGACTGATTCTCAAAGACCATGATGATATGGACGCTATTGTAAGCCGGGATCGGGTGCAGGACTTTAAAAAGTGGTTGGATCGATAGGCCATGAACAACCCCGTACATAGGAGCCGTAGAAGCGCAAATCCTGCCTCCTTGGATATGATTTTAAATCAAACATGCATTTGTTAAATAAATAGATTTGAACACTACTATTCCAGAAGCCAAAGGATCATTGGCAAAAGACTTTCTGCTTCCATCACTTATATGGATAGGAACCATAATCGTCTTTTTGAACGTAAAAAATATCCCCTTGGAGCTGAGCACCAAGGATAATGTAGTATTGAGATACCTAGTCAAAGTGGTGGTCACCATTCTAGTTCCACTGGCTGTCATTCATCTTCTGTATAAGAAAAAGGGAGATTTTGGCATTTACTTCCAAGATTATTCGGATTCGTTCAAGCTGACTTTCAGAGCCTTTTCTGTTGTCGGACCGGCTTGCATGAGTTTTCTATTGATCGGCATTCTGGGTTGGGGTTTTGGTGACTGGCCTGGGGGAATCGTATTGAGTATCGCTTTTCTTACTGCATTTTATTTTGTTCCCAGGGCCACAGATGCCCTACCAACCAGAAATGATTTGGGCACTCCCAATAAAAGAATCAATACAGTTGTCTGGCTAAGTATATTGACTGTGATCGTAGCTTATTTCACCTATGGTATTGTTCCTGTCGGCTCAAAAATCCTGTACTATCTATTTATCGTAGGTTTTGGTGAAGAGCTACTTTTCAGGGGCTACCTTCAATCAGCATTCAACAGATACTTTGGAAAGCCTTTTAGCATCAAAGGTGTCAAATTTGGTTGGGGCCTGTTTTTGGCGGCTGCATTGTTTGGGCTATCTCATGCTATAGTGACAGTACCACCAACCTGGCCATGGGCAATCTGGACTGGAATTTTTGCCTTGACATTGGGTTTTATCCGTGAAAAGGACGGCTCTATTTTGGCCGCAGTCATGCTTCATGGTCTAGCCGACCTTCCCTTAGCATTTATAAGCGCTTAAAATGGAAAATCTAGTACATAGTGATCTCGGCATGGTGCATCTACTGGCAGCATTGCTTTCTACAGTTTCTGGCACTATGGTTTTGGCCATGAGAAAAGGAACCAAGCGACACAAACAAGTTGGCTATGTATATATAGCCTCCATGACCATTCTCAATGCCACTGCCTTTATGATTTATGGTCTGTTCGGGCATTTCGGGATTTTTCACTGGGCAGCGGTATTGAGCGCCCTGACTGTTTTGGGGGGAATGATCCCAGTCATTAAAAAACGTAACGGCTGGATCATGAGGCATTATTCGTTTATGTATTGGTCTATCATTGGGCTTTATGCGGCCTTTGCCTCCGAAACCCTAACCAGAGTTCCAGAAACTCCATTTTTTGGAATGGTGGGTCTGGCCACAGGCATTATTATGCTCATTGGTGCGTTTGGCTTTGCGAAAGAGCGCAGAAAATGGGAAAAACAATTCGCAAGAATATTATAAGTCATTCACCCCGGCCTTATTATTCATTTTTTCGTATCTAGCTGCATGCGCAGCGTTGTACTTATTCTTTTCTTCACGCTTGTACCGATTTTCCTTCATGCTCAGGAGTTATCAGGCACCTGGGTAATGGCCTACGTGAAGGCCAAACAACCGGTGTATATGATGATTCAAAACAACGGGGAATTAGAGCTTGATGAAAGTGCAGCACCGGACTCCGCCATTACCTACACTGCCGGCTTGATGTCTTTAAGCATGATTAGTAAGGACAGTGCAGTCAGCTATTCATGGGAGGGTGAAGAGTTCTGGTCCGTTCAGCGAACGAATAGTGAGTTTCGCTTTAATGGCCAAATAGACACTCTTTATGGCGGTTTTAATAAACAAAATGTCCTGGTGCTAAAATCTACAATTGATGACATTCCTACTGAATATGTCTTTCATGCTTTGAAATTCAAAAAGAACAATGAACCACTGGAAATACAGAACACGACTTGGGATATCAGCGGTGGCAAATCCTATTTAGCCGGGCAAAGGTTTATTTTCCAAGCCGATAGCGCACTTACTTCAACTCATCAGCAGCAATCAAAGCCGGGTGAATATTACATACATCCCCTCAAAAATGATTACGCCATTGAATTTGTGGTCAACACACCTTCGACCTATATGGGGATCATTTACCTCACGGATATCCGGAAAAACAGGCTCACAGGTGTTTTCTTTTCGAATGAGGACAGCGAAGAGGAGCCGAAACGGATGGCCATATCTCTTAAAAGATCAAAATGATCTGTTCCGGTTGATCCCTCAATCCAAATCGAAATGAATCAGATCTCTAATATAATTGGCGACTACCGCACCAGCCTTGCCGTAATTCGATAACACGATGACGGTAAAGCCAGATTCGGGATAGACATTGCAGCGAGAGCTTGCCCCAGGAGCTACACCTGCATGGCCCCATGATTTAACTCCGCCTAAAGATCCGAGTGTCATACCATAACCATATTTAGAGTTGGAAATGCTGTTTTCAAATGAGGTGATTTTCGGGCTATTCATCTCTTCAAAGCTCTCCTTCTTAATCAATTCTCCTTTTTGCAATGCTGTGACAAACCGAAACAGATCAAGAGGTGTAGAATAAAATGAACCGGCCGGCCTACTTCTTTGCGGAAGACTTTTTGTATTTAGCTTCCGCGCACCTGAGTTAGATGTTGAATAGCCCTTTGCCAAATTTGAAATGTCTTTTCCCATTTGAAAGTCACCCGTGTTATTCATTGAGGCTTTGGAAAAGATGTTCTTTGCCACATAGTCATAAAAGCTTTCTCCTGATACCTTCTCAACAATGTAACCAGCCAAATCAAAGCCTTCGTTCGTATAATTGAACTCTTCCGGCAATTCGAAGTCATTGTAGTTTTTCAGCTTCGAAAGATGCTTGAGATATAGTTTGTAAAATTCTTCAAGATTCTGAATTTTGATCATTCCCTTATTGTATGAACTCATTTCATCCAACTCTATGCCAGAACTATGAGTAAGTAGATGATGGATTTTGACCTTATCACCGATATGTTTAGGATAATCTGACAAGTACTTGGAAACAGCATCATCGTAATTAAGCTGTCCCTGTTCAACTAACTGTGCCACGGCAACGGCCGTAAACATCTTAGTGGTCGATGCGATGAGGAATTTAGTATTCGATTCGTTGAGCGTTTCTTCTTCCCTATTTGAATAACCTATAGACTCATTCAAAATAACCTCATCTCCCTTTGCCACCAATACTGTTCCTGAGAAAGCGTCAATATCACCAAGTACTGCCAGGTACTCCTTAATATCCTGTTCAACCTGCTTTAAATCGGGTGACTTTCTTTTCATCCCGGACGGGATCATACCTCGTATTACGCCCATCCGATTAATGATCGGGGGCGTTGATTCGGATAGTTTATAGGCAAACCCCACAAAGTTCTTAGTCTGTTTGCTCCTGGCCCAAATCATCGCTCGACCATTAATGCTGTCTTTACCAAAGGAAACCAGGTCAACGGCTCCAAACTCCCTAAAGACACCTTGCCAATATCTTGTGGTGTTGTGATAAGCCTTGTGGAATTTCTCAACAAGCATACCTCGAATCCTGGTAGGTTCATTTGAGTTATAAGTGGCTATAAATTCATCGATCCATTCGTTTTCCTTTTGTTGTGCCTTCAAAGTCAGCCCGCTGAAGGATGATGATATTAGTAGTATCATAAAAACTACAGCTGTAGTTTTTATAGTCCTGAGTTGAATGTCGCTTTTCATAAATTTTGAATTAATGTTTGATTGTTTAGACCGCCCGAACCGGGAAATGTTTGTTCTTAATTGATCTGTATTTTAAATAATCGTCACCGGTAAATTTCTTACGATTAATAAAGACTTTGCCCTTTCTCCACTTAACGCTGACATTGTCAGAAATTCGTTTTATAACCCCGTCCTCAAGTAACGTTTCGGCCAATTCTTCTCTATAGGCCTGCCAGTTATCCACTACATTAGGGTTAGGTAATCCGGATGGGCCTTCATAGCGGCTCCCCAGCATGGTGTAAACCTTACTCATTGAACGTTTGATCCCATCAGCCTTGAATCGTTCTCTCTTATATTGAAAACTGCTCCAGTAGTCCTGGTCAAAATGTGCCTCTATCAGTTGCCGAAAAGGTTGCAATTGCCGACTACTGACCCTCTTGGAGTTTACAATAAGTGCATCATAAGTCAATTCAGCGGTGTTGTTGCCCCTGCGCTTAAGGAGGCCGGAGGTCAATAGCATTGGCCAAAAATCTTCCTTGAATGCGTCATAGTCAACGTTCCAGGCGCTTCGTTCGCCATTAAGAACAGCCCTCGCATTTTGGATAGTGAGTTGTGGGGTTTCACTAGGGTTATCAATTTCTATCGCCTCATTTGGCATGAAACTGTTGAGATCAATGCTTTTCAATAGTTGCTGTTCCTTTCTTAAAAATCCACCTCTCAGCTTTTTGTCACTCAGTTTTGGTATTTCTAAAAGTGTAATATCTACCTCTTCTCTTTGCTGAATGAGTTTCTGACCACCGTCAATTGCTGATGAATCCTTCTGCTGATCAAAATCTTTCAATTGCTCTTGTGTTACTGGTTCAGACTGGGGTGTTTCCTCCTGTGTTTCTACCTCATCAGTATAAGTTGCTCCTTCTTGCATCACCTCTGGCGTGCTGTCGGATGAAATTCCAGGAGAAACAAAAGCCACAAATGTCAACATAATCAGCATCACCAAAGTCAGCAGAATGGGTCTGGTTTTACGATTAGGTTGGCCTTCAACATCCAATAGCGAGTTGATCCTATTTCTCAGCGCAGATTTTCCAGCAAGCCCCATGGCATATGGTACCTCTCGCTGATTAGTCCACCTGGCTACCTTAAGCAGGGTCTCGGTAAAAGCTGGCGTGTTCCCTGTGAGCTTCACCGCCAGTTGATCAGAAGATTCCTCCATGATATCTCTAATCTGCCTGCGCATCACTCGATTCAAAGGCTGGAAGAAGAATACTTTGGTCAACAAATTGATCCAAAATAACCAAGCGGGGTCATTCCTATAAATATGGGCTATTTCATGAGCCAGCACTCCATTCTTTTGCTCGAAATCAAGTTCGTCAACAGCCTTTTCAGGAAGACATAATTTAGTGTTTGAATAGGCAATAGGACTTTTCAACTTCCTGGAATGGTAGACTCTGATTACTGAATTGAGCCTTAGGGACGAAACAAGCCTTGCAACTAGCCTTTTGATCTCCGCATTTTGAGTCAATATCATTTCCAGGCCTTTCAAGAATCTATGCCGACTCCATAAGAACATAATGGATAGTGTCAGGGATATGAAAGCGATTAATAATACTGAAATCCGCTCCCAGTCATATGCAGGTACAATCAGCATCCGTGCTTCCGGGCCTGGGGATTGAACAGGTATGGGTGCCCTAAATATGATGGTACGGCTCTCGACAACGCTATTCAAACTTTCAGGATCAGCGAGCATAACGCGCTCTACTTTAGTGGATATTGGCAAAAAACTGATTTCAGCTGATAGCTGAATGAAGCTGGTGACAAAACCACCAATCAGTGCAAACTTCCAAAGAAGTTCTTTGGCTCTTAGGCTGGAAAACAACCTCGTCTTGATTACTAAAAACACAATCCCGAATAGTATTGAACTGTGGATCAGATAATTTGCGAGGAACACTAATATGGTCTCATAATCCATATTCATCAGCTTTTACCTTTCGAATCTTTAAAGGCCTGAATCTTTCGTTCCAATTCGTCTAACTCGGTTTCGTCAAAATCATTTTCAGTAATCAAATGATTTAAAAGTGTGCCTGGATCTCCCTTGAACAACTGGTTTACTAAACCCTGAACCATCGAGCTGTGAGCCCTCTTTTCTGAGATAGCGGGCTTGTAGATAAACTGTCTCCCTTCTTTGAAGTGCGTTACCAAATTTCTTTTTGCCAATCTGGTCAGTACTGTGCCCACGGTAGTAATGGCCAAATCACGCTCGGACTTTAATAAATCTCTAACCCTGGCCACCGAAGCTTCACCTTCTTGCCAAAGGATTTTCATGATCCGATATTGTAAGTCGTCTAGCTTGATCTTCATTTTAACTACATCTGTAGTAGCAATATTACTACACGTGTAGTTAATATAAAAGGTTGTGAGATTTTTTTTCAATCTAAAATGTAAGTCAGTGCAGAAGTAAAAGAAACCTAAGTCTTCTTGCTAGTACAAAAATCCATCAACCGGTTCTAGTTTGGGGGCAGATCGGTTTCACCAAGCTGTCCTCTCAAGTCAAGAGAATTTTTACATCTTCTAATCACAATAGTTGTTTAATCAACTAATAATTTGTTCTGCTGGAAAATTTCACTTCAATTCACTAATCAACAAGTAGGGTCGAAACTAAAGGAAACCGGGTTTAAAGGTTTACATTGCCACCGACCTTATGTCGATAATCCGCAAAGTAAAGGCACTAGAGAAAGTTTTTGCTGCTCTTGATCAGGAAATTAATATGCTCCAAACCACTAGCGGATTACATTGCCTTGCAGGCTGCGGCAAGTGTTGTTTCAAAGCAGATATTGAGGCAACTCCCTTGGAATTTCTTCCTTTTGCATTTCACCTTTTGCTGACCGATCGCATTGAGGCTGTTTATCAACAACTACTGGATAAGAAAACACCAACCTGCGTGATTTTCAAACCTGTACTCGGTTCATTAGAAAAAGGAACTTGCAGCCAATATCCTTATCGGGGCTTAATCTGCCGTTTGTTTGCCTACTCCGCTAATCGGGATGCAAGAGGAGAGGCTCAGTTTATCACTTGCAAGCCAATCAAAGAAAACCAGCCCGCCACGGTAATGGCAATTAAAGCAGCCATGAAAAGACAAGAGTCTGTGCCAATGATGAGCGATTATTATTTTAAGATTCGCAGCATTGATGAGGATTTGGGAACAAAGCTTATGCCCATTAATCACGCCATTCAACAGGCAATGGAGGTTGTAATGGCTTATTACGCTTACCGGACGCCTCCAGTCACTCCCGGAAAGTTAAGTGCTTGAGCATCTCTAGCTAAAATAGCCCAGGGTTTAAACCCTGGGCTCAAGAGAATTGATACTCAAAATTATTTTAATTGCTACCGCCCGTGCGACTTCTCTGCATTGGGTTAGACCCTGAAGATTGCCCTCTAGCACCTCCACGACTCTTAAAGAGCTCAAAACGAGATGGCTTGTTCTGACGAGGGAAGTAATTATTGGCCTCATCAGTATCTGCGGTTTCCCTATCCGGATCAATTCGGATTTGAACCACTTCCTTGTCTTTCATAAAGGCTTTGGTCACTTTCTCCTCATTTTTACGCCAGATATAGGCCGGTATGCGCTCCACTTCTTTGCTGCCATCTTTAAATGTCCATTCAATGATAATAGGCATTACCAAACCACCAACATTGGAAAAATCGATTTCATAGAAATTCTTGTTACTACCCAACAAAGCCCTTTCCTGATCGCTCAAAGAAGCGCTAAAACGCTGATAGGCCTGCTTGGCCTCGGGCGTTACTTCAAATTGATCGTAGCTATAGTAGAAGTCCTGTAGGCGTTTGTCTTCTTCTACATAGAACTTCTTGCCTTCAGCACGGTTCCGCTCAGCAGCAATATCCCTATTGTTTGCCTTCGCCTGTGCGCTTAACAGAGGGTTTTCAATTTCAGGGTTTTTACTATCCAGCTCAAACCAGCGTACATCATCTATAGAAATATCCACATTGTCAATTGAAAAGAACCATCCGCGAATGAACCAATCTATGTCTACAGCCGATGCATCTTCCAATGTTCTGAACAAATCATCAGGAGTGGGGTGTTTGAAGGCCCATCGCTTAGCGTACTCCTTAAAGGAAAAATCAAAGAGCTCTCTGCCCATAATGGTTTCACGAAGTATATTCATCCCTGTAGCTGCCTTGGCATAAGCATTTGAGCCAAACTGAATGATATTCTCAGAATTCGTCATAATTGGCTCCAGCTGATTTTTTGGCAAACCCATATAAGGCGCAATTTTGTATGCCGGCCCTCTTCTGTGAGGATAGTTGCTATCAAATTCCTGTTCTGTCAAATATTGAACGAAGGTGTTCAAACCTTCATCCATCCAGGTCCATTGGCGCTCGTCTGAATTGATGATCATTGGGAAGAAGTTATGTCCCACTTCATGAATGATCACTCCAATGGCTCCATATTTTGTTGATTCAGCATAAGTGCCATCAGGCAATGTTCTTCCAAAGTTGAAACAGATCATAGGATACTCCATTCCATTGGACGCCTCTACGGAAATAGCTACAGGATACGGATAGGGAATTGTGTATTTGGAGTAAGTCTTAATGGTATGCGCTACCACCTTAGTGGAATAGGGTTCGTAAATGCCATAAGCCTCCTTAGCATAATAAGACATGGCCATTGGATGATCTGACCTACCCTCGATGTCTGCTGCCATGGCGTCCCATACAAATTTTCTGGAAGAGGTCCAGGCAAAATCACGCACGTTTTCGGCTTTAAAATGCCAAGTTTTCTTTCCTGTTGGTTTTCCCTTCTCAGCAGCCTTGGCTTCGTCCAATGTCACAATCTTAACAGGCTCCACAAACTCCTTTTGTGCTTGTGTCCATCGTTTTTGCTGCTCTGCCGTCAACACTGACTTTGCGTTTTGCAATGATCCTGTTGACCCTACAACGTGGTCATTTGGCACAGTCATTTTCACATCAAAATTTCCGAAAGTCAAGGCAAATTCACCCCTGCCTGTAAATTGTTTGTTGTTCCAACCTTGGAAATCTGAATACACGGCCATCCTTGGATGCCAGCCTGTGATGGTATAGATGTAATTACCATCTCCGGGAAAATATTCATGTCCGCCTCTTGCACCTGAGATGCTTCGGGGTGTTGTATTGTACCACCATTTAATGTTGAAAGTGATTTTTTCGCCCGGTTTCAAGGTAGACTTCAAATCTATGCGCATCATTGTTTGATTGATGGTATGCACCATATCCACTCCTTTGGCATCTTTGACTTCTTCTATATGGTAGCCCCAATCATTATCGTGCCCATCCATATTATCAATCTGACTGTAGGTCATTCGCTGCCTCACTCTGCTCGGATCAAACTTGTAAGAATCGTTATCCGGCTTTCGAACATTCTCGTCCAGTTGGATCCAGAGATAGTCAAGAGGGTCTGGTGAATTGTTCCAATAAGTAATTTTTTCTGAACCGGTGAGCCGCTGGTTCTCATCATTCAATTCCGCTTCAATCTGATAGTCCGCCCTCTGC
Source organism: Roseivirga sp. (assembly GCA_029262895.1). GTDB lineage: Bacteria > Bacteroidota > Bacteroidia > Cytophagales > Cyclobacteriaceae > Roseivirga. The sequence goes on from JAJCYM010000089.1 coordinate 149,803, forward strand.
TGCCAGTATTGATGTCCCGGAGCTCCAGAGGCCGTACGATAAACGCTTGGATCTCTCAGCATTCGCTCCATTTGTTCAAATCTCTTACCGTGGTTGCTATTTATCACCTGTGCAAAAGCCGGTGCAGCAACAAGCAATGCGACAAAAGCGATGATTACTCGTTTCATTGTTTTATAGTTTAGTTTACCAAAATTTTGTTTCTATCATTAATGTAATTGCAATGCCCGCAATGGCGGATGAAATCACAAGATTCCAATCCCGTCTTGACACGCCAGCCAGTCCCACGAAAATAAAAGCGAGTACCATGAAGACGACTACAATAATAATCTGACCCAACTCAAGACCAAGATTAAAACCCAACAGCGGGGTGACAAGACTTTCTTCCTTGCCCAACATGCTCTTTAACCTTCTTGCAAAACCCAAACCATGAATGAGGCCAAAGAATAGCGCAAAAAAGTAGTTCACATTGATAAAGCCCGGCCGAAGCGTATTCTGCCTTCGCAGGATATTCGAGAAAGCGGCTATAAAAATGGTTAGGGCGATAAGAAATTCAACCACATCCGTTCGCACATCAATCACATTCAAAGCACTTAAAGCCAGCGTAATTGAATGACCTATGGTGAAAGCGGTGACCAAAATCAGCACTTTTTTCCAGTCCTGTACCACATAGAGCGCACATAGTGCCACTACAAAGAGCATATGATCATATCCCGCAATATCCAGGATATGCCTCGTACCAAAATTGAAGTAAAATGTAAATTGGTCCATTTATTGATTTAGGAAAGCGAAACAGAATGGCAATTCATTAAGATTGTAATATTAAAACTTAATTTTAAATCGGCATACAAAACAGATGACCATGCTCAAGAGCTTTATATGTACGGTAGTTTGGGGTTTAGGATTAATCCTACACCCTTTTCACATGAGTGTATGTGACATTGAGCACAATGCTGAAAATAAATCGCTGGAAATTGCGCAACGCATATTTATCGATGACCTGGAAGTGGGCCTGAAGAAATTTCACAATCTGGAATCTGTTGAAACCTATAAGCCCAAGGATCCTCAAAAACTCGACAGCCTTATCAGCGCTTATATACTAAGTAAATTGAGCATCGTTGTTGATAATAAAGAAATGATACTGAATTACCTTGGCAGTGAAATAGAAGGTGAAGCCCGGTGGTGCTATATAGAAGTAGAGGGTGTGGAAGCAGTGAAAAGCGTAGAGGTTACAAATCTGATTTTACTGGAAAGCTTTGATGACCAGGAGAACATTGTGCATGTAAAGGCCAATGACAAACTGAAGAGTTATCGCCTGAACAGGGACGAAAAGCACACTACTTTTAATTGGTAAGATGAGGTCACTTTGGTGTTCTATACTAATAACAACTCTCCTTGCCGGATGCTCTTTCGGGGATAAGGAAAAACAGGATGTAACTCAACCCGAGGTCGTTCCTTCGGCCACTTTTATAACCTATGAGCTAAGGGATATCAATGATAAAAAGGGCCCTTGCGCAACGGACAGCAGTAGCCAGCCTTGCTTGAATGTAGACATCAATTACCCCATCATCACCAAGGGCGGTAGCCAGCAGGTCCTTGATTCAGTAAACAAGGGCATTAAAGAGGACATTTTCTCCTATGCATTCATAAAAGAAACACCCAAAAGCTTTGAGTCATTAATTGATGAAATTTCTGATGAGTACGAGGCCATACTTAAAGAATTTCCAGATTATACCAATCCTTGGAGTCTCGAAATTAGCTCTGATATCATTTTTCAGGCACCGAAATTTATAAGCGTGGCTACCACCATCTTCTCCTACACAGGTGGTGCTCACCCAAACTCATATCTCGTTTATAAAAGCTATGACCTTCAAACCGGCAAGGCCATTGCCTTGGGTGATATACTGAGAGCTGACTTCGAACAGGACCTTTATCGTTCAGCAGAGATTGAGTTTCGAATGAATAATAAAATTCCTCCTTCTCAAGATTTATCCGAATCAGGTTTCTTTTTTGAAGATGAGGAATTTAAGCTCAACGATAACTTCGCTATTATTGACAAGAGCTTAATCTTCTATTTTAATCCTTATGAAATTGCGTCATATTCTCGAGGGCCCAGTGAGTTGGAGTTAAAATTGACAGATTATGCCGATATGATCAAATCCGGAAGTGTCATCGATGATTTCTAGACTGCTCTTTGTTGCGATTTTCGCCTGCTCTCTTGTGGTCCAGGCTCAGGAGCAAAAACCAGTAACCTTTACTATCAAAAATGCGGGCATTAATGTTAAAGGCTCTTTTGCCTCAATGAATGCCCAAGTTGCGTTCGACCCGGAAAATCTTAGCGATTCATTTTTTCTGGTCAAAATACCTGTAAATACTATTAAAACAGGTATCAAAGGAAGGGACAAGCATTTGAAAAAATCCAAGTACTTTGCCACTGAACAATACCCGGAAATATCTTTCAAGTCCACGAGCATTTCAAAGACAACCGAGGGGTTCTTGGTGAAAGGAAATCTCACGGTCAAAGCCACAACAAAATTGATCGAAATTACTTTCGTTCGCAAAGCTCAGGATGGCATCACAACATTGGAGGGCAGCCTGGAGCTGAATAGGAGGGATTATGCTGTGGGTAAAGGCAGCTTGATTCTTGGTAACCAGGTCAAGATCAAAATCCATTATTCTTTTGATAACTGAAATTCCTTAAGAAGTTGCCAGCTTTTTCCATCGTGCTTTAACAAATGAATGGATGAAACCTCAAAAGTCGCTTCATACCTCTTGTTCTTGAATTCATCCCAAGCAAGGGGAAAAACCTCTTTTTTTAAGTCTCGGAATGCCACGGTCATGTGCGGATAGTAGGGCAAGGCGTAACGTGTAGCATTAAACAGGTTGAGCTCCTTTTTAGCAAAGTCTTCAAGACCTGCCTGAAGTAACATCAGATTTTCATCTTGACCCACAACGATATAAATCACTCTTGGTCCAAATGCCTCAAAATTATTCAGGGTAATTTCAAAGGTTTTAAAATTTTTACTTGCATGCACAAGTTTATCCAAGAGCAGCTGCTCTTTCTTTTCTTTCCAGAGAAAAGGCATATGCAATGTGATATGAGGAGGGGAACGCAAAGCGGCCTTGGAATCGTATTTATCACGAATATGCGCTTTGATTTTATATACCTCCGATACTATTGGCTCTGGAGGAATAATGGCTAGAAAATATTTGGATAAAGGTGTTTTCACTCTGCCAAATTAAATGATTTCTTTGGCTCGTTAGGGTAATTTTTAGTCAGCCTTAAGCCTTTATGAGCTGTTGGCGCCTACCCAGGTGACGAACCAATGACATGTTGCTTAAAAGTATAAGCGTCAAAACTATCCATAGACTTATACCAATTTGATTCTGATTCCAATCTGAAAACACGATCCATAAGATCAACATTTCCAGAGGTATAGTTAATAGTAGCAACAATTTTTTAGTTTTGGTCAATTCCATATTCCACAATTTTTATTGTCATTAAAATCCATTCAGGTAAGCAAGTATCAGTCCAAAAGCTTGGATCAGCAGAGATTATTTCTCCGAGAACCATAGGCTAATGGGTCTTCAAGATTATCTAAGAAAATGGCCGGGTTTGAAGTCGAAATTCTGTGAGACAGAGTACTGTTGACTTCTAAAATCTAAAAAAGCCGATGAAAGCTCTTTCTCAATTCAAAGTCAATATAATGTTCTTTTCATTGCATTACAGATTCAGGCTCAACTAAATGACAAACTACACTCATAAATGACAGACTACGGTCAAAAGGAGCTGTTTCTTTTATCTGAAAAAGGAGCCATCAGTGTTAAATCCAGCTTAGGCCCAGCTAAAAATTGAATTAAATACTAACCTGTCGACATTGGTTTCCGAGACATAATGATTAGAGAGTGTTACATTACTCATTTGTAACTATATCTGTTTAAATTCAACAGGAATTCCGCTTTCAAGCCCTCGCCATTTACTCCTAAGTCATCAATTCATTCTAAAAGGCTTTATGAGTATGAGTAGGCTCCAACCCGAGACATTCTATCATATATACAATCATGCCAATGGCAGTGACAACTTGTTTCGTGAAGAAGACAACTATAACTATTTCTTAAGACAGTGGGAAAAGTACATTTCACCAATAGCAAACACATACGCCTACTGTTTAATGCCCAATCATTTTCATGCGCTTATCAGGATAAAGGCCATAGAGGAGATTTTAGCAATAGACAGATTTAAGAAGTTCAAAGACTCGTCAAAACAGTCAGGTATTTTAGAACAGAAAGGTTTGTCGAGTCTACTTTAGAAGCAATTAAGCAATTTTTTAAATATCTAACCTAA